>NZ_JBFAOM010000074.1:0-30915 GCF_040675235.1 Nonomuraea sp. NPDC049637
CGGCGGCTGACGGTCAGACGGACTGCTGCTCGCGCCCGGCGGCCTGACGGTCAGGCGGACTGCTGCTCGCGCCCGGCGGCGAGCGTGAGGGCGATGTCGACGATCATGTCCTCCTGGCCGCCGACCAGCCGGCGGCGGCCGCACTCCATGAGGATGCCGCGCACGTCGACGCCGTACCGCGCGGCGGCGGCCTCCGCGTGCCGCAGGAACGACGAGTAGACGCCGGCGTATCCCAGGGTCAGCGTCTCCCGGTCGACCCGCACCGGACGGTCCTGCAGCGGGCGGACGATGTCGTCCGCGGCGTCCTGGAGCTGGAACAGGTCGCACCGGTGCTCGAAGCCCGACAGGTCGGCGACCGCGACGAACGCCTCCAGCGGGCAGTTGCCCGCGCCCGCCCCGTGACCGGCCAGCGACGCGTCCACCCGGTAGACGCCGTTCTCGACCGCGACGACGGAGTTGGCGACCGACAGCGAGAGGTTCTCGTGGGCGTGGATGCCGATCTCGGTCCCGTCGTCGAGCACGTCGCGGTACGCGCGGACCCGCGCGGCCACGTCGTTCATGGTGAGCCGGCCGCCGGAGTCGGTGACGTAGACGCAGTGCGCGCCGTAGGACTCCATGAGCTTGGCCTGCCGGGCCAGCTCCTCGGGCGGGGCCATGTGGGAGAGCATCAGGAAGCCGGACACGTCCATGCCGATCTCGCGGGCCGCGGCGATGTGCTGGGCGGAGATGTCGGCCTCGGTGCAGTGCGTGGCGACCCGGACGGACCGCACGCCGAGGTCGTAGGCGCGCTTCAGCTCGTGGACGGTGCCGACGCCGGGCAGCAGCAGCGTGGTCAGGCGGGCGTTCTCCAGCACCGACGCCGCCGCCTCGATCCACGCCCAGTCCGTGTGCGAGCCGGGACCGTAGTTGAGGGACCCGCCGGCCAGGCCGTCGCCGTGCGCGACCTCGATCGCGTCGACGCCGGCCCGGTCCAGCGCCGTGACGATACGCTTGACGTCCTCCAGGCCGATGCGGTGGCGGACGGCGTGCATGCCGTCGCGCAGGGTGACGTCCTGGACGAAGATCGGGGTGGTCATCGAAGGCCCGCCTTCCGTGCGGCGATGCGTTCCGCGACCCGCAGGCCGGCGGAGGTCATGATGTCGAGGTTGCCGGCGTAGGCCGGGAGGTAGTGCGCGGCGCCCTCGACCTCGAGGAAGACCGACACCTGGTGGGTGGGCCGCGCCGCGCCGGCGGCCAGCAGCGTCTCCACCGGCTGGTCGGCGGGCACCTCGGTGATCTGCACCTGCTGCTTGAGCCGGTAGCCGGGGACGTAGGCGGCGACGTCGGCGACCATCTTCTCGACCGACCGGCGGATCTCGTCGTGGACGGCCGGGTCCGGCGCCGCGACGAGGCACAGGACGGTGTCCCGCATGATCAGCGGCGGGTCGGCGGGGTTGAGGATGATGATCGCCTTGCCGCGGCGCGCCCCGCCGATCTGCTCGATGGCGGCCGAGGTGGTCTCGGTGAACTCGTCGATGTTGGCCCGGGTGCCCGGCCCGGCCGACTTCGAGGCGATGGACGCGACGATCTCGGCGTACTCGACGGGCGCCACCCGGCTGACGGCGGCGACGATCGGGATCGTGGCCTGGCCGCCGCAGGTGACCATGTTCACGTCGGGCGCGTCGAGATGCTCGTCGAGGTTGACGGCGGGGACGACGTAGGGGCCGATCGCCGCCGGGGTCAGGTCGATCAGCCGCTTGCCGAGCGGGAGCAGCCTGGCGGCGTTCACCTCGTGCGCCTTGGCCGAGGTGGCGTCGAAGACGATCCCGATCTCGTCGAAGTCCGGCAGCCCGATCAGGCCGTCGACGCCCTCGGACGTCGTCGGGACGCCCATCCGGGCGGCGCGGGCCAGACCGTCGGACGCCGGGTCGATGCCGACCATGGCGCCCATCTCCAGGTGCCGCGAGCCGCGCAACACCTTGATCATCAGGTCGGTGCCGATGTTGCCCGAGCCGATGATCGCGACCTTCGTCCTGCTCATGCTGCTGCTCCTTCGGTGAAGCGGACCGTCACCGTGCCGAGGCCGGACAGGGTGGCGGTGACGGTGTCGCCGGCGGCGACCGGCCGCATCGGGCCGAGCGCGCCGGACAGGACGACCTGGCCCGCGCGCAGCGGCTCGCCGAGGTCGCGGGCCATGCGGGCCAGCCACACGACCGCCTCGATCGGGTCGCCCAGGCAGGCCGCGCCGGTGCCGGTGGAGACCTCCTGGCCGCCGATGCTCATCGACATCGCGACCTCCACCGGGTCGAACTCGCCGAGGGCGCGGCGTTCCGTCCCGAGGACGTAGGCGCCCGCGGAGGCGTTGTCGGCGACCGTGTCGCCGAAGGAGATGTCCCACCCGGCGATCCGGCTGCCGCAGATCTCCAGCGCGGCGACGGCGTACTCGATCGCGGCGCGGACCTGGGGGGCGTCGAGCGGGCCCTCGTCCAGGTCGGCGCCGAGCACGAACGCGATCTCCGCCTCGGCCCGCGGCTGGAGGATCCGCGTGACCGGGATCGCGTCGCCGTCGGCGTAGGCCATGTCCTCGAACAGCACGCCCAGGTCGGGCTGGTCGACGCCGAGCTGGCGTTGCACCGCCTCCGACGTCAGGCCGATCTTGCGTCCGGTGACGCGCGCGCCGGCGGCCAGCCGGGAGGCGGTCAGCGCGGCCTGGACGGCGTACGCGGCGGCCAGGTCGTCGCGGCCGATCAGGTCCCGCACGGGGGCGCACGGCACGCCGGACGCGGCGGCGCCGGCCAGCCGCCCGGCCGCCGCGGCGATGTCGGACGGGCTCGCGGCGGCGGGCCCGTTGGTTTCGTTCATCCCCCCACTGTGCAGGCAGGATGCCGCCCCAACCAGCACATCGTCTCGTTCAGCGATACGCTGTTCGGGTGACCGATCGGGCCGACCTCGACACCGTGCTGGGCAAGGCGGTGACGATCCTGCGCGCCTTCCGTCCCGACGACCGGGTCGTCAGCCTCGCCGAGCTGGTGCGGCGTACCGGCCTGCACAAGGCGACCGTCCACCGGCTGTCGGGCGATCTGGTCGCCAACCGCCTGCTCGACCGCGCCGACGGCGGCTACCGGCTCAGCCGCGGCCTGTTCGAGCTCGGCATGCTCGCCTCGCTCGAACGCAGCCTGCTGGAGCTGGCCATGCCGTTCCTGCAGGACCTCTACGAACGCACCCACGAGACCGTGCACCTCGGCGTGCGCGAGGGGCACGACGTCGTCTACGTCGCCAAGATCGGCGGCCACCGCCAGGCCAGGGCGCCGTCGCGCACGGGCGGCCGGATGCCGCTCCACTGCACCGCGATCGGCAAGGCGCTGCTCGCCTACGCCGGGCCCGACCTGCGGCGCGAGGTGCTGACCGGGCCGCTGGAACGGCGTACGCCGCACACCGTCGTCGTGCCGAGCATCCTGCGCGGCCAGTTGCGGCGCGTCACGGAGACCGGGGTCGCGTTCGAGGCGGAGGAGTCGGCCGTCGGGCTGGTGTGCGTCGCCGCGCCGGTGCTGGGGCGCGGCGACGAGCCGCTCGCCGCGATCAGCGTGGCCGGCCCCACCGGCCGGTTCCGGCCCGAGGGGCACGTCGCCGCGGTGCGCGCGGCGGCGGCCGCGCTCGGCAGCACGCTCACCCGGCGCGACCTCCTCCGGTGAGGCGGACGATGTACCGGTGGCTCAGAGGGCGCGGCTGATCGCGTCGGCCGCGGCCGTGAGCGCGGTGACGAGGGGTTTGATCTCCTTCGGGGAGTAGCGGACGCTGGGCATCGAGATCGACAGCGCCGCGCCGGTCGCGCCGTCGCGGCCCTTCACCGGGCATCCCACCGCGACCACGCCCCGCTCGGTGCGCTCCAGGTTGAGCGCGACCCCGCTGTGCCGCACGGACCGCAGGTCCCGACGCAGCCGCGCCAGGTCGGGCAGTTCGTCGGCCGGGTCACCCCGGTCGCCGGGGGCGTAGAGCTGCGCCAGCTCCTCGTCCGACAGGGCCGCCAACGCCACCAGGCCGCCGGTGGCCTGGTGGGCCGGGAAGACCATGCCTTCACGACTGCCCACCCGCAGGGCCTGCCCGCACTCGACCGAGGCGATGAAGCGCACGTTGCGCCCGGTGCGGATGCTGAGGTTCACCGTCTCGTCGATCCGGTCCACCAGGGCCCGCATCTCGCCGAGCGCCGCCGCCCGCAGCGCGCCGACGTCGGACTGCGCGCGCTCGGCCAGCGCGAGGACGGGGCCCACCCGGTAGCTGCGGTCGTCGTTCTGCACCGCGAAATCGCGGTACACCAGCGCGGTCAGCAGCCGGTGGGCCGTGGAACGGGCCACGCCGAGCCGCTCGGCGGCGGCCGAGACGGTGATCACCCCGTCGAGCTGGAGGATCTGCGCGAGCCGCAGGGCATGGTCGACGCTGGTGGGCGCGTAGGCCGGCGGGGTCTTCATGGGCTTGGCCATGGAACCGATCCTGGCACAAGAATTCCGCTGTGCAGAATCCTCTTTTCCAGCCCGGCCGCCTGCGCGGATAGTCGGGGCCATGCCCCACCTGAACGCCGGCGGCTCGCCGGTCAAGATCGCCGCCGTGGACCGGCCGGACCAGCCCTCGCTCAGCCCCGAGCTGGAGGACCTCTACCGAGGCTTCGAGAAGGCGCTGCTCGTCCCGTTGTGGACGGAGATCGGCGACCTGATGCCGCCGCACCCGCGCTCCAGCGCGCAGCCGCACCGGTGGGAGTGGGGCACGCTGCTCGACCTCGCCGGCCGCGCCGGTGAACTGGTCCCGGTCGGCCGCGGCGGTGAGCGCCGGGCGATCGCGCTGGCCAACCCCAGCCTGGGCGGCAAGCCGTACGCGACGCCGACCCTGTGGGCCGCGATCCAGTACCTGATGCCGGGCGAGAACGCCCCCGAGCACCGGCACAGCCAGAACGCCTTCCGCTTCGTCGTCGAGGGCGAGGGCGTGTGGACCGTGGTCGAGCGCGACCCGGTGCCGATGCGCCGCGGCGACTTCCTCCCCCAGCCCGGCCTGCACTGGCACGCCCACCACAACGCGGCCGACACGCCCATGGCCTGGATCGACGGGCTCGACATCCCCTTCCAGTACGGCGTCGAGGCGCAGTTCTTCGACTTCGGCCGGGACACCCTCACCGAGGAGGAGCACGCCACCCCCGGCCGTTCGCGCGCCGAACGGCTCTGGGGGCACCCCGGCCTGGCCCCGGTCTCCCAGCTCCGCCTGCACGAGGGCACGCCGCTGCTCTGCTACCGCTGGACCGACACCGACGCCGCGCTGACCGACCAGCTCGCGCTGGAGCGGGAGGGGCACGCGGGCCCGATCGAGCCCGGCCACGCCCTGGTCCGCTACATCGACCCGACGACCGCCGGCGACGTGCTGCCGACGATCCGGGCGCAGTTCCACCGGATCACGACGGGCGTGGAGACCGCGCCGTACCGGGAGACCGGCTCGTCGGTCTACCAGGTCTTCGACGGGTCCGGCCAGGTCACCGTCGGGGACCGGTCCTGGCGGGTGAGCCGCGGCGACCTGTTCGTCGTGCCGTCCTGGCAGCCGCTGTCGATCCGCTCGGAGGCGTCGGCCTCCGACTCCGACTCCGGCGCGCTCGACCTGTTCCAGTTCAGCGACGCCCCGATCTTCACCAGGCTCGGCCTGTACCGCAGCCACACCGAGGAGAACAGCCGATGAAGCTCGCCACCGTCCGCCTGGACGACCACCGCACCGCCGCCGTCCGCGTCGAGGGCGACGAGCTCGTCGAGGTGGGCCGGGCCGACGTCGGCGCGGTGCTGGCCGCGCCCGGCGGCCTGGAGGGCGCCGCGGCGGCCGACGGCCCGCGCCACCCGCTCGCCGGCGCCGACCTGGCCCCGGTCGTGCCGCGGCCGAGCAAGGTCGTCTGCGTGGGGCTGAACTACCAGAACCACATCAAGGAGATGGGCCGGGACCTGCCCGAGTACCCGACGCTCTTCGCCAAGTTCGCCGACACGCTGATCGGCGCCGCGGACGACATCCGGCGTCCGGCGGAGACCGACCAGTTCGACTGGGAGGCCGAGCTCGCCGTGGTCATCGGCCGGCCGGTGCGGCGCGCGGACGAGGAGCAGGCGGTCGCCGCGATCGCGGGGTTCACCGTGCTCAACGACGTCACCTGCCGGGACTGGCAGTTCCGGACCCGGGAGTGGCTGCAGGGCAAGAACTGGGACTCCACCACCCCGATCGGCCCGTTCCTGGTCACCGCCGACGAGACCGGCCCGCGGCCGGCGCTCGACGTCCGGTGCGAGGTGGACGGCCGGGTGATGCAGTCGGACAACACCGGCGACCTGCTCTTCGACCCGGTCCACCTGGTCCGCTACGTCTCGACGATGGTCCGCCTCAACCCGGGCGACGTCATCGCCACCGGCACGCCGGGCGGCGTCGGCCACGCCCGCAAGCCGCCGGTCTTCCTGCGCGGCGGCGAGCTCGTCGTGACCGAGATCGAGGGGCTGGGCCGGCTGGAGAACCGCGTCGTCGGCGAGGGCGCGTGATGGCGCGCGACCTCGCCACCACGCTCGCGTGGGTCGAGACGGGCACCGGCCTGTGCGCGTCGGCGATCGCCGGTCTGTCCGAGCGCGAGTACGGCGCCGCCTCGGCCCTGCCCGGCTGGACGCGCAAGCACGTCGTGGCACACCTGGCGGCGAACGCCGAGGCGATCGGCAACCTGGTCCGCTGGGCGCGCACCGGCGAGCCGAGCCCGATGTACGCCTCGCCGCAGGAACGCGCCGCCGGGATCGAGCGGGGCTCCCTGCTGGACGCCGGCGAGCTGACCCGGTGGTTCACCGAGTCGGCCGCAACCCTGGCCGCCGCCATGGCGGCCCTGCCCGAGGAGGCGTGGCGGGCCGAGGTGGTGACCGCGCAGGGACGGACCGTGCCGGCGAGCGAGATCCCCTGGATGCGCAGCCGGGAGGTCATGGTGCACGCGGTGGACCTGGCCGCCGGGCTCACCTTCGCCGACCTTCCCGACGGCTTCCTGCGGGAGCTGCGGGAGGACATCCGCGCCAAGCGCGGGCCCGGCGCGGTGCCCGACGTCGAGGGGTCGCTGCCCGACGTGACCGCCTATCTGGCCGGACGCCCGGCGGGCGGAGTGACCGTCGCCGGCGGCGGACGCCCACCGACCCTGCCCCCGTGGCTGTGACGAGAAGGAAGATCCTATGGGCACCCTCCCCTCCACCCGTGCCGACGTGATCGTCGTCGGGGGCGGCATCGGCGGTCTGTCCGCCGCCCTCGCCCTGATCCGCCAGGGCCTGCGGGTCCGGGTGTACGAGCAGGCCTCGGCGTTCGGCGAGGTCGGCGCCGGCCTGCAGCTCGCCCCGAACTGCACCCGCATCCTGGACCGTTACGGCCTGCTGGCCGAGGCGTCCGCGCTCGGCGTGCTGCCCGAGAGCATGGTCATGAAGGACGCCCTGGACGCCGCCGAGCTGACCCGGCTAGACCTGCGCGACGTCGAACGCCGCTACGGCTACCCCTACCTGGTGATCCACCGCAGCGACCTGCACGGCATCCTGCTGCGCGCCTGCGAGCGGGCGGGCGTCGAACTGCTCACCGACGCCCGCTGTACCTGGTACGAGAACGTCGACGGCGGCGCCCGGGTGCGCTTCGCCGACGGCGTCGTGGACGAGGCGGACGTGGTGATCGCCGCCGACGGCCTGCACTCGATCGCCCGCGAACTGCTGGTCCAGGACGAGCCGGTGAACTCCGGATATGTCGCCTACCGCTGCGCGGTGCCGTTCGAGCAGGTCGCCGGCAACGACGTGCACGACAAGGACGTCGTCGTGTACGTCGGGCCACGTTGCCACTTCGTGCAGTACCCGCTGCGGGGCGCGGAGACGTTCAACCAGGTCGCCGTGTTCGAGTCGCCGAAGGCGCTGGCCGGCGAGGACGACTGGGGCACCCCCGACGAGCTGGACGCGGCGTTCGCGGGAACCTGCGACCAGGTCCAGCAGGGCCTGCCGCTGATGTGGCGCGACCGGTGGTGGCGGATGTTCGACCGCGACCCGATCATGACCTGGGTCACCGGGCGCATCGCGCTGCTCGGGGACGCCGCGCACCCGCCGCTGCAGTACATGGCGCAGGGCGCGATCATGGCGATCGAGGACGGCTGGGTGCTCGGCGAGCACGTCGCCGCCCAGCGTGCCGAGGGCCGCCCGGTCGCCGCGGGAGTCGACTGGGACCGGGCGCTGGCCGCCTACGAGGCGGTCCGGCCCGAGCACTGCCGCCGGGTGGTCGGCACGGCGCGGGCGTGGGGCGCGTTGTGGCACCTGGAGGGCGTCCGGAGACTGCAGCGCAACGCCCTGCTGCGGGAGCGCGACGTCCATGACTACTCGTTCGTGGACTGGATCTTCGGCCCGACGGCGCTGACCCCCGAGGACGAGCCGGAGATGTTCCGCCCGATCCCCCTCGACTCCGCGCCGCTGTGAGGCGTCAGGTCGCCAGGCCCCGGCGGTAGGCGTAGACCACCGCCTGCACCCGGTCGCGCAGGCCGAGTTTGGCCAGGATGCGTGACACGTACGTCTTGACGGTCTCGTGGCTGATCACCAGCGCGGCGGCGATCTCGCTGTTGGACCGGCCGTCGGCGATCAGGCGCAGCACCTCCAGCTCGCGCGGCGTCAGCGCGGTCTCCCCGGACGGCGGCTCGGCCGGACGGATGCGGGCCGCGTACCGGCCGACGAGCCGGCGCGTCACCTCGGGGGCCAGCAGCGCGGCGCCCGAGGCGACGGTGCGGATGCCGTGCAGGAGCTGCGCCGGCGGGGCGTCCTTGAGCAGGAATCCGCTGGCCCCCGCGCGCAGCGCCTCGTAGACGTACTCGTCGAGGTTGAACGTGGTCACCACGAGCACCTTGACCGGGTCGTCGACCCCTGCGCCGGCCAGCAGCCGGGTGGCCTCGATGCCGCCGAGCACCGGCATGCGCACGTCCATGACGACGAGGTCGGGGCTCAGCCGGCGGGCGAGGTCCACCGCGGCGCGGCCGTCGCCGCACTCCCCCACCACCTCCAGGTCCGGCTGGGCGTCGATGATCGTCGCGAAGCCGGTGCGGATGAGCGCCTGGTCGTCGCAGACCAGGACCCGGATCGGCGCGCTCACGACGGGCCGCCCGCGGGGACCCGGGCCCGCACCACGAAGGCGCCGCCCGCCTGCCGGCCGGCGCTGAACTCGCCGCCCAGGGCCTCCACGCGCTCGCGGAGCCCGGCCAGGCCCCGCCCGCTCCCGCCCGGGGCGGCGGCCCGGGAGCCGGGCCCGTGGGTGCTCACCACCACGCTGATCTCCTTCCCGCCGTGACGCACCCGGACCGTGGTCGGGCTGCCGTGGGCGTGTTTCAGGGCGTTCGTCAGGGCCTCCTGGACGACCCTGTAGGCGACCAGCTCGGCGCTGCCCGCCGGTTCCGCCCGGCCGCCCTCCTCGGCGAACTCCACCGGCTGCCCCGCCCGGCGGGTCCGCTCCACGAGGGTGTGCAGGTCGGCGGCGGACGGCAGGCCGTCGGGGTCGTGATCGGCCTTGAGCAGGTCGAGCATGTGCCGCAGGTCGGCGATGGCCCGGCGGCCGGTGTCGGTGACGGCGTCCAGCGTCGCGTCGAGCCGTTCCGGGACGGCGGTCAGGTAGCGGGCGGCCTCGGCCTGCACCACCATCGCCGTCACGTGATGCGTCACGACGTCGTGCAGCTCGCGGGCGATCCGGGTGCGTTCGGCGGCGCGGGTGGCCTCGGCGACGTGGCGGCGGCGTTCCTCCTCCGCGGCCCGGGTCGAACGCAGCCAGGCCCCGATGCCCCAGGTGAGCGCCAGTGCCAGGTAGAACACCACGTACCCCTCGACCCGCTCGTCCGCGCCGAGCCGGTCGAGCGCGAGGGCCAGCGGCACGTACGCCAGCGAGAGGAGGACCACGGTGGCGCGCCGGAACCGCTCCAGGTGGGCGCCCGCGCTGATGAGCGCGACGGGCAGCACGTTGCTCGCGAACAGGTGGTAGGCACGCAGCTGGTCGAGGACGAAACCCAGCGACACCAGCACGAGGCACACCGCCGGCCACCGCCGCCGGACGGCGAGCGGCAGGCACTCCAGGGCGATCGCCACCAGGGCCACCGCGTCGAAGGGACGGGCGGGCAGGTCGCCCACCTGCGTGCCCTTGTCGTGCAGGCCCGGCAGCAGCGACGCGACCGCCACCAGCAGCCCGAACGGCAGATCCCGGACCACGACGTCGCACCGCCGCCACAACTCCGTGGCCCGCCGCAGATCGATCACCGGGCGAGCGTAGCGGGACAGCGGTGGTGCGGGCACCGATAAGCCTGCTTTGTCCCCCGTGCGAGCTACCGGGAAATGTCCACCGTGCGGTGACGATCCCGGCGCCGCACGGTCCGTAACGTTGCGGGGCGGCCGCGGCGTTCCGCCGGCCCTTCCCGCTCGTATTCCCGCCGTGCGCATCGCCCTCGCGGCGGCCGGCTCACTGGAGGACCTCATGCTCGCCAAGATCAGGACACCCCTCGCCGCCGCGCTGTGCTGCGTCGGTCTCGGCGTGGGGGTGGCCGGCTGCGACGGCGACGCGATGGAGAACTGGGACCCCTTCGCCGCCTCCACGCCCTCCGCGCCCGCCGCGCCCTCCACGAAGGCGTCCGCGGCCGCGCCGATCTCCGGTACTGAGAAGATCACCGTGGCGGGCCGGTCGGTGAACGTGTCCTGCTCGGGCGAACCGGTCGAGAGCGGGCCGGTCGTCGTCCTGATGCACGGCGGCGGCGACGGGCTGGACAAGATGGCGCCCCTGCAGAAGACGTTGAGCGGCAAGCACCGGGTCTGCTCCTACGACCGGCTCGGCGCGGGCAAGAGCGACCAGCCGGACGGCCCGCAGGACCTGGCCGCCAGTGGCCGGATCCTGACCGGCGTGCTCGACCGCGTCGCCGGGAAGGCCCCGGTCGTCCTGGCCGGTCACTCGCTGGGCGGGCTGATCGCCGCCCGGTACGCCCCCGACCACCAGGACCGGGTCAAGGGGCTGGTCCTGCTGGACGCCACCCCGCCCACCATGATGAACGACATCGAGAAGGCGATCCCGAAGTCCGCCGAGGGCCCGGCCGCCGAGCTGCGCGCGCAGAACCTGGCGATCTTCCAGGGGCAGAACCCGGAGAAGCTGGTCATCGCCGACGGCGCGGTCCGCTCCGCCGGTGACATCCCGGTCGAGGTCGTCCGGCACGGCAAGCCGTACCTGGAGGCCCTGCCCGAGTACGGGCCGCGCCTGGAGCGGGCGTGGGCGGCCGGCCAGCGCAAGTGGCTGGCGCTGTCCGGCCGCAGCAGGCTGAGCACCGCGGCGGGCAGCGGGCACTACATCTACGTCGACGAGCCCGCCGTCGCCGTCCAGGCCGTCGACCGCGTCGCCGAGGAGGCGCGGGGCCGGTGATCCGGCCGGTCGCGGCGATCTGGTAGAACGCTGGATCATGACAGCAGCGTTCATCAGGTTCGTCCCTGACGATGTCGACGACCTGGTCGCCTTCCTGACCGGCGAGGACTGGCCCTTTCACGTCGGACGGCCGGAGGCCGAGGCCGTCCGGCGGCGGGCCGCCGACGGGCACTACGACGACGCGGACGAACGCACCTTCTGGGTGGTCTCCGAGGGCCAGCGGGCCGGGTTGATCAGGTTGCAGGACCTCGCCGACGAGGGGCCCGTCTTCGACCTGCGCATCAGGGCCGCCCACCGGGGACGCGGCCTCGGCGGCCAGGCGGTGCGCTGGCTGACCGGGCACCTGTTCACCGAGCTGCCGGGGATCACCCGGATCGAGGGCACCACCCGGCAGGACAACCTGGCCATGCGGGCCGTCTTCCGCGGCGCGGGCTTCGTGAAGGAGGCGCACTACCGCCGGGCCTGGCCGGGACGCGACGGACGCCTGTACGACTCCGTCGCCTACGGAATCCTGCGCTCGGACTGGAAGACCGGCGAGGTCACGCCGGTGGCCTGGGACGACGAGCCCCGCCCCTGACGGGGGACGGCCGCGAGGAGAGGCCGCCGTCGTGGCTGCCGTCGTGGCCGCCGAACGAGCGGCGGTAGGCGGCGGGCGTGGTGTGCACCAGGGAGTGGAAACGTCTGCGGAGGTTGGTGGCCGAGGACAGGCCGACCCTGACCGCGATCGTCTCCACGGGCAGGTCGGTCTCCTCCAGCAGGGCCCGCGCCGCCGTGACGCGCTGCTGGAGCAGCCATCGGCCGGGGCTGACGCCGAGCTGGCCGGCGAACCGGCGGGCCAGGGTCCGCGGGGAGACCCCGGCCCGTGCGGCGAGGTCGTCGAGGGTGAGGGGCTCGTCCAGCCGTTCGGCGGCCCAGTCGAGGAGCGGCGCCAGCGACTCCGGCCGGCGGTCCGCGGTGGGCGCGGGGGGCGCGGTGCTGTACTGGAGCTGGCCGCCCTCGCGGTGCGGCGGCATGACCATGTGGCGGGCGATGTGCGCGGCGTAGGCCGCGCCGTGGTCGGCGCGGGCCAGGTGCAGGCACAGGTCGATGCCGGCGGCGGTGCCGGCGCTGGTGGCGAGGTCACCCAGGTCGATGTACAGGGTGTCGGGTTCGACCTGTACGTCGGGAAAACGGCCCGCGAGCTCGGCGGCGAGCCGCCAGTGGGTGGTCGCCCTGCGGTGATCGAGCAGTCCGGTCGCGGCGAGCAGGAACGTCCCCGAGCAGATCGCGACGATCCGGGCGCCTCGCCGGTGGGCCCGCCGGATCGCGTCGATCACGGCGGGCGGCGCCGGGTCGTCGCGGCGGTGCCAGCCGGGGATCACCACCGTGTCGGCGGCCTCCAGCGCCGGCAGGCCCGCGCCGACCGCCATGTCGTACCCGGCCAGGGTCGGCACGGCGCCCGGACGTTCGGCGCACACCTGGAACGAGTAGCGGGCGGGCAGACCCGGCCGGCGCACCCCGAAGACCTCCGCCGCGCACGCCAGCTCGAACGTGGACTGCGGCGGCAGGACCAGCGCCACCACTCGCTGAACGCTCATGGCAGGAAAATACCGCCACGCGTCAATCCAGACACTGGGCGGGGCAGGACGTCCGCCGCGACGATGGGGGCATGACGCAAGACGCGAACGACGTCCAGATCCTGAACGTCGACGAGGTGGAAGCCGTCGAGGTCGTCCCCGGGATCGTAAGGCGGCGGCTGCCCGCCACCGACCGGGCCCTCGGCTGGATGTACGACTTCGCTCCGGGCGCCGAATGGCCCGAGGTGGACGTGCACGACGGCGAGGAACGCTACTACGTGATCTCGGGCGAGTTCATCGACCGGGGGCACCGGCTCGGGCCGGGCAGTTACGTCGTGTTCGCGCCGGGCAGCACGCATCGCCCGCGCACCGAGACGGGCGCCCGCATGCTGGGCATCAGCATCCTCACCCCGTAGGGCCGCCGCCGGCGGGGACCGGCGGGCGGCGTCCAGCGTCCGATCGCGGGGGCGGCGTCAGTCGCGTGGGCGGCGTCAGTCGCGCGGGCGGCGGACGCGGGGAACGGGCTGGCCGCGGCGGGCGGCCTCGGCCTCCAGCCGCTTCCGCAGCAGCCTGCCCTGGCCGAGGAACGAACGGCTGCGCTCCCGGCGGCTCCCCGCGAGGCTCCAGTCGTTGAGCGCCCGCTCCACCTGCACGCTCAGCCGGTCGCCCGCGCCGGTGGCCCGCCCGACCAGCACGACGTTCTCCTGCCACTCCATGGCCGGGCCGTGCCGATGGAAGGTCAGGCACACCGGCCCGTCGGCCGCCTGGACGCCCGCGGGCAGCCGCAGGTCGAAGCCGGCCTCGGTCCGTACGGCCGAGCGGGTGCGCACGGCCAGCGGCATGCCGTCGGCCACCATGGTGACGACGGGCTCGTCCAGACGGGCGGCGCGGACGGCGAACGGCCGCCAGTCCGCCGGCGGGGCCGACCGGCTCGGCAGCCGGGGGCCGGTCGGGGCGGGATCGGAGGCGGGCACGGCGACGTCCGGAGGGGCCGTCCAGATCTCCGGCGTCCTGGACAGGTCGCCCTCGGGCCACCAGACGATCCGCTCGGGGGTGACCTCCACCCAGATGCGGGCGAAGTACCAGCCCAGCCGTCTCACCAGGAACCACGGCATCCCGGCGAACCCGGCGCCGGTCTTGGCCAGCGACTCGCGGACGTACCGGTCGGTGCCGGCCTGCAGGTCCGCGTCGCGCACGGCCGCCCGGCCCTGCACCAGGACGACGGGCGGCCGGTCCGGGCCGCCGCCCTCCGCGCCGGAGCACAGCAGCGCGACGCGCGGGTCCCGGCGGGCGCGCTCGGCCTTGTCCGGGTAGGTGAGCCCGGTGCTGACGTCGATCGTGCCGCCCGCGCCGGCGTACGGCGTGACGGGCCAGGTGACGGGGCGGCCGTCGCGGGTGAGCGAGGCGTACTCGCAGACCAGGGCGCGGCCGAAGACCTCGGCCGCCAGGCGCGGCGAGACGGTCGGTGCGGATGCGGTCATCACGGCTCCAGGATCAGGTCGGCGGGGGTGGTGCCGTACAGGCGGGTGAAACGCCGCCGGTAGGCCGGCCACCAGAACAGGCGGAACATCAGCCGGGCCACGACCGGCAGGTCCGCGTACGAGGCTGCGAGCAGGCGGGCGTCGGCGCCGGAGGCGAGCCAGCCGAGGATGACGGGGACCCGGCGGCGGCCGAAGTCGTCCATCGCCTGGCGCCGGTCGGCCTCGACGTCGCCGGGGGTGAGGTGGGCGAGCATGAGCGGCACGGCGACCCGCTCCTCGTGGTCGAGGTGCTCGTTGACGAGCTCGTGCAGCCGCCGCAGGACGGGCGCGCGGCCGGCCAGGGGCACCCCGCGGTCGGCGGCGGCCTCCAGCAGGGGGTCCAGCAACGAGTGCTCGGACTCCAGCTCGGCCAGCGCGTCCGCCGCCTGCGGGGCGCGGACGGTGAGCTTGGGCCACAGGGTGGCGTCCTCGTGCGAGTGGTGGGCGTGCAGCATGTCCAGCACGAGCGCGAGCTGCTCCTCCAGCAGTTCCTCGTGCGCGTCGTCACGCGGGTCGCCGCACGCATCGGCCAGGCGGCCGAACTCGGCGCGGAAACCGGCGTGCATCATCAGGAAGCCGGTCAGGTGGTCTGGTGTGATCATCAGTCTGTTCCCTCACGTGTCGGGAACAGCGTGCGCGCCGGGCCTCTACGTGCACTTGGCGAGGGCTTGGCGGGCCCTTGTCAGCCAGTAGGCCGCTCCCGCCCGCTCCAGCTGGCGCACCGCCGCGGTCAGGTGGGCCCGGGCGCCCTCGCGGTCGCCGAGCGCCAGCAGCGCCTCGCCCAGGTGGCCGTCGTACGCGCCGTCGACGGTGGTGCAGGCGCCGTTGACGTGCAGCAGCCCGGCGAACGGCCGGAAGGCGTCGTAGACCTCCCGGACGACGTCCGCCTCGCCGAGCCGGATCGCCGCGTGCAGCCGGCACATGGCGGCCATCGCCCAGTGGTAGTCGCGCGGCGGCATGGGCGTCTCGCGCAGGAGCCGCCGGGCGCGCTCGGGCTCGCCCAGCTCCGCCAGCGCGTACGCCAGCGCGTAGGCGGGCCCCGCCAGGCCGGTGTGCCGGGCCATCTCCTCGATCCAGGCCGCCTCCTCGCCCAGGCGCTCCTCCTGGATGATCGTCTCGGCCCGTCCGCCGAGCATGCTGAGCTCGAAGTAGGCCAGGTCGGCGAACGACAACATCGCCCTGACGGGCTCGAAGTGCCGGGCCGGGTCCGGCACGCCCTGGAACAGGTCGAGCCCCACGTGCGCCACCGCGGCCTGCAGCGCCAGCGTCGGATTGTGCAGGCCGCGCAGCAGCGTGCCGATCTCCGCCAGCAGGTCGCGGGCCTGCGGCATCCTGCCGTGCTCAACGTGGTGGCCGACGAGGTGCAGCTGCGCGATCACCCTGAGCTGGGGCGACAGGTCCGGCTCGGCCAGCAGGCGGCGGGCGGTCCCGGCACGCTCCTCGACGAAGTCCTGTCCCTGCAGCGCGATGAGCCGCAGGTGCAGGACGCGCCGCAGCAGGGCGGGGTCGTCCAGGCGCTCGGCCGCCGCCACGGCCTGCGAGGAGACCGCGCCGACCTCGTCCTCGCGGCCGGTCTGGGCGAGCACGACGGCCCTGACGGCCTGCGCCGTCGCCCAGTCCGGCGTGGACGGCGGCAGCCCGCGCGCGGCCCGGTCCGCCGCGTCGCGTACGGCGGCCACGTCGACGCCGTACCGGAAGGGCACCCAGATGCCGTGTCCCATCGCGATGTCGGCGGCTCTGACGGCTTTGTCCAGGTCGTCGCCGGCCATGGCGAGCGCCTGCTCGACCGCCTCGTAACCCTCGTCGAACCGGCCGGCGGCGTAGCGGCTCTCCGCCAGCCCGACGGCCAGCTCGAACCGCTCGGCCGCGCTCGCGCCGGCCGGCTCGGCGGCCGCCAGCGCCTCCTGCCAGGACACGGCCGCGTCGTCGGGCGCGTGCCGCCGCAGGGCCGCCCGCGCGGCGCGGGCCGCGTAGTCCATCGCCATGCGGGCGGGCTGCGCGCCCAGCTCCGCCGCCGCCAGCCAGTGCCGCGCGATCACCGCCGCGCGCTCGTCGCGGTCGTCGCGGTCGCCGTGCACGGCGGTGAGGGCGGCCGCCACCTGCTCGTGCACCCGCGCCCGCCACAGCCGCGACCGGCGCGACAACAACGCGTCGGTCACCAGGGCGTGCGCGAACTCGTAGCCGCCCAGCCGGTACGACGACTCCCGGACCAGCCCCGCGCCGAGCGCCGCGTCGAGCGACGGCAGCAGGTCGCCGACCGTGCCGCCGGCGACCCGGGCCAGGACGACCGCCTCGAACTCGTCCCCCATCACGGCGGCCAGCTCCAGCACGCGGGCCGCCTCCTCCCCCAGGCCCGCCACCCGGTGCAGCACGACGTCCAGGACGCCCTGCGGCAGCCCGTCGCCGGCCCTGGCGAGCTCGGCGAGGAAGAACGGGTTCCCGGCGGTGCGCCGGCGCAGTTCCTCGGCCCCGTCGCCGCCCGGATCGCGGCCGGACAGCTCCTTGACCAGCGCGCGGACCTCCTCGGCGGCGAGCCCGTCCAGCCCGAGCCGGCGCGCGCCGAGCCGGGACAGCGCCGACAGCGTGGCGGTGAGCGCCGACGCCTCGTGCCGCCGGAAGGTCGCCACCAGCAGCAGGCCCGGCCGGGCGGTGGCGGCCACGTGGACCAGCAGCCGCAGCGTGGCGTCGTCGGCCGCGTGCAGGTCCTCCAGCACGACGACCGCCGGCCCGACCGCGGCCAGGAACGTGCCGACGGCCTCGAAGAACCGCAGCCGCGCCCCCTGCGCGTCCGACGCCGGGACCGCCTGCGGGCCGCCCGACAGGAACGTGCCGACCTCGCCGGGCAGGGCGGCCCACGGGGCCACGGCGGCGAGGTCGCGCAGGACGCGTTCCCAGGGCCACAGGGCGGGCGCGGTCTCGTGGTCGGGGCTCGCCCCCCAGCCGACCGGCACGCCGGCGCTCGCGCGGAAGCGCCTCAGCAGGCTCGTCTTGCCGACGCCCGGCTCGCCGTCCACCAGCACGACCTGCCCGGCGGCGGACGCCGCCGCGGCCGCCTCGGTCAGGAACGCGAGCGGGCTCTCCCGGCCGACGAACACCGGCAGGTCCGGCACGGGCTCGCCGCCGCCGGGCGGCGCCGCGGGCACCGGCGTCCACGGCGGGGGCGGCGGTGGGGACTTCGGCGGGGTGGGCTGCGGGGTGGCGGGACGGCCGGACGGCAACAGCGTGGCGTCCTGGCGCAGCACCGCGGCTTCGAGCTCGCGCAGCCGCGGCCCCGGGTCGATGCCCAGTTCGCCGGCCAGCACGTCACGCACCCCGCGCAGGCATTCGAGGGCCGCCGCCTGCCGGCCGGCGCGGTAGTGGGCCAGCACCAGCAGTTCCCAGGCGCGCTCACGCAGCGGGTGCTCGCGGACGAACGGGTCCAGCCGCGCGACGACGTCCGTGTGGCGGTCCAGTTCCAGCAGGGCCGCGGCCAGCGCCTCCACCGCGTCCAGCCGTACCTGCTCCAGGCGGCCGATCTCCGGTTGCGCCCACTCCTGCGCGCGCACGTCCGCGTACGGGTCGCCGCGCCACAGGCCGAGCGCCTCGGCGAGGTCGGCCGCCGCCTGCTCGTGCCGTCCCGCGGCCAGGTGGGCGGAGCCGGCCGACACGAGCGTGCCGAAGTCCGTCGTGTCGAGGACGAGCCCGTCGGTCATCAAGCCGTAGCCGTCGGCGGCGCTGACCAGGACGGCCGGGGTCGTGCCCGGCCGCCGGTCGGGCTCCAGCCGGCGGCGCAGGTTGGAGACGTACACCTGCAGGCTGCCCTGGACGCTCGGCGGCGGGTCGCCGGCCCACAGCCGGTCGGCCAGCAGGTCGGCGGGGAGCACGCGGCCGGCGTGCATCGCGAGGAGGGCGAGCAGGGCCCGCTGCTTGGGCGGCCCGACCGGCACGGCCCGCCCGGCCACGACGAGTTCCATGGGCCCGAGGACGTTCAGCCGCACGCGCCCATGGTAGGGGGCGCCTGTCAACCGGTCCAGACGCGACATTCACGGCGCCGACGGCCTGGCCCGGAACGCCTCGCCGGGCCCGCCCCCGCACGGTTTTGCCAGCCCCGGACCGTCACGTTTGTCAGGCCCGGACCAGCACCCTTGCCGGGCCCGGGGGCGGCCCTGACGGCGGCGGGTCAGGCCGGGGCGGGCCGGTCGAGGGCGGCGAGCCTGGCCGGGTCGACGACGATGTGGATGCCGGTGATCCGGCCGCCGGCGACGGTGAAGGCGATGGCGGACAGCGGCGTCCCGTCGGCGCGCCAGGACAGGTGGCCGGGGAGCCCGTCCACCAGCACGGGCCGCTGCCCGGCTACCTCGCCGGCGAACATGCGGGCTCCGGCCGCGACGGCGGTGGCGCCGAGGGTGACGACCACGCCGCCGGGGGTGTCCACGGTCAGCTTCACGTCCGGGTCGAGGACCCGCAGCAGCGCCTCGAAGTCCCCGCCGAGCACGGCGGCGCGGAAGGCGTCCACGGCCTCCCGGTGCTCGCGGGCGGGGCCCGCCGCCCGGTCCGTGGACCGGACCTTGCGGCGGGCGCGGCTGGCGATCATCTTGGCGGCGTCGGCTGACTTGCCCAGGATGTGGCCGATCTCCTGGAACGGGACCCCGAACAGGTCGTGCAGCACGAACGCCAGCCGCTCGCTCGGGGTGAGCGAGTCGAGCACCACGAGGAGGGCGAGGCCGACCGAGTCGGCCAGCGCCGCCTGCTCGTCCGGCGTGGGCTCGTCGCCGGGTGTCCCCAGCAAATCCGCGGATTCCTGCCCGTACGCCGTCTCGGGGTGGGCCTGGCGGGATCGCAGCAGGTCCAGGCTGATGCGGCCGACCACGGTGGTCAGCCAGCCCGCCAGGTTGCCGATGGCCGACACGTCCTGACGGACCAGCCGCATCCAGGCCTCCTGGACCACGTCCTCGGCGTCGGCGTGCGAGCCCAGCACGCGGTAGGCGACGGCGCGCAGCCGATCGCGCTGGGCCTCGAACGCCTCGGCCATCGGGCCGGCCGGGTGCACGGTCACGGCCTGCGCTGCTGACGGAGCGAGATCCGGTTGCCGTCCGGATCCACCGCCTCGGCGCGGACGCCGAACGGATAGTCCACGGGCTCGGACTCCTCGAAGGTGACGCCCCGCCCGCGCATGACCTCGAAGTCCTTGCGCAGGTCGTCGGATTCCAGGATCAGCGGGCCCGGCGCGCCGTTCCCGCCCGCGACGCCCGGCTGCCCGGCGGCCGCCGCATACGACCACAGGAGGATCTGGACCGGGCTGCCGGGCACGCCGACGGTGAGGAAACGGCCGTCGGGCCCCCGGACGTCGATGCGCTTCTCCAGGCCGAGCCCCGCGGTGTAGAACTCCAGCGCGCGGTCCTGATCGGTGACGTAGATCGTGGTGTACATGATGGCGGTCAGCATTCTGTTCTCGATTCACTCGTGGGTCTGACGACCGTTCGTTCTCGGTCGTCACCCCCATGACGAGTGGCGGCGGGAAAAGGTAACACGGCCGCTCAGGCGCGGCGGATTGCCGGCTTTACGGAACCTGAAAACTCGTTCACGATCACTGCGAGGGGGTGCAGGCTCGATCAGAAGGGGGCCCTATGCGGCCTGGCAGACGATCCTTGGGAGCGGTTGGCCTCACCCTCGGCTTCCTCACTCTGGCGTTGTTCCTCGCCGCGCTGGCGATCGGCCCGACCGGGAGGACGGCTCTGGCCTCCGTCCCGGCGGCGCACGACGTCGGGCACGCGGCCGTCCCCGCGGCGGCCGTCTCCGGCGCGGCTGTCGCGGCTGTCTCAGGCGCGGCCGACGACGCGCCGCCGACCCGGCCCGGCGGGCTGCGGCCGTGCCCGGTGCCGTTCGCCGCCAACCCGACCGGCTACGCGTCCATCTGCTGGTCTCCCTCCTCCGACGACACGGGCGTCGCCGGGTACGACCTGTACCGCCTGGACCCGGACGGCTTCGTCCTCGCCAGCAGCACGACCAGCACGATCGGCGGGTTCTCCGGCGAGCTGAACCGCCTCTACACGATGTACGTCGTGGCCAGGGACCTGGCGGGGCACCTCAGCCCGCCGTCGGCCCTGATCACGGTGCCGGCGACGCTCGGGATGACCCCGACCGGCTCGCCGAGCCCGCTGCCGGGTGACCACGTGCCCCCGTCCAGGCCCACCGGCCTGCGCGACGCCTGCCTGCAGGACTATCCGGGCGTCACGTTCTGCTGGCAGCCGTCGACCGACAACGTGGCGGTGACGGCGTACGACGTGTACCGGGAGACGGCGACGGCGTACCGCAGGGTCGGCACGGTCCTTCCGCCGAGCCTGAACTTCGCCGAACCCGGCCTGGTCGTCGGGCAGCGTTACACGTACGTCGTGGTCGCCAAGGACGCGGGCGGCAACCTCAGCGTGCCGTCGGACCCGCTGTCCGCGCTGGCCAGGGAGGGGCTGCCGTCGCCCACCCCGTCGTCGGAGGCGCCGTGCACGGTGACGTACCGGGCCACGACGGGAGGGCCGCGGCTGGACGCCGAGCTCGTCGTGCGCAACACCGGCACGACCCCGGTCGACGGGTGGACGCTGACGGTCGACTATCCGGCGGCGGCCGCCGTGCGCCTCGTCTCGGGCTGGTCCGCGAACTGGACCCAGGCCGGTGCGGGCGTGGCCGGGGTGAACAAGCAGTGGAACAAGGTCATCGGGGTCGGCTCGCAGACGCAGGTCGGGTTCACCGCCGCGTACGGCGGCGGCGCGCTGCCTGCACCGGTGAGCTTCGCGCTCAACGGAAAGACCTGCGCCACCGGCTGACGTTCCCGCTCGCAGCGGCTCGGCGGGGACGACCACAACGGCCACCAGCCCCACCCCGCCGAGCCCAGCCGGCCACCCCACCGAGCCAGACCGGCCCGATCGGCCACCGTGGCGAGCGTTGACCGGCCTCGCCCGTCCGGTGGGCCAGGCTCTTGGCGAGCGCGAGCTCTCGGTGGCGGGGGTGCGCCGCTTCAGGCGCGCAGGGCGTCGAGGAGGCGGGACAGTGCCGCCTGCGTGTCGGCCAGTTCGTCGGGGGCGGACTGCGCCAGCCACAGCGCGGCCTCGTTCATCGCCCCGGACAGCAGGCGGGCCAGCGGCGCGACCGGCTGGGCCGGGATGACGCCGGCCGCGACGAGCGCGGCCAGCGCCTCGGTCAGGTGCCGGACGCTGGTGGCCTCGTCGATCGCCCGCCACTCGTTCCAGCCGAGCACGGCGGGGCCGTCGATCAGCATGATCCGTTGCGCGTCGGGATCGGCGCCGGCCGCGACGAACGCCGCGCAGCCCGCCTTGAGCTGCGCCCACGGGTCGTCCTCGGCGTCGGCCGCCGCGGCCACCCGGTCGGCCACCTCGCGCTGCACCTGTTCCAGCACGGCCCGGAAGAGGTCGGGCTTGCCCTCGAAGTGGTGGTAGAGGGCGCCTTTGGTGACGCCGGACTCGCCGACGATCTCCGCCAGCCCCACCCCGGCATAACCCCTGGTCGCGAACAGGCGCCGCGCCGTGGCGAGCAACGTGCGGCGGGTGCGTTCCTTCTGCTCCGTCCTGGTCACTGCGTCGTCCTGGTCACTGCGTCCCCTTTGACATACCGACGGTATCCCAAATAGTGTACGCCCACATACTGTTGGTACGTGAAACTGAGGAGGAGGAACGCAATGAAGCTGAGCAGCGTGTATCCGGTGTTGTGCACGGCCGATCTCGCCGCGTCGAAGGACTTCTACGTCCGGCTGTTCGGATATGAGGTGACCTTCGAGGCCGACTGGTACGTGAGCCTGCGCCGCGGTCCGTACGAGCTGGCCCTGCTCGACCACCGTCACCCGACGTTGCCCGCCGCCTACCGCCGTCCGGTCGCGGGGCTGCTGATCAACTTCGAGGTCGCCGACGTCGACGCCGAGTGGGAGCGCCTGGTCGGGCGCGAAGGGCTGACCCCGGAGCTGGCGCTGCGCGACGAGGACTTCGGCCAGCGGCACTTCATCGTCGCCGACCCCAACGGCGTCCTCGTGGACGTGATCACCCCGATCCTGCCCTCGCAGGAGTACGCGTCACAGTACGCGCCCGAGTGAGACCGGCGCCGGGCGCTGGACCCGTCGTCCGCGTACGTGAATCATGGAAGGGTGCGTACGGGTTTCGCCCATGAGGCGACGATCGTCATGGACACGGACGGCGATGTGCGCGCGCCCGGCGCGGCGATCACCGTGGCGCTGTGCGGGCACTGGGAGCACGAGCCGCCCTGCCCGATCGCGGCGCACCACACGGCCTCCGACCGCGTGGGCGACGTCGTCCGGGTGCGGGTCCTGTTCGCGGCCGAGGCGGCGGCCGAGGCCGACGTGCGGGCCCGCATCGACGCCGCACTGGCGCGGGGCACGCTCGACGGCCCGGACGGGGTCACTACCCGATGGCGGCTCCTGGACAGCCGGCCCGGCCGCCCGCGCGCGGCGGAACTGCCGCACCTCGAACGTCTCCGGCGCGGATGAACCCCGCCGAATTACCGCGATCACGGCTCGACGGCCCTCCGGATCGGTCCGGACAAGCACGCTGACCGCTGTTTCACGCGACAGTGAAGGAGCACCGATGACCACCGCAGATCCGACGATGGCCAGGATCGGCCAAGGGGTGGACTTACATCACCACCAAGGCCGCCCCGAAGCCGCTCGCGAATTGTTCGCGCAGATCTGGGACGACATCGGCGGCGAGCAGGGCGACCCGCTGCACGTCTGCGTCCTCGCCCATTCGATGGCCGACGTCCAGGACGACGTGCACGAGGAGCTGATGTGGGACCTGCGCGCGCTCGCCGCCGCCGACCGGGTCACCGACGAACAGGTGGCACAGGCCGGGGTGGCGCTCCCGGTAGTGGCGCTGTACCCGTCGCTGCACCTGAACCTGGGCGAGTGCTACCGCAAACTGGGCGACCTGGACCGCGCCCGCGACCACCTCGACCAGGCCCGAGCGGGGATCGGCGCACTGGACGACGACGGGTACGGCCGGCTCATCAAGGGCGGCCTGGACCGACTGGCCATCCTCCTGAATTCCAACAATCCCCCCACCACACCACCCACGAACGCCTGAACCGATTTCCCACCACTATTTCGCACCGAAGCAATTCCCCGCGAATATCAGCCCCCTTCGTTGAATGCCTCGACAAGGCGAACAATCCACAAGTTCTGCTCCCGAACAAACAACGGCGCCCAATTACCTCAAGACCGCCCCCGCACCCGAGCGCCTCGCCCCCGCCCCCGCCGACTCGGAGGTCCGGTGGTCCTGGTCCGAGGGTCCTGGTCCGGGGGGCCTGGGACGGTGGTCCGGGGATGGTGGTCCGGGGACGGTGGTCCGGGGACGGTGGTCCGGGGACGGGGATCTGGGTCCGGTGGGATCCGAGGGCTGGGTTCTAAGGGCCCGGGAGTCCGGGGGCGGGTCCTGGAGTCCGAGCGTCCCAGGAGCGGACAAACCCGGGCGCACGGACTCGGGACCCAGGCCGGAGACAGGAACCGGCCCCGGGACCGAGGCCGCAGCCAGAAACCGGGGCCGGGGAGCCAGGGCCGGGGAGCATTGCCCCCACAGGACGCCGCACACCGAAGCCCGGCCCGCCCCAGCAACGGCCTATCGAGGTCACGGTCGAACCCGGCAACGCGCGAACCGGCAACGCGGCCGGCCACGCCGTCCCATCCCCCTCACCCCGCCGTACCGCCCGACCGGGCCGCCGTACCGCCTCACCCCGCCGTACCGCATCGTCCCACCTGGACGCCCCTGGCCCGCCGCCCAACGTCCCGCCCCGCCGTACCGCCCGATCGCGCCGCCCCGCCACCCCGTCTGAGCGCCACACTGGACCGCGCCGCCGCCACGACACTCGGGCGCAGGCTTCCTCCGCCAACGGCCGGACCTCGTCCGCTGCCAGCCACCGGGCCGGGCGCCCCCGAACTGCCCGGAACCCCTCGGACGCCCCCAGCTCTCATGACCTTGCCCTGAGAAGGCTCGGCACCCGAGGACCCCATCGACGCCCCACCTGTCACCACGCCAGCAGCCCCCCGCACTGACGCCCGACGTAAACCTTCGGCAGGCCCAAAGAGGGAACGCCACCCCCACGGAACGGGCCTTCTTCCACCATCCGGGATAACGAATTCGCCACCCGAAGATAAGCCACTACCGACAGTCACAGAACCATCGGAGTTTGACCGGAAAACCTGACGCGGCGTCATTCACGCTGACGGCCAACTTCGCCCCAGAAAGCCCTCGACAAATCGATCATGCGGATTATGCTTCATCGCGCAATTTGTACGTATTTGCCGCCAATCGCGGTGGGTTTTACGGGGAGACACCATGACCGACGACGTGAAAGGCCAGGGGGCCGGCACACGCGTTCACGAGGCCATATCCATCCAAACCAGGAAAAGCCCTGACAGCATCGCCGTCATAGCCGGCACCACCCGCCTCACCAACGCCGACCTGGACCGCCGCGCCAACGGCATCGCCCACACGCTGCTCGAACGCGGCATCGGACGCGGCCACCACGTCGGCGTCTGCCTGGAACAGGGCGAATGGCTGCTACCGGCGCTGCTCGGCGTGTGGAAGGCGGGCGCGGCCTACGTCCCGCTCGACCCGGCCTACCCCGCAGAACGCTTACGGTTCATGGCCGCGAACGCCGAGGTCACCGCGGTGCTCTCCACGACGGCAGCGGCCGCGACGGCCACCCTCACCGGGGCGGAGGTCGTCCACGTCGACGACGTCGCGCCGCGCGAGGACGCGCCCGGCGTGGCGGGAGAGGCCGCCGACGCCGCGTACGTGATCTACACCTCCGGCTCCACCGGGACGCCCAAGGGCGTGGTCGTGGAGCACCGCAACACCATGAACTTCCTGGCCTGGGGCGCGTCGGCGTACTCCGCCGAGGAACTGGGCGGCATGCTGGCCGGCGCGTCGATCTGCTTCGACGCCTCGATCATGCTGCTGTTCGTCCCGCTCGTCGCCGGCGGCACGGTGATCATGGCGGAGAACCTGCTGGCGCTGCCGTCCCTGCCCGCCCGCGACGAGGTGAGGACGGTCTTCGGCGTTCCCTCCGCGCTGTCGGTGCTGCTGCGCGACCCGCTGCCGGCCGGGGTGCGGACCGTGGTGTCGGGCGGCGAGCCGCTGACCGCCGCGCTGATCCGCCAGATCTACGCCAACCCGAACGTCCAGCGCGTCCTCAACATGTACGGCCCGACGGAGTGCAGCACCGCCTGCACCTTCTTCGAGGCGGGACGCGACTTCGACGGCGAGCCGCCCCTGGGCGAGCCGCTGGCCGGCGCCGTGCTGTCGGTGCGCGACGCGCAGGGCCTGCCCGTCCAGGACGGCGAGCTGGGCGAGTTGTGGATCGGCGGCCCCGTGGTGGCCCGCGGCTACCTGGGAGTGGACTCCCCCGCGTTCGGGTCCGGCCCGGACGGCGTCCGCGTCTACCGCAGCGGCGACCTGGTCCGCCGGGTGGACGGCGAGCTGCGCTACGCCGGCCGGGCCGACGACCAGGTCAAGATCCGCGGCATCCGGGTCGAGCTCGGCGAGGTGGAGTCCGTGCTGGGCGGCCACCCCGCGGTGCGGCGGGCCGTGGTGCTGGCGCAGACCGGCGACGACGGAGCCGCCCACCTGGTCGGCCACGTCGCCGCGACCAGTGTGAGCGAGCCCGAGCTGCGCGAGTGGCTGCGCGACCGGCTGCCCGCACACCTGGTCCCGTCCCGGATCGGGATCAGCGAGAGCCTGCCGCTGGCCCCCACCGGCAAGGTGGACCGCGCGGCCCTGCCCAGGCTCGGCTCCACGCGGCTGGTCGCCACGGCGCCGGTCGCGCCGAGGACCGACGACGAGCGCCTGGTGGCCGACGTCATCGCCGAAGTGCTCGGCCTCGACGGGATCGGCGTGCTGGACCGCTTCGCCGACCTGGGCGGACACTCCCTGGCCGCGGTCAAGGTGGTGAACGAGCTGTCGCGCCGGCTGGGGCACACCGTGCCGCCGTCGGCGTTCCTGACCGAGCCCACGGCGGCCGGGCTGGCCTCCCGGCTGCGCCAGACCGTCCAGGAGCCGGTGCGGCGGGACGGCGGCCGCAGCACGTACCCGCTGACCGGCATGCAGCGCGAGTTCTGGACCCTGCGCCAGCTCCATCCGGGCAGGCCGGTCACCACCGTGTCGGTCCGGCTGCGGGTGAGCGGCCTGCGGGACGCGGCCCCGCTGCGGGCGGCGCTGGACGCCGTCGTGGCCCGGCACGAGGTGCTGCGCAGCACCGTCGCGGTGAGCGAGGACGGCGTGCCGTACGCCGTGACGCATCCGCCGGTTCCGGTGCCGTTCGCCGAGCACGGCCCCGAGGCCGACCCGGAGCGGGTGGCCAGGCGCGCCGGCGCGTACGTGTTCGACGTGGCGGACGAGGTGCCGCTGGTCCGGGCCGAGCTGTGCTGGACCGGCGAGGCGGTCGCCGAGCTCGTGGTCGTGACCGATCACCTCGCCTTCGATGGCGGCTCGGTCGGCATCCTGATGGACGAGCTGGCCGCCGGGCTGGCCGGACGGCCGGTGGCCGGGCCCGCCGTCCAGGTCGGCGACGTGGCCGTGCGCGAGCAGGAGGGGCATCCGGAGCTGCCGCGGCTGCGCGAGTTCTGGCAGCGGGAGCTGTCGGGCGCGCCGGTGACGCCTCCGGCGCCCGCCGACCTGACGGCGGCGCGGGTGACCAGGCCGCTGCCGGAGGAGTTCGTGGCCGGCGTGTCCGCCCTGGCCAGGGAGTGCGGCGTCACGCCGTTCGCGGTCTACCTGGCCGGGCTCGCCCTGGCCGGCGCGGAGCCGGACATGCTGATCGGCGCGGTCGCGGCGCGCCGCGCCGGCGCCGAGCTGGCCGGGGTCGTCGGCCCGCTGGTCGACACCGTGCCGGTGCGGCTGCGGACCGGCGACGCCTCGACCTTCCGCGACCTGGTGCGCCAGGCCGCGGACGCCACCACGCGGGCGCTGATCCACCAGGAGATCCCGCCCGCCGAGCTGCCCCGCGCCGCCGTGCTGCTGGCCATGCAGCACAGCGAGGTCCCGGTACGCGTGGAAGGTCTGGAACTGCTCACCGAACTCGGTTCGGGAGCCGCCGGCCACGAGCTCAGCGTGCTGGTCAACCGCACGGCGTCCGGCGGCGAGCTGCACCTGGAGTACGCCACCGCGGTGCTCGGCCGGGACCGCGCCGAGGCGTACGTGGACCGCCTGATCGCCCTGCTCCGGCACGCCATGACGGACCCCGGCCGCGAACTGGAGCTCGTCACCCCGGACGAGCGGGCCGCGCTGCTGGCGCTGGCCGCCGGGCCGGAGCTGCCGCGACCGCTGCCGACCGTGCCGCGGGCGATCGCGGCCCACACCACGGGAACGGCCGTGGTGGGCCCCGACGGCACGTCGCTGAGCTTCGCCGACCTGAACGACTGGGCCGACCGGGCGGCGGCGACGCTGCTGGAGCACGGCGTGGCCCCCGGGGACGTCGTCGGCGTCCGCCTGCCGCGCGACCACCTGATGCCCGCCGTCCTGCTGGCGGTGTGGCGGGCGGGCGCGGCGTACCTGCCGATGGATCCCGAGCACCCGGCCGAGCGGCTGCGGCTGCTGGCCGAGGACGCCGGGGCCCGCGTCGTGCTCGCCAGGGGCGGCGTGCCGGGGCCCGGCGTCCTGGACCTCGACCGGCTGGAGCTCGACGGGCGCGCCGAGCTGCCCGAGGTCCGGCCCGGCGACCTGGCGTACGTGATGTACACCTCCGGCTCGACCGGCACGCCCAAGGGCGTCGAGGTCACCCACGCGAACCTGGCCGCCCTGGTGGCGGGCACGGCGGCCGCGCTGCGCCTGGGCCCGGACGACGTGCAGCCGGCCGTGGCGCCGCTGACGTTCGACGCCGCGGCCTCCGAGCTGTGGACGGTCCTGACCTGCGGCGGGACCAGCGTGGTGGTGGACAGGGCCACCGCCAGGGACGGTCACGCGCTGGCCGAGGCGGCCGCCAAGGCCACGGTGCTCGACCTGGTGCCGACGGCGTACCGGATGCTGATCGAGGCCGGCTGGACGGGCGACGCGGAGCTGCGCGCGGTCACCGGCGGCGAGGCGCTGGACCCGGGCCTGGCCGCGGAGATCCTGGCGCGGGCCGGCGAGTTGTGGAACGCCTACGGCCCCACCGAGGCCACCGTCACCTCGACCATGCACCGCGTGTCCGCCGGCGAGCCCGGCCCGGTGCCGATCGGCTCGCCGATGCCCGGCGAGCGGGCCTACGTCGTCGACCCGCGGCTGCGGCTGCTGCCGCCGGGCGCGGTGGGCGAACTGCTGCTGGGCGGCGCGGGCGTGGCCCGGGGGTACCGGAACCGTCCGGGGCTGTCCGGATTCGTGGACGATCCCTTCGTCCCCGGCGGCAGGTGTTACCGGACGGGGGACCTCGCGCGGTGGCGGCCCGACGGGACGCTGGAGTTCCACGGCCGCCGCGACCACCAGGTGAAGGTCCGCGGCTACCGCATCGAGCTGGGCGAGGTCGAGGCCGTGCTGCGCGAGGTGGCCCAGGGCGCGGTGACCGTGTCCGGCACGGGCGCCCAGGCCCACCTGGTCGGCTACGTCACGCCCGAGACGGCCGATCCGGCGGCGGTGGAGCGACATCTGCGCGCCCGGCTGCCCGACCACATGGTGCCGCGGCGGTGGGTGGCGCTGGCCGCCCTGCCCACCCTGTCCAGCGGCAAGGTGGACCGGGACGCCCTGCCCGAGCCCGGCGACGGCCCGCGGGCCGAACGGGTCGCGCCCGCCTCCGACGCCGAGATCATGGTCGCCTCGATCTGGGCGGCGGTGCTCGGCCGTCCGGCCGTCTGGGCCGACGACGACTTCTTCGCCCTGGGCGGCAGCTCCTTCGCCGCCACCCGGGTGGCGGGACGGCTCCGCGAGGTCCTGCAGCTCGCCGTGCCGGTGCGGCTGCTCTTCGACCGTCCGGTGCTCGCGGACTTCGCCGCGGGCCTGGAAGAGCTGCTGCTCGCCGACCTGACGGACGGGGTGGAGGCATGACCGAGGTGCAGCGGGACCGGGTCGCCGACCTGCTCCGTTCCCGGCTCGCGGCGGCGCGGGCCGCGGCCGAGACCCTTGAGGAAGCCGCTCCGGCGGGCATTCCGGCGCTGTCGGCCGTGGACATGCCGCTGTCCCCGCTCCAGGAGCGGCTGTGGTTCCTGGCCCAGCTGGAGCCGGACTCCCCCGCCTACAACGTGCCGCAGGCGCTGCGGCTGCGCGGGCCGGTGGACCTCGACGCCCTCACCGGCGCGCTGGCCGACGTGGGCGAGCGGCATTGGGTGCTGCGCGGCGTCGTCGAGGGGCGGCGGGTGCGGCCGGCCGCCGGCGTGCCCGTCAGCGTGGTGGAGGTGACCCCCGAGTCGCTGGAGTGGGAGCTGCGGGCCGAGGCCTGGCGGCCCTTCCGGCTGGACGCCGAGCCGCCCATGCGGGCCACGGTGTTCCGGCTCGGCGCCGACGACCACGTGCTCGTGCTGGTCCTGCATCACATCGTCACCGACGCCTGGTCGGAGCAGGTGCTGCTGCGCGACCTGTCGGCGCTGTACGCGGCCCGGCTCGGCGCCGGCCCCCGGCCGGAGCCCCCGGCCCTGCAGTACGCCGACGTCGCCGCCTGGGAGGCCGGCCAGAACGCGCACGAGACGGCCGGCGAGACCGACCTGGACTGGTGGACGCGGCGGCTGACCGGGCTGGCCCCGGTGCTCGACCTGCCCACCGACCGGCCCCGTCCCGCCGTGCCGGCCTGGAGCGGGCGCACGGTCGGCTTCGAGGTGCACGGGGAGCTGGCGGCCAAGGTGCGGGCCACCGCCGGGACGACGCCGTTCATGGTCTTCCTGGCCGGGTTGCAGGCGTTGCTGGGCCGGTTGGCCGGCAGCGACGACATCGCGGTGGGCGTACCGCACGCCGGGCGGCACCATCCCGACACCGAGGGCGTGGTGGGCTGCTTCCTCAACACCCTGGTGCTGCGTACCGACGTCGGCGGCGACCCCACCGGGCGCGAGCTGCTGGCCCGGGCCCGTACGACCGCCCTGGACGCCTTCGCCCACAGCCGCACGCCGTTCGAGCGGATCGTGGAGCGGTTGCAGCCGGAGCGGAACCTGTCGGTCACCCCGCTGTTCCAGGTGATGCTGAACGTGTACGACAGCGTCGCCCCGATGAGCCTGCCCGGGGTCGAGGTCGTGGCCGAGCGGCTGACGTCGCCGACGGCCAAGTTCGACCTCAACCTGACGCTGGAGGATCGCGGGGACGGGTTCGACGGCGTGCTCGAATTCCGCACGGACCTGTTCGACGAGGCGACCGTCCGCAGGCTGGTGGACTGGTACCTCGCCCTGCTCGGCGGGATGTTGTCCGACCTGGACGCGCCGGTGGGGGCGGTGCCGCTGGAGCCGGTGACCGGTCCCGTCCTGGCCGGTCCCGCGCCCACGGACGCGTCCG
>NZ_JBFAOM010000075.1:0-30669 GCF_040675235.1 Nonomuraea sp. NPDC049637
GCGGCGGCCGTCCGTTGCTGCTCGGCCTGGGCCTGGTCCCGCTCGCGCAGGGCGTCGTCGCGGGCCTGCTCGGGCGCGCCGCGGGCGCGTTCGTGCTCGGCGACCTGGGTCCAGGCGTCGCGGGCGGGCGTCCTGACATCGACGGCCCATGCACTTGCATCCAGTTCCCCCATACGACATAGTTGGTTTTGCCAAACCAACCATTTCGGGGACGGTGTGAGGATGGAACACGTGTCGGCAGGCAAGGACGGCCGCTCCCGCCCGCAACGTGAGGCCGTCGACGGCGTGGCGGCAGCGCTGGCCGCGGTGGGCAACTGGATGTTCTCCCCGGCCACGCGACGCAAGATCATGGCCGCCTCCGGGCTGGAGCTGTCCCTGGGCGACTACACCCTGCTCGCCCAGGTGTCGCTGCACGCGCCGGTACGACTGTCGGTCCTGGCGGAGCTGATGGAGGTGGACAAGTCCACACTGTCACCCCCGGCCAAACGCCTGGAGTCACGCGGCTTCATCGAGCGGCGGCCCGATCCGGCCGATGCCCGCGCACAACTGGTGAGCGTCACGCGGGCGGGCAAGCTCGCCATCAGCAAACTCTGGAAGGCGCGCACGGCAGCGGTCGCCGCCCTACTGGCGGAGTGGGAGCCGGCTGACGTCGAGCAACTGGCCGCGGGCCTCGGCGCGCTCAGCGAAGCGATCAAGAAGGGGCAATGAGCCCGTCACGGTACCGTCGTCTCGCCCGCGTCGCGACGTAGACCTGCGGCCACGCAGAAGTCCGGGCACAGAGACGTCCGGTGCCGCCGCTGCTCCACACCCTCTCGGCTCGTGGCTTCGTACTGCCGCACGCCACCGGCCATCCTCGACACGTGGCCGCACCTCCATCGGCCCAGGCCAGGGCTGTCGTGGTTGCCCCCGGCTCCCGTCTTGCGTGCCCGAGCGCGACGTGGCCGTCTGCGGGTCCCCCTCGTCGCGCACTCCCCTGCTGCCTTTCCATCAAGGAAGTGATGTCACATGCATGCCGTCGTGCTGCACGAATTCGGCCCACCGGCACACCTGCGCATCGCGGACGTCCCCACGCCAAGGCCGACGGCAGGCGAGGTCGCGGTGCGGGTGGCCGCGATCGGCGTCCAGTTCCTGGAGACCCAGGTCCGGGCGGGGACGATGCGCGGCGCACTCGGCGGCGCGCCGCTTCCGGTGATCCTCGGCAAGGAGATCGCCGGGCTGGTCGCCGAGGTCGGCCCCGGCGGCGATACCGCGCTGATCGGCGCGCGGGTCCTGGCCAGCACGACGGGCCTGGGCGGATACGCCGAGACCGCCGTCGTGCCCACCGGCTCCCTCATCCCGGTCGGCGACGGCATCGACCTGCCCGAGGCGGTCGCCCTCTACCGGTATGGCGTCACGGCCCAGGGCTTGATCAGCGCGGCTCGCGTGAGCGCCGGTGACCGGGTCCTGGTGCTGGCGGCCGCGGGTGCTGTCGGCACGGTCCTGGTGCAGCTGCTCAAGCGGGCCGGGGCGACGGTCGTCGCGGCGGCGCGCGGGGAGCACAAGCTCGCGCTGCTCGGCAAGCTGCGCGCCGACCACGTGGTCGACTACACGCTCCCCGGCTGGACGACCCAGGCTCGTGACGCCGCAGGCGGCTCGATGGACGTGGTCTTCGACCATGTCGGCGGAGCGCTCGGCCGCGAATCGTTCGACCTGCTCACACCGGGCACCGGACGCCAGATCACCTTCGGCTTCTCCAGCGGCACGCCGCTGGAGGTCCGGCCCATGGAACTGCTCGGCCGGGGCCTGACCCTGACCGGGTTCAGCGCGGGTCTCCTCTGGAGCAGGCCCGCCCTCGCCCGCGACCTGGTGACCGAGGTCCTGGAGCTGGCCGCGGCCGGGCAGCTCACACCGGTGATCGGCCAACGCTTCCCGCTGGAGCGGGCAGCCGACGCGCATGCCGCCATCGAGGCGCGCAGCACCGTCGGCAAGACCCTGCTCATCCCCTGACCGCATCCCTGAAACGCCCCCTTGGGGCGAACGTTCACAGCAGTTACCAGCAAGGAGTCCCTCCATGATGTCCTCTTTCCCCAAGATCTTTGTGGCCGGTGCCACCGGGCTGCTCGGCGGCCAGATCGTCCGAGCCCTTCTCGACCAGGGCGCCCCCGTACGGGCCCTGGTGCGACCCGGCACCAGCGAGGAGAAGAAGAACTCCCTCATGCGGGACGGCGGCTTGGAGCTGGTCGAGGGCGACATCACCGATCCGCCCGAGCAGCTGGCAGAGGCCGTCGGCGACGCCACGACGGTGATCTCGGCCGTCCAGGGCGGCCCCGAAGTGATCGTGGACGGGCAGGCCAACCTCGTGCGCGCCGCGGAGAAGGCCGGCGCCCAGCGGTTCATCCCATCCGACTTCGCCTTCGACCTGACCAAACTGGACGATGGCGACAACTTCATGATCGACTGGCGCCGGCAGGCCGCCACCGCACGCGCCGGCACCCGCCTGGACGTGATCTCCGTGCTCAACGGGGCCTTTTATGAGGTGATGACCGGCTTCATGGGGCTGATCGACTGGCAGCAGGCCACCCTGTCCCACTGGGGAGACCCCGACCAGCCGCTCGACCTGACCTCGGTGCCCGACACCGCCGCCTACACCGCCGCCGTCGCCCTCGACCCGGCCGCCACCGGAACCCTGCGCTTCGCCGGCGAGGTCATGTCGATGCGCCAGTTCCACGACGCGGTCCAGCGCGGCTCCGGCCGGACCCTGCGACTGAGCCACCTCGGCACCGCCGACGACCTGCGCGCGGAGATCACCCGTCAGGCGGCACTCACCCAGAACCCGTTCGACTACGTGGCGCTGCAATACCAGTGGTGCATGGTGACCGGCAAAGCCAAGTTCGACAGCCTGGACAACGCCAGATACCCGAACGTCACGCCCCAGTCGCTGACCGACTTCGTACGCGCCACCACCCCCGCGCGCTGACGCGACGCAAGCCGGTACGCGGTCACAACCTGCGGCGGACCGCGTACCGGCAACACACAGCCACGGTAGGTCGGCGTGCTCGCCCTCCGGGTCCTCGGGAGCCGAGCAGGCGTCGTGGATGACGGCGCTGAACAGCTCGTCCTTTCCGTCGAAGTGGCGGTGGACGGTCTTGATCGACACGCCCGCGGCCTCGGCGATGTGGTGCATCGAGGTCTCGGCGTAGCCCGTGTCGAGGAACGCCTCGCGGGACCGGGCTCCGCGCCGGACGTGCGCCGCCTCGACCTGACCGACCCCGGCTCGATGCGGGCGTTCGCCGAGCGCCTCCGCGCCGGCCTCGGCCGCCTCGACGTGCTGGTCAACAACGCGGTCCTGATGGCGCCGCCCCGCACGCTCACCGCCGAGGGCCACGAGCCGCAGTTCGCCGCCAATCACCTCGGCCACTTCGCGCTCACCGGCCTGCTGCTCGACCTCCTCGCCAAGGGCGACGACCCGCGCCTCGGCCGGCCTGGTGAAGCTGCTGTTCGGCCACCTTCTCGCGCCCGGCGCCCAGCCTCCCGCGCAGGGCGCGCTCCCCCAGCTCCACGCGGCCACCGCGCCCGGCGTCGAGGGCGGCGAGTTCATCGGCCCCAGCGGTATGGCCGAGCTCCGGGGCGCTCCCGAGCGGGTCCGGCCTGCCCCCGCCGCCGCCGACCCCGAGACCGGCCGGCGATTGTGGGAGCTGTCGGAACGCCTGACTGGTGTGCGGTTCCCCGTCTGACCCGCCCCTAGCCGGCCAGGGCCTCGGTGATCTGACGGGTGGTCTGCGCGGCGACGCGGGGATTGACGGCCGCGTACGTGACGTAGGCGTTCAGGCCGGTGGCGAGGGCCCAGCCGCGGCCCCGGGCCCAGGTGGCGTCGTCTACGCCGAGCACAGCGCGGAAGGCGGCCCGGCTCGAGAGCGTCATCAGCGTGAAGGCGATGGTCAGGTCGCAGGCCGGGTCGCCGAGGCCGAGCCCGCCGAAGTCGATGACCGCGCTGAGGCGGCCGTCGGCCGTCAGCAGGTTGCCGGTGTGGAAGTCGCCGTGGAACCAGACCGGGGGACGGTTCCAGGCGGGGGCGGCCAACGCCGCGTCCCACAGCTCGGTCATCGCGGCGGCGTCGAACACGCCCGCGACCCGGGCGATGGCCGCCCGCGTGTCGCGGTCGCGGTCGGCGAGCGGCCGGCCCGAGAGCCCCTCGCCCGGGACGGCGTCGGGGGTGAATCGCTGGAGGGCGGTCAGGAAGCCCGCCAGCGTGACGGCGGCCTCGGACGAGCCGGCGAGCGCCTCGACGGTCGCCGGCTCGCCCTCCAGCCACTGCGACACCGACCATCGCCACGGAAACCCCAAGTCTGGTTGCCCCACGGCCACCGGCACCGGGACGGCCAGCGGCAGGTGCGGCGCGAGCCGGGGCAGCCACTCGGCCTCCTTCTCCGCCTGCCCGACGGCGCCGTCGTGGCGGGGCAGCCGCACGGACAGCTCCTCGCCCAGCCGGTAGATCACATGGTCGGAGCCGGCCGGGTCGAGCAGCTTCAGCGGCAACCCGGCCCACTGCGGGAACTGGGTGTCGACCAGGTCCCTGGCCAGCGCGTCGGTGATCTCGGGGGTCACGGTCTCTTCCTCCGGTCGGTCACATCGGCGGTGTGCGGTGGGCCCAGGGCCGGGCCCGTTCGAGCTGGCCACCACGATCCGGGCGCGCTGAATTCACTCACCGGGAGCGTGCCGGGCACCGGCCAACCAGCGCACACCGCGTTCTTCCCTCTCATCGCACGGAGCCCGCGCGAACAGTAGCTTCGGCATGGCGGAACTTCCTGTCATGAGAGTGCCCCTGCCCGAGGCTTCTGGCCAAAGGCAATCTCACGCCCTTTCGAGGAACGCAGCACTAGGGCCGCGAGCCGCCACCTGAATCCGAGATTCAACCGGTGATGCGGCCCACGCTTGAGCGAGCGGCCGGCTGAGCGGCGGTTGAGGGGCACGCCCGGCTGCCGTCAGAGGTCGAGCGCGTACCCTGTCGTTGCGTCGACGTGGTCGGGGATCGGGGCGTGGCGGTCGCCGACCGACGGCGTCCCGGTGGGCTCGAACAGGAGGATCGCGGCTCCGGTGGGAGCGGACGGCTTGTGTTCCGTGCCGCGAGGGACGGTGAACGCCGCGCCCGTGGGGAGCCGGACCGTGCGCTCTCCACCGGATTCACGCAAGGAGATGTACAGCTCCCCGTCGAGCACGAGGAAGAACTCGTCAGTGTCATCGTGGACGTGCCAGATGTGCTCGCCCTCGACCTTGGCAACGCGTACGTCGTAGTCGTTGACGCGGGTGACGATGCGGGGGCTCCACAGGGCGTCGAAGGAGGCCAGAGCCTTGCTGAGGGCGATGGGTTCATTGCTCACGCGTCAATCCTGGCCGATCGGGCATTCTCGGCGTGAGTGCTAGAAATAGCACATGGCGCAAGAATCCTCGCATACTATCCATGCTGCGGGCCAGCATCGGGTCGTCGTGATCGTGGACGAGAACTCCAACCCCTTCGAGCTGGGCTGCGCAACGGAGATCTTCGGCTTGCGCAGGCCCGAGCTCGGGCGCGATCTCTACGACTTCCGCCTGTGTTCCCCCGAGCCGCGCACGCTGATGCGGGACGGGTTCTTCACACTCACGGGCGTCGCCGGCCTGGAGGCGGCCGATTCGGCGGACACGTTGATCGTCCCCAACCGTCCCGACGTCGAGGTGCCCCGCCGCGCCGCCGTGCTCGATGCCATCCGGCGGGCGCATGCGCGCGGTGCCCGCCTGGTCGGCTTCTGCAGCGGTGCCTTCACCCTGGCAGAGGCCGGGGTCCTCGACGGGCGCCGGGCCACCGCGCACTGGCAGTGGGCGGACTCCTTCCGGGCCCGCTTCCCTTCCGTCCGGCTCGAAACAGACGTGTTGTTCGTGGACGACGGTGACATCCTCACCGCCGCGGGGAGCGCAGCCGCGCTCGACCTGGGCCTGCACATCGTCCGCCGCGACAATGGCGCGGAGGTCGCCAATTCCGTGAGCCGACGGCTCGTCTTCGCCGCCCACCGCGACGGCGGGCAGCGGCAGTTCGTGGAGCGGCCCGTGCCCGATGTGCCGGATGAGTCCTTGGCGCCTGTTCTCGCCTGGGCCCAGGAGCGTCTGGACGCCCCGCTCGCGGTGTCCGACCTCGCGGCGCGCGCCTCGGTCAGTCCGGCCACACTGCATCGCCGCTTCCGGGCACAACTGGGCACCACGCCGCTGGCGTGGCTCACCGGGGAACGGCTTGCCCTGGCGTGCCGGCTGATCGAGCGGGGCGAGTCGCACCTTGAGACGGTCGCGCGGCACAGCGGGCTGGGCACCGGAGCCAATCTGCGTGCGCTGATGCGTCGCAAGATGGGGCTCACTCCGTTGGAATACCGGCATCGATTCGGCCCGGAAATGGACCAGGGATCGGCCGCGGAGATGAAGGGCGTGCAGGAAACGCTGGGCCACACCTCCAGGGCCTGCACGGGGTCTTGGGACCATCCGGCCGAAATTGAACGTTAGGCCTCCCGCCGCAGGTCAGGGGATTGCAGGCTTAAGCCGATCCGCGATCTGCTGGACGGTGTACTTGCGCTTTCCGTCTTGCCCCTTCATCTCATACAGCGCTCGGGCCATCTCGATTCCATCGGCGTCCAGCGTCCGCGGCCGGCCACCGACACGGCCGCGGGCTCGCGCAGAGGCCAGCCCTTCGAGCGTGCCCTCGACGATGAGCTCACGCAGGAACTCATCGAACGCGCCGAACATGTGAAACTGCAGCCGCCCGGTCGGGGTGGAGGTATCGATGCCCTGCTTGAGCACCAGCAGGTCGACCTCGCGCCCGCGCAAGTCGGCCGCCAGGTCCAGCAGGTGCCTCAGCGAACGGGCCGCTCGGGACAGGCGGGTGATGACGAAGGTGTCACCCGGCCGCAGGTAGTCCAGGGCCTTGTCCAACTCGGGCCTGCGGTCGAGCTTGCCGGACGCCTTGTCGATGAAGATACGGTCACATCCAGCAGCCGCCAGCGCGTCGCGCTGGCTGTCGGGACTCTGGTCGCGAGTGCTGACCCGCCCGTAGCCGATCTTGCTCATCCGAGATGAGTGTCATAAACGGTGACCTTGTTCCGTAGTGAGACGTTGTTTTCGGGCACGGCCTTTGAGAAATGATCGACCTGGGACGTTGCGAAGCGGCAAGATCGACTGCTCGTGTCTCGATAACGATCATTTCTGGAACCGCACAGTCACCACCCCCACTCACCGTGAGAGCTGGTCAGTTCAAATCTTCGGTGATCGTCCAGCCGCGGCTGCCGCCGATCTTGGCGAGCTGCCGGCGCAGCACCGCGATCCGCTCACGCGCGTCCGGCCCCGCGATCCCGATGGTGATGCGCTCATCCGTCGCGTGATAACTGGTCCGCCGATCGCCCGCCGCGACCCGGCACGCCGCATTGATGGCGGCTCGCAGCCGGGCCACTTTTCGTGGATCGCCCTGCCCGCCGAACCCTTCGATCGTCACGGACGAGAACAGCGGTGCGAGACACAGGCCGTCCCGTCGTTTGGCAGCGTCCAGCTCTTCCTGATCGGCACTCAGATTCTTCCGGATCCTGTCCCGGTCGGCCGAGCTGATCGGCCTGCGACCGAGCCAGTCAGGCCAGCCATCCGGCCGAGTTGGCACCACCCGCACCGGCTCGTACGGAGGCGGCGCAGCCGCTGCCTCACCGGCCTCGTCCTCAGCATCGGCGGCCCCGCTGTCGCTCAACCAGTCTCCTCGTGCCACGCCCGCGCGACAGCTCGTGATCTTCTCCCGATCGTAGCGGTCGCTTCCGGACCGATGACCTACAGATAGGACAAGGCGTGTCGCATCGTGCGTGCCCCATCCACCCACGCCCCTTCGCAACCCTGCCTGACCTGCGGCGGAGGCTTATCGTTCAATTCCGGCCGGATAGTCCCAGCCCCCCTGCACCGCCGACACTTACACCTCCGCCTACCCGCAAATGGCCACCGCGTCGGCCGAGAAGGCCACCACACCAAGGCAGACCAGGCCCGAGACCGGGAGAGTCGTCTCGTTGAGAAGCTGCTCGAACGCTTCGCCACCTGGCACCTGCTGCGCAAGCTCCGCACGATCGCCAACAGGCAACCCCTCGGCATGAACCGCAACCAGGACGCCCGCCGCGTCCTCGTCCAGGCCGACCTGGATGCTTGGCACGCCACCGCCTTCCTGGCCCGGCGGCCCGCCACGGCGTTGCTGCGCTGGTGCGTGGTCGCCGGCCACATGCCCAAAGTGGCCATCCCAACGCGCGTCACCGTCAACCCCGGCCCCGATCAGCCAGTGGAAACGACTCGCCCTGATCCGCAGGCCCTCAGCGACGAGAGCGTCCCCGACCGCGACCGGGTCATCGCCCTGCTCGTCCTGCTCTTTGCCCAGCCCATCAGCCGCATCCTCCGGCTCTCCCTCGACGACCCACCCGCGACGGCGACCAAGTTCTCCTAAGTCTCGGGGATCCGCCCTCACCCGTCCCCGGACCCTTCGCCGGACTCCTGCTCGGCTACACGCAGGCCAGACCGAACAACACCACGGCGACCAACCGGGACAGCCGCCGGCTGCTCCCCGGCCGCCGCGGCGCACAACCGCTGGACCCCACGACCACCCGGTCACGCCTGAGCAAGCTCGGCATCCTCGCCGGCCCGGCACGCTCGGCCGCGATCCGCCAGCTCGTCCTGCAGACCCCCGCCCCCGTGGTCGGCCGCATGCTCGGCTACGACGGAGACACGCCCACCTGACCCTCCACCGCAGCCGGAAGCCCATGGGGCCGCTACGCCCCGGGCGACCACGAACAGTGACACCTCTCAGCCGCTCAATGGGGAACACAGATCACTCGATCATTGCCCCCTGCCAGCGCCCCACCCCCTCCACTCGTCCGCTGCGCTCGTCACGTCCGCGGCGGCGCTGCGGATCGCCTCCAGGACGAGCCCGACCCGTGGCAGGCGGGCGTCGCCGGTGCGGGTGTAGGCCGTCACCGTGCGCTCGACGCGTTCGGCCAGCGGGTGCAGGCTGATCCCCTCGGTGTCGCGGGGCAGGGCCATGCGGGGGATGAGCGCCATCCCGGCTCCGGCGGCCACCAGCGCGCTCAGCACGGAGAAGTCGTTGGCGGTCACGATCGGACGGGGCACGATACCGGCGGCGCCACAGGCCCGGCGGGTCATCTCGTGACAGGAGGTCTCGGCGCCGGGCATCAGCCAGTGCTCGTGCGCGAGATCGGCCAGGTGCACCGGATGCCCATGGCCCAGCCCCCGCTGGGAGGCCAGGGCGGCGGGCATGGCCAGCAACACGGGCTCGTCCATGAGGTGGTGCTGCCGGCACCCGGGCGGCAGCTCGCGCGGCAGCAGGCTGTAGGCGTGGACGATCGCGATGTCGACCTCCCGGCGGCGCAGCGCCTCGGCCGCCGGATCGGGCTCGCACTCGGTGACGCGCAGCTCCGGCGTGGGCGCGCCGTCGGCGGACATCCGCCGCCACAGGCGGGGCATCAGCACCCGGGCGGCCGAGGAGAACACCGCGAGCCGGACCAGGCCCTGGCCGCCTTCCTGGAACGCGCGCAGGTCGGCCTCGACGGTGGCGATCTGCCCGAGGATGACCTCGGCGTGCTCGGCGAGCAGGTGGCCCGCAGGGGTGAGCCGCAACCGCCGCCCCTGTTTCTCCAGCAGCGGCAGCCCGGCCTCGCGTTCCAGGGCGGCCAGTTGTTGTGACACCGCCGGTCCGCTGAGGTGTCTGGCCTCGGCCGTCGCTGCCACGGTGCCGTAGATTTGCAGGTCACGCAGGAGACGCAGGCGGCGCAGATCCAACACGTAAGCAACCCTTCTTAATTTAAGAAGAAAGAGTAACTGGAACTTTCTGATTCTACGCAGCATGCTGCGCAGGGTGAATCCACCGATCTCGCTGCGTCTGGCGGCCCTGATCTCGACGGTCGTGCTCTGGGCGTCGGCCTTCCCCGCCATCCGCGTCGGCGTGGACGGCCTGGGCGTCGGCGCGCTGTCCTTCTGGCGCCTGGCCGTCGCCTCCGTCGCGTTGGCCGTGGTGAGCCCGATGCTGCGGGTCCGGCTGCCGGGCCGGCGCGACCTTCCGCTGATCGCGCTGTGCGCGTTCACCGGGATGAGCGCCTATCAGCTGCTGCTCAACTGGGGTGAGGTGCACGTCCCAGCCGGGACCGCCAGCCTGCTCATCGCCACCGCGCCGGTGTTCAGCGTGCTGCTGGCCTCGATCTTCCTCGGTGAACGCCTCTCGGCGGCCATCGTGGCCGGCACCGTCACCGCCCTGGCCGGCGTGGCGCTCATCGCGTACGCCGCCGGCTCCGCGCAGGTCACCACCAGCGCGCTGGTGATCCTCGCGGCGGCGGTCGTCCAAGGCGTCTACCACTTCGCCACCAAGCCGCTGCTGAAGCGCTACACGGGTCTGGAGGTCGCCTGTTACGCCATGTGGGCGGGCACGCTGTTCCTGGCCCCGCTGGCGCCCGGCGCCGTGCACGACCTGCTCCGGGCGCCCACCGACGCCGCCGTGTCCACCCTCTACCTCGGCCTGCTGCCGTCCGCGCTCGGCTTCGTCACCTGGGGATACGCGGTGGCCCGGTACCCCATCGCGCAGTCCACGGCAGCCCTGTACCTGGTCCCGCCGATCGCCATCGGCGTGGCGTTCGTGTGGCTGGGAGAGATACCGGGTCCGGTCGAGCTCGTCGGCGGGCTCGTCAGCATGGCCGGCGTCATCCTGATCCACCGGCACACGGCACGTCCGGCCGCTGTCCCGGAGCCATCCTCCCCCCTCCTCGACAAGGCCGAGAAGTAGCCGGCGGATGGAAGTCGCCGCCACCGCGGCCCAGGTAGCAAACGCCACGAATTTGTCATGTCTGCTGGAGGACGATTGTGAATGCGGAAGCGAACATGAGCCCGGAGGTGCGGCGGCTCGGAGCGCCTGGCCTGGTCAGAGAGTCCGACGTGCGGGCCGCGCTGACCAGGCTGGCCGTAGGCCCGGCCGGGCTGGTGATCACCGGTGAGGCGGGGATGGGCAAGAGCGCCCTGGCTCACCAGGTGCTCGGACGGCTTCAGGCCGATGGCTGGGCGGTAGCCGCCATGGTGGGCAGATGGTCTCCGCGAACGCTGTTCCGAGGCGTCACAGAGGCTGTTTCAGGTTGGGGCGAGGAGTTCTCCCCAGAACAAGCGCACATGACAGGGGCCATCGGCGTGGCTCGGTCGGACGATGCCATGTTCGACATGACCTGTCGGCTGCTGAAGAGTTTCCCTCTGGTCCTGCTCTTCGACGACCTGAGTCAGAACCTGGGCGGTACGGGTTTCCTGGATCCCGGCTTCGGCGAGGTGTTTGAGCGGCTGTGCCGGGCCGCCGTTCGGGGCCGGGTGCTGGTGACCAGCCGGACGCCGTTACCGCCCTCTGCCACGGACGACCGCCTCGGTCTCCTGCGGCTGGACCCCTTGGACCTCGCCGCAGGAACCGCGCTCGCCGCAGGGCTGCCCCTGCTGTCCACCGTGGATCCGGTCACCCGCGAGCGTGTGGTCCGCTCGACCGCGGCGCATCCACGGTCTCTGCAACTGGTCGACGCCTGGCTGTCGGCCAATCCCGAGGGTGTGCGGGCGCGGCTCGCGGCCGTGACGCCGGGGGCCGTACCGCTCGACCTCATCATGGCCGAGCTGACAGGGCAACAGCGGGAGATCCTGCTCCAAGCCGCGATCGCCACCGTCCCCGTCACCGCATACGACCTGGCCGTCGCCTGCGACACCCGCGAGCCGGACCGCAGGCGACGCCCCGAGCCCGAGCGGGCGGCGCTCATCAGCGTTCAAGCTACTGCGAACCGGCTCGCCGAGCTCGGACTGCTCCACGCATGGGAGGGATGGGAAGGCGAGATCGTCTACCTCGCCGACCGCTGGCTCGCCGAGCTGCTGACGCCGCATCAGGGGCCGGCGCTCCCCGACCGTCACGAACGTGCCATGAACATGCACTACAGCCGGACCCACGAGGGCGGCACATTCGACCACTACGTCGCGGTCTGCCGCCACCTCGTCGCGGTCCAGGGGACCAGTGACCTGATGCGCTTCCCCCTCGACGTCGTCGATAGCCTGGAGACCGACTTCGAGTACGCGGGGATGGCGCTGCTGGGCGAGATCCTGCCGTCCATACCGGCGGGTTACGAAGGCACCGTTCGTGACCATCTGGTCGCCATGCTGATCCGGAACGGCTTCCCGCGCGCCGCCCGGAAGGTGGCCGAACGATCGCTGTCCGCCGTCAAGGAGTGGGCCGCCACCCACCCGCAGCGCGACGAGGCCCGGTTCTGCCTCGGCGCCGCGTACGACACCTGCGGCCAGGCCCGGCTCGCCGACGGCCGGCCGGTGGCCGCCGAGGCGGTGCTCACGGTCGCCGTGGACATCTACCACGAACTCGCAGCCGAGCACCCGACCTTCATGGAGGCAGACCAGCGGCTCGCCGACTCGTTACAGCATCTAGGCGAGGTGTACCGCGCGCTCGACCTGGCAGAGCACAAGGACAAGGAATACGAGACCTGGGCCGAATGCGCGCAGATCCGTACCCGGCTCTTCCAGGCGACCATGAGCCCGGAAACGGCACTGCAGGCCGGCCTGGCCTTCCGCCGCCTCGCCGACCTGGCCAAGAGCGACGGCGATCGGGACAACGCGCTGACACTGCTGAGCACTCGTCTTGCGATGACGGAGGCGATGGCCGAGATGTATCCGCATGAGGAGGAGTTGGTCGCAGAGCTCGCCGGCGCGAGAAAGGATGTCGCCACCCTCACCGCACTTTTCGTCTCCACCGACAGTCCGAAGCGGGCGGGGCGTCTCCACGAGGCGGGCGACGTGGGAACGGCGCAGGTCATCGAGGTCCTGAGGCAGGGGCCGTCCGCCTTCAACCAGTGGCGCGCCGACAACGCGGAGGAGGAGCTCGATCTCTCCGGCGCCGATCTGCGCGGCATGGAGCTCGACGACATGGTCCTCGCCGGCGCCAACCTCGCGGGCGCGGATCTGTCGCGCGTCTCCGCACGCGGCGCCATCTTCTCCGGCGCCGACCTGACCGGCGCCGACCTCACCGGCGCCGACCTCACCGGGGCGGGGTTCGGCTACAGCGAGGTGATCGACGCGACCATCGCCTTCACCCGGCTGGGCAGTGCGATGATCCAGCCGGCGACCATGACCGGCGCGGTCCTCACCGACGCGATCCTCCACCACACGTCGTTCCGCGAGTGTGACCTGACTGGCGTCGACCTGCGCGGATGCGACCTTTCCCGGCTGGATCTCAAGCACTCCGGCCTGGATGGCGCGATCACCGACACGCCGTAGCACTGCGCGGCCAAGGCCGGGGACCGCGCAGTCACCCGTGGCCCGCCGTCAGGTGGGCGATCCGGTGCGGTCACCGCGATCGAGGGCGGCGTCGGTGCGGGCGCCGGACAGGATGGCGTCGAGCAGCCCGGGATAGCGGGCGTCCAGGTCCTCACGGCGCAGGACGAGCAGGTTCTCCCGGCCTGCGGGCCGCTGCCAGATGACGCCGCTGTCGCGCAGCACCCGCCAGTGGTGCGTCATCGTTGATTTCGCGGTGATGCCCAGCGTGTTGAGGACGCTGGTGCAGTTGTGCTCGCCACCGGCGTCCAAGAGGCGGACGGCGGCCAGGCGCACGCCGTTCCCCAGCGCCGACAGCACGTCTTCGATCCGGAGCTGGTCGCGGTCGGGGTGACGGAAGGCCATGGTCCAACTGTACCGCGACTTTCGAACGATTCTTGTGGCATAGTTCGATCGTACGTAAATACACGTACAGTCATTTCTGCGGGGCGGGCTTCCGCATGCCCGCCACCCGGCTCCCTCCGAAGGGCGAACCATGTCCACACAGTCCCTGGGCGACGCCAGGCCGCGGCTCGGCCTGACCCTGGCGTTGCTCGCCCTGGCCCAGCTCATCTACGCGCTCGACCTGAACATCGTGTTCGTCGCGCTCCCGCGGATCGGCGCCGACCTGGGCTTCCCCGGCCAGACCCAGCAGCTCGTGGTCAGCGCCTACGTCGTCTTCGCCGGCGGCTTCCTGCTGTTCGGCGGCCGGGCGGCCGACCTGCTCGGCCGCCGCCGCGTCTTCGTGCTCGCCCTGACTCTGTACGCCGTCTCCTCGCTGGCCGGCGGGCTGGCCACCAGCCCCGCCGTCATCATCGCCGCCCGGGCGATCCAGGGCATCGGCGGAGCGCTGCTGCTGCCCGCCACGCTGGCGCTGCTCAACAGCCTGTTCGCCGAGGGCCCGCAGCGCAACCGGGCGCTGGCGGTCTGGGGCGGCGCCGGAGCCAGCGGCCTGACCATCGGCGCCCTGCTCGGCGGCCTGCTCACCCAGCACTTCGGCTGGCCCGCCGTGTTCTTCGTCAACGTCCCCCTGGCCGGGCTGGTCGCGCTGGCCGCCCTGGCCGTCATCCCCCGCGATCCCGGCAGGGGGGAACGGCGCAGGTTCGACATCCCCGGCGCGCTCAGCGTCACCGGCGGATCGACTCTGCTGGTCTTCGCCCTGGTCGAGGGGCCCGAGCTGGGCTGGGGCAGCCTCCCGGTGGCCGGCGCCTTCGTGCTGGCCGCCGCGCTGCTGGTGGTCTTCGCGCTGGTCGAGGCGCGCAGTGCCGACCCGCTCATGCCCTTCCGGCTGTTCCGCAACCGCAGCCTGACCGTCGGCATGCTGGTGACCTTCGTCTACATGGCCACGTTCGGCGTCCTGCCCTACTTCCTCACCGTGCTGCTGCAGAGCATCCACGGTTACAGCGCCCTGCAGACCGGGCTCGCCTTCCTCATCCCCTCACTGGCCATCGCCGCCGGCACCCAGGCAGGCGAGCGGCTGGCCACCCGGATCGGCACCCGCGCCTCCCTGCTGATCGGCTTCGCCATCGGTGTGCCCGGCACCGCCGTCCTGGCACTCGGCTTCGACGCCGAGGCCGGCTACGGCCTGCTGGTTCCCGGCCTCATCGTCTCCGGCGTCGGCCAGGGCATCGTCTGGACCGCCATGTGGATCGCGGCCGCGACCGGCACCGCGACCCACGAGCAGGGCGTCGCCAACGGCATCGCCTCCACGGCGCTCAACATCGGCAACGCCATCGGCCTGGCCGTCTTCACCGTCATCGCCGACCTCGGCACCGGCGGCAAGACCGGCCAGGCCCTGCGCGCCGCCACGGCCGACGGCGAGTTCCTCGTCGTCATGCTCACCGCCGCCGGGATGATCGCCGGTCTGCTCATCACCCTCACCCTGCCACGCCTGCGCCGCGACGTCACCGGCGCCGAGCGGCCCGAGCCGTCCCGCGCGGCCACCGGCTGAGCATCCGGCAGATACGACGCGGCTTGCGCACCGCCCAAGACGGCGGAGGTGCTAGGCCGGGGAGTGGGAGGTGCGCAGGGCCGCCCAGGCAGCGAGGCCCTCTTCGGTGAGGACGTGGTCGAGCGCGGTCACCGCCGCCCCGTGCAGCGCCCCGTCGCGGCCGAGGGCGGCGGCGAGCACGGGAGGCGGGTGCGGGCGGCGGAAGCGCATGAGGCCGTCGGTCAGGGCAGCGGTGAACTGCGGCTCGGCCGCGGCTCGCAGCGACTCCGCGAGGCCGCCCAGTGTGACGACGGCGGGGTCCAGGGCGTTGATCAGCCCGGCGAGGCCATGGGCCAGTCCGGTGGTGGCGCGGCCGACGGCGGCCCGCACGGCCGGTTCCGCCGGGGTGCGCGCCAGGGCCTGTTCGGCGTACGTGCGGGGGTCGCGGGGTGGGGGCTCGCCGAGGTGGCGGGCGATCGCGCGGCCGTCGACCGCCAGGTCCCAGCAGCCCCGGGCGCCGCAGGGGCAGCGCAGGTCGGGATCGCCGAAGGGAAGGTGCCCGAACTCCCCGCCGGCGCCTGTCGCTCCGTGCAGGGGCCGGCCGTCGACGACCAGGGTGCCGCCGACGCCCACCTCCACGGTGACGTGCAGGACGCTCGCCGCTCCCGCTGCGGCGCCCTGCCTGGCCTCGGCGAGCCCTGCGAGGGTGGCGTCGTTGCCGATCAGCAGCGGAGTGCGCGGGTCGTCCATCAGCGCCGCCAGGTCCACCGCGTCCCAGCCGAGCACGGAGGACTGGACGACCTTGCCGTGTTGCACCGTGGCCGCGATCGCCACGGAGACGGCCCGGACGCGTTGACCGTATCGCTGGTGGAGGCGTCGCGCCGCCTGGGCGACCGTGCTGATCACGTGCTCGGGGGCGCGGCTGCGGTGCGTTCCGGTCTCCACGATGCCGGGCCTTCCGTCGAGCGAGGCGACTGCGCATCGCCAGTCCTCCTGCCGCAGGTCCACGGCGATGACGAGGGGGCCGTCCGGGTGGGGGGTGAGCACGCTCGTCGGACGGCCCCGTGACGTCGCGGCGGCAGGGGCCTCGGCGAGCAGGGCGAGGTCGCGCAGCCGGGAGGTGATCTCGGTGGCCGAGCCGGTGCTGAGCCCGAGTCGCCGCGCCACGGCCGCCCTGGTCACACCCGGCTCGCGGCGCATCTCGTCCAGCACGGCCAAGGCGCTGCGCCAGCGGAGATCCGTGGCCCGCACGGACCTGGCCCGGTTGCGTGGGGTTGCCATGTCTCGTCGCCCTTCCTTTATGCTCGATACACGAGTTTAATCGAAGGGGGACGCTGTGACACGACGAACGGATCTCGCGGCGGTCGAAGCGGTCCTGCTGGACATGGACGGCACTCTCGTGGACTCCGACGCCTCGGTCGAGCGGGCCTGGTCGATCTGGGCCGAGGAGTACGGCGTCGACCCCGGCGTGGTCCTCGCCATCGCCCATGGGAGCCCGGCCGCGCGTACGGTCCGGCGGCTGCTTCCCGCCCTGGACGACGAGGCCGTCATGGCCGCGGCGCAGCGGCAGCACGCCCTGCAGTACGAAGACCTGGCAGACGTCACGGCGGCGCCCGGCGCGCGCCTCCTGCTCGCCACGCTCGACCGGCTCAAGCTGCCGTGGGCCGTGGTGACCAGCGCCGACGGACGGCTGGCCAAGGCGCGCCTGCAGGCGGCGGGGATCGATCCGCCCATTCTGCTGACGATCGACGACGTAGGCGCGGGCAAACCCGACCCCGAGGGCTACCTGGAGGCCGCGCGCCGCCTTCGCGTCGCACCGTCGGCCTGCCTGGTGGTGGAGGACTCCGAGCCGGGGGTGGCCGCGGGCCGGGCGGCGGGCATGCCGACCGCGGCGCTGCGAGGGCTGGACGGCGACCTGTCCCTGCCCGGCCTCGGCCGGCTGGCCCACCTGCTGCAGCGCTCGCGGGTCCGGCCGTGGTGGCGCGACGCCGTGGGTTACCAGGTGTACCTGCCGTCGTTCGCCGACAGCGACGGTGACGGCTGGGGAGACCTGGCCGGGGTGAGCGCGCGGCTGGATCACCTTGAGCGGCTCGGAGTGGAGGTGGTGTGGCTGACCCCGTTCTTCCGCTCTCCGATGCGCGATCACGGCTACGACGTCGCCGACTACCGGGCCGTGGATCCGTCGTTCGGCGGGCAGGCGGCCCTCGACGGGCTGCTGGCGCAGGCGCACCGGCGCGGGATGCGGGTGATCGGCGACCTGGTCGTCAACCACACCAGCGACGCCCACCCATGGTTCGTCGCCGCCTCCTCCTGCGCGGACGACCCGCACCGCGACTACTACATCTGGCGCGACCCGGCCCCGGACGGCGGCCCGCCGAACAACTGGCCGTCCCATTTCGGAGGTCCCGCCTGGACGTTCAGCCCGGCGACCGGCCAGTACTACCTGCACCTGTTCCGTCCCGAACAACCCGACCTGAACTGGCGCAACCCGGCACTGGCAGCCGAGGTCGACGCGATCGTCGAACACTGGCTGGCGCGAGGGCTGGACGGCTTCCGCATCGACACCGCCGGCTACCTCGTCAAGGACGCGGAGCTGCGGGACAACCCGCTGCTGCCGGCCGGCCGGATCCTGCCGGCCCGCGGGGTGACCATGGATTGGCGCCGCCAGGAGCATCGCCACGACATCCACCAGAGCGGCGTGCACGCCATCCACGAGCGGTGGCGGCGGATCGCCGACCGGCACGACGCCTTCCTCGTCGGCGAGGTCTACGAGCTCGATCCCCGGGCGCTCGCGCGCTTCGTGCAGGGCGAGCGGCTGCACTCGTCGTTCTGGTTCGGGCTGGTGGAGACCGACTGGGACGCCGACCGCATCGACACCATGATCGAGGCCGCCGTGAGGGCGTCGCCACGGCTCTCCTGGGTGCAGGGCAACCACGACCGTTCCCGCGCCGTCACCCGGTTCGGCGGCGGGCCACGGGGACGGCGTCGCTCGCTCGCGCTGCACGTCCTGATGGCATTGCTGCCGGGAACCTTCTGGGTCTACCAAGGTGAGGAGCTCGGCCTGGTGGACGGGCAGGTGCCGCACGGTCGCGGCGCCGACCCGCTGGGCGCCGCCCAGCCGGAGGAAAGCCGCGACGCCGCCCGCACCCCCATGCCATGGCGGCCCGGCCCAGGCCTGGGCTTCACCACAGGGCACCCCTGGCTTCCCGACGGTGCACGCGGCGACGACCAGACCGTGGCGGCGCAGCAGGACGACCCCGCATCCCACCTGAACACCCTCAGCCGGCTGCTGGCCACAAGACGCGCGCTGACACACGTGCTGGCCACCACCGACGACGTGAGCAGAGCCAGGCTCGCCGCACCGGTGACCGCCTACCGCCGGGGAGCCCTCTGGGCGGTGGCGAACCTCCGGAACAGCCCTGCGGCCGGCCTGCATCTGCCGGCCCCGGCGGTGTTCGACACCGACGATCCCACGGTCACTCCTGACCGGCCCAGGACCGGCTACGTCCGCCTCGCTCCCCAGCAGGCGCTCCTCCTGGCGGGGGAATGACCGCCGCGAGCGAACGCCGCAGGCCGGCGACCGCTCCCCTGCCCACCAGCGACCGATCCGACGAGGAAGGCAGCATGTCCGACCACGTGACCCCGTTCCGTCTCGACATCCCCGAGCCCGTACTGGCCGACCTGCGCGAACGGCTGCGGCGCACGCGGTGGCCCGAGAAGGAGACGGTCGAGGACTGGTCCCAGGGCGTCCCGCTGGGCTACCTGCGAGAGTTGTGCCGGTACTGGGCCGAGGAGTACGACTGGCGGGCCACCGAACGGCGCCTGAACGCGCTGCCGCAGTTCCGGACCTCCATCGACGGCCTCGGCATCCACTTCCTCCACGTCCGCTCACCGCACGAGGACGCGATGCCGCTCATCCTGACGCACGGATGGCCGGGCTCGATCGTGGAGTTCCTCAAGGTGATCGGTCCGCTCACCGACCCGACCGCCCACGGCGGCGACGCCCGCGACGCCTTCCACGTCGTCTGCCCCTCCCTGCCCGGCTACGGCTTCAGCGACAAACCGGACCACCAGGGCTGGGGCGTCGAGCGGATCGCCGACGCCTGGATCACACTGATGGGCCGCCTCGGCTACGACCGCTACGGCGCGGCAGGCTCCGACTGGGGCACCACCATCACCACCCTCATCGGCCTGCGGGATCCCGCCCACGTGGCGGGCATCCACCTCCTCCCGCCGCTGGCGGCTCCGGATCCGGCCACGTTCGACGACCTCACCCCAGCCGAGCAGGCCGCCATCGCCGACCTGGAACGAGGCCAGGAGAGCGAGGACGGATACTCCCTGGAGCAGTCCACCCGGCCACAGACCATCGGCTACGGGCTCCTCGACTCACCGGCGCTGCTGTGCGCCTGGATCATCGAGAAGTTCCGCGCCTGGACCGACGGCGGTGGCCACCCCGAGAACGCCCTCACCCGTGACGAACTCCTCGACAACCTCATGTTCTACTGGCTACCCGGCACCGGCGCGTCCGCCGCCCGGCTCTACTGGGAGAGCTTCAAAGCCGTCCAACGGCTCTTCACCACCGAGACGACGGACCTGGTGACCGTCCCGGCAGGATGCTCGATCTTCCCCAAGGAGAACCCCCGGCCCTCCCGGCGATGGGCCGAGAAACGCTTCACCGACATCAGGCATTGGAACGAACCTGACAAGGGTGGACACTTCGCCGCCTTCGAGCAACCCGGCCTGTTCGTCGAGGAGCTACGGACCTTCTTCCGCCTGGTCCGCTGACCGCACAACAGCTGCCGTGGCGAACGCCCACGCAGTGGACCGCCTTCCCAGGCTTCGCCGGCGGCCGGGGGGTGGGGCGAATGCTCCAGCAGCTGGCCCTCTCGGATCACGCAGACACCCGAAGGAGACTGTGACGATGGATCATCGAGCCCATGCCGACGCTTGGCTGGCAGCGTGGGAGCAACGCGATCTCGATGCGATCCTGGCCTGCTACGCGGAGAACGTCGACTTCGTCGCCCCTACCGTGGTGCGCCGCTGGGGACGTGCCGATGGCCGCTTGCAGGGCAAGGCAGAGCTGCGCAGGCACTTCGAGCTCGGACTGGAACTGGCCCCGGACCTGACCTTCACCGAGGAAGCGCTGCTGACCAGCCCGGGCGGCTACGCGCTGCTCTACCGGCGGGAGAACGGCAACCGTGTTCTCGACGTCGTCGAACTGGACCAGCACGGTCACGCCGCCCGCGTCAACGCCTTCTATGAAGGTCCACAGCACTGAACCAACCCGTCATGACGAAACGGCTCATGCCGTCGAGATCATGTACGGGGCCGCCGAGGAGATCTGGGCCCTTCCCGCCATGCGGACCCGGGAATCTCAAAGACCCCGGGCACGGAGTTCCTCGATGACTGCCAGAGCGTCGTCCACCAGGTCGATGGGGCAGCCCCAGTAGTCGTAGATTCCTCCGCCGGCACGGTTGCTGCCGCAGATGACGAACACGCCGGTCCCCAGCTGAACTTTGAGACGGGTGGCCAGCCAGCCGACGAAGCCACTGTTGTCCAGGTCGGCAGGGAAGTGGAAGGAGAAGACCCCGAATCGTTCGACACCGTCGTGCTCGTGGGTGAACGGGACCAGGGCGCTCCAGCTCTCGTCGTCCCGGACCACCGCCAGTGTGTCACCGGTAAGGGCTGGTGGGCGGTCGGCCGGAGACTCCTGGAAGCACCAGACGCCGTTGTGCACGACGAGCCGGGCTGCCGCGATCACGCGCCGTAGGCGTGCTTCCGTCTGCTCCGCGGTCTCCACACTGACGCTGACCATGGGCGGGCCTCCTCGTTTCCTGTGGCCGTGGTCCACTCTGAGATCCTGACAGTCGCACCCGGACAGAGGCTTCCAGGCGGGCGATCTTCACAACGTCGCCGCCGACGTGCTGATTCCGGCCGCGTTCACGGTAAGTCAGGCATGCACCACCGTCTGCGATCAGCCGACGGCGTACGCGCGGATGATCATCTTGGTCACCGCGTGGCCGGCGGAGCCGGTGACCGTCGCGCGGAGGGAGACGAACCCGGCCGTGGAAGGGTTCGTCAGCCTGGCGCTCCAGCCCCGGCCGGCGCGGGCGACCATGACGTCGTGCCAGGTGGCGCCGTCGTCGGCGGACATCTCCAGCCGGATCACCAGCACCCTCCCCTTCGGGGAGCCCGGGTTGCGCTCGACCCACACGGGCACGCGGGTCGTGCTGCCCGGCCTCGCCCTGTTGGAGTCGTCCAGCCCCTCGGGGCCGTAGCGGACGGCCGTCAGGGGCAGCGGCTGCTCCTCGGCGGTGGTGGCGGACGGGAACGTCCAGACCGAGGTCCCCTCGGTGGAGAGCGTGGCGGGCCGGCGCATCGACGCCGTCAGCGTGTAGGCGCCGACTCCGGCGGGCAGGCCGGCACGCAGCTCGCAGCGCTTCAGCGCCTGGACGTCGCAGTCCGCGAGGCCGGCGGTGGCCAGTACCTTGCCGTCCTTCGCGAGGGTGGCCGAGCCGGTGGCGGCGGCGTTCCAGAGCTCGCTTCCGGCGTGACCTCGCTTCATGAGCCTGCCGCCGTCGGAGGTCACCGCAGCGCCGACCTCGAAGGCGCTCTGGTAGACCAGGCCAGGGGTCCGGTAGTGGACGAGCCTGCCGGGCAGCGCGATGTCACCGACCGACGACACCTGGAACGCCCCATCGGACCGCCGGTGGGCAGCCCTGCCTCGACGGTGCCCGTAGCGGCCGCTCCCGGGGCCCGGTAGGTCGCGGTGACCTCGGCCAGCTCCTTCCGGCTGGCGTGGTACGTGGGATCCTCGGGAAGGCCGCCGGTGCGCCGGTCGACCAGGGTGTAGACGTACGGGCTGGGCGAGATGTCCCTGCTGAGCCATGTGGTCGCCAGGGTGTAGGTCAGACCCGGTGACGCGGCGGGCAAAGAACTGGGAGTTGGTGTCGACACCGAACAACCGGGTCCAGTCGCCCCACGCGCCGTGCTGCAGCCCGAGGGTGAGAACCCGCTGGAGCTGGGCGTCCGGGTCGTCGACGGTGGCTCTCACCGGCTTGCCAGGCGCGTGTCCACGATGACCCGCTGGTCGCCGCCGTAGACCTTCGGCGGGGAGTCGGCGATGGTCAGCACGGGCTTTCCTTCGACCTTCTCGCGCGTGCTGGTGTAGAGGTTTCCAGTCACCCTTGGGCACTCGTACCGTGGCTGTCCCTTCCCGGAAGGGCAGCGGATAGATGGCGCCCGTCTTGGCGTCGTAGACCTCGCCATGCTGGGCGTCGACCGGCCGGCCCTGCCTGCCGAGGACGGTGACAGTGACGTCGTAGGACTCCGGCTCGACGTACGCGCCGGCCAGCGTGCGGATCACCGTCTCGCCCGACCTGGCGGTGACCGTCCCCGGGTGGTCGCCCGGCTCCTGCCCGCTCGCGTCGATGGTGAGCGTGACCGACGCCTCGCCCTTGGCCGGGACGGTGACCTGGTCCGACGGCAGTTTCAGCACCTCGCGGTCCGCCGACAGGTCGAGGGTGACCGGTGTGTCGCCCTCGTTGGCGTAGGTGATCGTCCTGATGGCCTTCCGGTCGCCGCCGCTCCAGGGGAAGGCCGCCCACACGTTGGCCTGGTCGGGCACGACCTGCTGCCGCAGCGCGCGTACCAGGTCGACACACGTCAGCCGGTCACCGAGACTGTAAGTAGTTGAGGGATCTCATCGGCCAGGTCAAGACCGGCAAGCCTTAACGAGGCCCAAACAGGAGTCCCAGGGTTTCGGGTGTTTCCCAGGCCGTCAGCTGCCGGTCAGAATCGGGTTCCTCCTGCGCGCCCTGGTTGACCAGGTCGGCGAGGGATCGCCGGTCCTGCTCGGGACGGCCCTGCAGCAGGGCGATCTCACCGCCCTGGTGATCGACGACGTCGAGGCGCCCGCCCTGCTCGCACTGGTCTGGAAGGGCCCGCCCAGCCAGGCCGTACGTGAGGCGCCGTGCTGCTGCTGCCGCCGCGCGTTCTTCGGCTGAGCCGGACTCAGGGCACCCTGGCCTCCAGGGACGCGGCGGCCAGGGCCTTGATCTCGGCGCGTCGTCCGCGAGGAGGAACCCCTTGGCGACGGCGTTGTCGGTGGCGGCCTCGAAGGCGGGCAGGTGGCCGTCGCGGCCGTTATCTTGGGTTCTTAGCGTCTCCTCGCAGGTCAGCGCGATATGATCTTGTCAGGTAAGTAAGGCACGTTGACCGGCCCGACGGCATGTTGCATGGAAGGCGTGCCCCGCTATTCGGCGGAGGCCAAGCATTGACGCGGTCGATGGCTGAGGCGTAGAAGCGCACGTGATGAGGGATGGGCTGGGCCGCCATGGCGCAGGTTTCGAGGTCGTCATGGGTGCCCGGGACGGAACCGGGGCGACGAAGACATCGGCCTCGGCATTTGAGCCGTTCCGGGGCCCCCTTGCCGACCAGCTCATCAACCAGCCACGGTACTCGGGCATCACGGCAGGACGACGCCTCGACCTCAGTACCGCTGCGCCGTCAGACGGACCTGGCGTTCCTCATGCAGATTGCGGCCGCCGCTCGTGCCCGGGCGGTCCGGCCTGCGGGCGCGGGCGGCGCGCTGCGCGGATCTTCTCGCCGCGGTCCTCGTGCGGCGGCGTGTACAGCATCCTCAAATACGAGCAGATCACGTCCACGATGGTCTGCCGCGGCGCCGGGGTGTCCTGGGCGAGGCGCGACGGCCAGCAGCAACGTCGCTGCGGCACCGACACCCGCCCCGGCCGCCAGCGCGGTCCGGACGGCCTCGATCCGTGCGCAGACCTGCTCGGCCGAGCCCAGCGGTGTGCCCACGTCGTGCAGCAGCCAGGCGCAGACGCCCCAGACCGCCGCGCCAACCAGCAGTGCTGCGGGAAGCGCCCACCACCACATGAGGTGATCCGGTTCGACCGGCTCGAACGCTCGCACGCCGCCGCGGCATGCTCGGCCGCTACTGAGCGCAGGTCGCGCGAGAGGGGACACCCGTGATGTAACGCGCCCACTGTGCCCTGTCAAGTGGTTGCCCCGCGCGGGCGCACACCGCCTTCGCCACCGCGCCCGGCTCGACGGGCTGCTCACGCACTGTACCCGCGCCGTCCAGCACCAGCACCTTCGAGCCGTCGGCGGTGAAGGCCAGGGCCTGCACGCCGTCCCGGTTGCCGTCGGGCAACTCACCCAGCGGCGCCTTCCGCGCCAGGTCGAACAGCCGTACCCGGCCGTCCCTGGTGCTCGCCGCGACGACGTCCTCGCGGGGCGACCTGACCGCCGCTCCCGCGAGGTTCCCCATGATCGGCTCTCCGGCCGGGCGGCGCGTGGCCACGTCGTAGACGGTCATGCGCCCGCCCAGGTCCACGACGGCGATCGACCTGCCGTCACGGGTGAAGACCGCGGCCGAGAGGGTGACCCCCTGGTCGCTGCCGCCGAACGGCTCGCCCATCGGCTCGCCCGAGGCCACCTCGTAGAGACGCTCGGCGTCGGTGGTCACCGCCAGGGTGCTGCCGTCCGGAGCGAACTCCACGTCATGAACCTGCCGCACCTGCTGCGACCACAGCAGGCGACGGGCCTTCCAGTCCCACATGTCCAGCCTGTACGTGCCGGAGTCTGCTCCGTCCTCCACAGCGGCCAGCCGGGTTCCGTCGGGGCTGAAGACCACATGATCGGTGCCGGTGAACCCGGATGGAGCCAGCCTGGCCAGCTCCCGCCGGGTGCCCGTGTCGAGTACGGAGATCGTCCGGGAGCCGCCGACGGCGGCCAGCCGCCCGTCCTGGCTGAGGGCGAGCGCGTCCGCTGTGTCGTGCTCGGCCCGGCGCTGCAGGGGCGTGCCCGGCGCCCCGCCGGGCGTCGTCAGGTGGATCTCTTCGGAGTCTTCGGTCGCCAGCAGGCGGCCGGAGGTCAGCGCGGTCTCCGACCAGGGCCGTCCCCGGGCGTCCTGTTCCAGGTCGGCGAGGTCCACGGTGACGACCCGGTCCTCGGTCAGGTAGCGCAGCACGCGGCCGTCGAAGGCGACCTGGGGGACGCTCGGGAAGTCCTCCGGCAGGCCCTCCGGCAGCGTCACCTTCGTCAGGAACTGTCCCTCCGGCCGCCATACCTGGATGTCGTCGTGGGTGGCCGTGGCGAGCAGCCGGGCATCGGCACTGAAGGTCACCCTGCCCCGGTTCCAGGCAACCCCGTCCTGCCCGATCGTGCTGAGGACCGAGCCGTCCGCGGGCGAGACGATCCGCAGGCCGTCGCTCACCGCCACCGCGAGCGAGCGGCCGTCCGGGGCGCCGGCGAGCGGCCATTCGCACAGGTCGCACGGGTCGTCCACCGCGCGGGTCGATTGCCTGGAGAGGTCCGGTACGCGCAGCCGGTCGATCCGGGTGGGCGGGATCGAGGGGAAGGAGTAGACGGCCTCGCCCGACGGCGTCATGGAGGCGAGCATGGCGTCGGTCCTGGTACGGAGGTTTCGTTCCAGGTCCCAGAGGTGGTCGTGGTCGTCGATCCGGACCAGCGCGTACCTGTCCACGCTGTCGTACTGCAGATCCAGGACTTCCCCGACCTCATGGTCGAACCGCCATACCGCGATCCGCCGGCCTGTCCGCAGGTCCCACGCCCCGGCCTGCTTGCCGGTCGCCACCAGCAACCGGCGGCCGGTGGGGGAGAGAGCGGCTGCGGCCGGGCGGTCGCGGCCGAGGCCCAGCTTGGCGATCCCACCCGCGGGATTACCCGTGCGCAGGTCCCAGAGCCGTACGGTGTCGCCGCTCACGCTGGCCATCGTCCGGCCGTCCGCGCCGAGCACCCGCAGCGTGCCGGCCGCCGTCGCCGGGTCCTTGAACACCGCCACCTCGCGCTGCGCCAGCGACGTCGTCAGCGCCGCCCTGGTCTGCGGCGTCCGGTCCAGTTGCCAGGCGGCCAGGCTGAGCTGCATGGCCAGGCGCGGATCGCTCTGCCGGTACGTGTCCGCGAGCTGCGCCAGCCGCGCCGCCTCGGCTTCGTCGCGCTGTACGGCGATGCGCCCGGCCCGCTCGTCGGCCAGCCCTCTCTGCTGCACCGCCAGACCACCCGCGACCAGCGCGATCGTCAGCAACCCCGCCAGGCTCAGCGTGACCAGACGGCCGCGCCTGGTCCTGCGCCTGGTCAGCGCGGCGGAGGCAGCCAGGAAGTCGCGCTCGGCGGGGGAGAGCGTGATGTTCCTGCGGGCCGTGGCCGCCCACTGGAGCGCGCCCTCCAGAGCGGTGCCCCGGAAGAGGTCGCCGTCCCTGCGGCCCGATCGGTCCCAGCGGCGGGCGGCGGTCAGGATCTCCTGGTGTACGGCCAGTCCGTCCCGGTTGCTCTCCACCCAGCGGCGGTAGCGGGGCCAGGCGCGCGGCAGCGCCGGGCGGGCCAGCCAGATCTCCTCGCCGTCGCGGCCCAGCAGGTATACGAACACCTCAAGGATCCGGGTCACCGAGGAGACCTCGGGCGGGGTCCTGCCCTCCAGCAGCTCGGCCAGCTCGGCCCTGCGCCCCGACAGGTCGCCGCGCTCGCCCACCGTGACCAGCCTCAGGAACACCTCGGGCGCGAGCTCGCGCTCGTCGGCGTCGAGCATGGCGTACGCGTCCTCGGCCAGCGTGCCCAGCGCCGGATCGCCCCTCTCGCCGTTCATCCCGGACGCCGCCCTGCCGCCCTCGGCCAGCAGATCCCGCAGGTCCAGGCCCGCGCCGCCGCTGACCAGGGCGAGCAGCAACTCGCGGGCACGGGGCCGGTGCAGCGGCTCCTTGCTGAGCGCGGCGGCCACCAGCGGGCGCAGCGGGTCCGGCAGCGCGCTCAGGTCCGGAGTGGCGGACAGGACCCGATGCATGACGGCGCCCAGGCTGTCGGCCTCGAACGGGTCAGCGCCGGTCGCCGCGCACAGCATGATCGCGCCCCACGCGAACACGTCGGCCGGCATCCCGGCCCGGTGGCCGGTGAACGCTTCCGGAGCCATGTAGGTCGGCGTGCCCCTCGCCAGCCCCGTGGCGGTCGACGACATGTCGGCCGTCCTGGCGATGCCGAAGTCGATCACACGCGGTCCGTCCAGTCCGAGCATCACGTTGTCAGGCTTGAGATCGCGGTGGACCACCCCGGCGTCGTGGATCGCGGTCAGCGCTGTGGCCATCGCCGTCGCCAGCCGGTGCAGGTCGCCGCCGGAGAAGCGGCGGCCCGCGCTGACAGCGTCCCGCAGGGTCCGGCCTTCGACGTACTCACTGACGATGTACGGCCGGGGCCCGTCGAGCCGGACCTCGATGATCCGCGCCGTGCAGAACGAGGCCACCCGCTGGGCCGCCATGGCCTCCTTGGCGAGCTCGGCGACCTGGCCGCTGTGCAGCACCTTGATCGCGACACGGGTGCCGTCCTCCGCGTAGCCCTCGTAGACCACTCCCTGACCGCCCGCGCCGAGCCGCCCGGCCAGCCAATACGTTCCCAGGTGTTGCGGGTCTCCGTCGATCAACATGTGCACGGCTCGTTGGATGCCGGCACCGCCGGGAAAGTTGCGACGATTGGGCCGGTAGAACAACAATGGCTCTGGCCGGCTTTCGGTGGTGACGTAGTGTGATAGCTCGTGTCGGTCCACGTCCGCCGGCCGTGCTGCGCCAGCGTGACGCCTGTGTGACGCCAAAGATCTTGCGGGGCTCATGTTCCCGCAGTGGCGTGCGCCCTGCCAGGCCCCTCTTGGGGATGCGGGTGTTCCAGTCGCTGACCCAGTCCAGAAGCAGGCCGACGAAGAACTCAAGGCGCACGGCGGGCGCGCCGGGGTCGACCGGCCTGCCGCCCCGGAGCGTGGGCTGATGGAGATAGCGCGGCAGGGAACGCAGGACCATCTCCTCCACCGCCCCGCTCAGCTCTTCGACGGTGCCCTTCAGCCACGGGCTGTAGCCCGGCAGGTCGCCCACCATCACGCCGAAGTGGGCCAGCGACTGCCCCACCGTCCGGGACAGGAAGTCTTTGCCCTGATCCACCCGGATTCCCGCCGGCAACCCGCCGAACGGCCCATACGGCGCTTCACATAAGATCGCGCTTCGCAGCGCTGCCAGCACGCTCTCACGGGACGGTTAGCCGGACGTCACCGCAAGCCCGCAGATCGCACACGTGGCACAGTCGATGAACCAGGTCACCCACGGCTTACACAGCCGCCCCTCCACCTCGACCTCTATCGACAGCTGCTTATGATCGCCCTCCCCCACCCGGTTGCGGTGGCTCTCGTCCTCGTGCCCGGCCCCCTTGGGCCGCTGCAGCCACACATCGAAGGCACGCCGAGCCTGCTCACCCTTGCGGAACCCGGCTCGTATCCCAGCGCCCAGATCGCGATCAGCCGCCCGATACAGCGTTGACAGACCGGGTACCGGGGCGCCGTCCGCCTCTGCGGTCAGTTCCCGATGAAGCCTGGCCACATTGCCGCCCAGCAGGGCCAGCCGCACACGAAGGTCCTCGGTCAACACGAACCGTGGGTGCGGCTTTCGCTCCGTGCGGCCTTCTAGGGCGCACAGCGCGATCGCTTCTTTCTGTCACCCTGCTCAGCGATTCAGATCCATGGTCCTGTCCTCCAGGTCAGCTTGCCGGACTGGAGTGGGGTGCTCCTTGTGGGAGGAGGCGTAAATCCACGAAGTGGCCGCATGTGGATCAGACGCCGTGTTGATGACTTCTCAGAGTACGTTTCGCGAGCTGATCCCCCTTTTGTCGGTGGAGTTGGCTTAGGTTGGCAGGTCCGAGGTTGGTCGTTCGAGCTATGGGCGCGGTTGGGTGAACAATCCCGGTTCGGTCTCGACGAGGATGCCGCGGCCGGCCAGACGTTTGAGCTTGGCGCGGAGGTTCTGGATGTCGTTGCGCGTCAGGGGCAGGTCCAGGGCCATGGCCATGTCACGGGCACGCAGGGAGCCGCCGGCTTCGCCGAAGACGGTGAGGATCTGCTGGTAGGCAGGGTGAGCGGGGACCGCTGGCGGCGCGAACGGTTCGGCCTGGGCGAGGTCCTCCTCGGCCAGGGAGATGAGGGTCTTGCGGGTGATCCGCAGGTGCTCGACCTGCTCGCTGAGTTCGCCCAGGCGCGCGCTGAGAGTGTCGATCTCCGCCTGGGTCTGCTCGATCTGGCAGGTCAGCCAGTGCTCGCGGGCGTCGATCCGATCCAGCAGCCAGCTGCCGGGGTCGGCCGGGTGCCCGTCGGGCCTGGTCATGTCCACCGCCACGGCGGCGCCGTGCCGCGGGTCAGACGGCGGGACATCACATCCGTCATCGCCCAATACACCCGTGATTCGGAGCTGGCCGGCAGGTGCTCGTAGTCGCGGACCAGACGGCGGTGGGACATCAAGATGCCGTACGTCTGCTCGACGACCCATCGTTTGGGCTGGGGGACGAACCCCTTGCCGGCGGGGTTACGCTCGACGATCTCCACGTTGATGGTCTTATCGGTGCCGTCGTCGCGCCACTTGGAGAAGTAGTAGTACGTCGCGCTCTTGGGCGGCAGGTCATGCGGGAGGTAGTCCCATTGCACGCCGGTCCGCCCCTGGTAGCGGATGGCGTTGACGATCTCGCGTAACTCGTAACCGCCCTCGTGGCCGCTGACGGATGGGTGCGCGGCCTTCCACGCCGTGAGCACCGGCTCGATCAACGCCCACTGCGCGTCGGATAAGTCGCTCGGGTACGGCTTGTGCTCAGTCACTCAGCCATCACAGCACGACCGGACCCGCCAACCGGCGGTAACACTACAAATCCCTACGATCACACTGCGGCATCACGGAGATAGGCTCGCAAACTGCACTCTGAGGTGAATGCCTACGTTCGCGAGTTGATGTCCCTTTGATCACTGGTCCGCATGAGGCGGGCTGGCCAAAGGGGGCGCCTCCGGTTATGGACGCAGCTGAGCCGAACAAGCCCTGCTCGATCTCTACGAGGATGCCCAGGCTGACCAGACGTTGAGCTTGGCGCAGGTGTTCTCGATGTTGTTTCGCACCAAGGGAGGGTCCAGAGCGGCTCAGAGATCTCGCGCTCGTGTGGGCTGGCCGGTGTCGGTTATGAAGGCGAGAATCTGCTGGTGGGCGGGGTAGTCAGGGCTCGCGGGAGCGGGTGGCGGCGTTGGTGGGGGATCGGGCTCGGCGGCGAGGACGAGCAGGGTCTTGCGGGTGATCGTAGGTGATCGAGGTCTGGTCGAGTTCCCCGCAGACGGCCGGTCAGTTCCTCGATCCGGGCCTGGGTCTGCTCGATCTGGCTGGTCAGCGCATTCTCCCGGGCGTCGATGCGGTCCGATAGCCACATGCCGGGGTCCGGAGTGCTCACGTGGCCTGCCGCGGAAAGCGCACTGAAGAGTTGAGCGAGAGTGAAATCGGCTCATGCCGGGCATTGCAGTCATACGTCATACGTCCTATCCTTCAGTCGCGCCGACCAGATCCGTTCGC
>NZ_JBFAOM010000076.1:0-30659 GCF_040675235.1 Nonomuraea sp. NPDC049637
TCCGGCGGATACGACTTCATCGCCACGTGGAACTCCTTGTCTCCGGATCTCCATCATCCGGTACTCAAGGTGTCCACACCTCGGGGGCAGGGCCCGACCCGTTGCCCTGGTTGTCCCATCCGGCGGCGGCCAGGCGCACTTGCATCGTGGTCCGTCCGAACAGGCGGCGGTCGGCCGGGTCGTGCGCGAATTCCAGCGCCCGCCACTGCGAGGCCGGGCGCGGATCGAAGTCACCGCGCGCTCCACGCTGCTGGTGCTCCTGCTCGGCTGCCTGGTCCAAGCTGTAGATCACGGCCAGGGTGCCTTGTTGCCGGTCGTTGAGCTCGGTCCAGGCGGTCAGCGCTTTGGCCGCGGCCGTGGGCCGGGATGAGGGTTTCGTGCTGGTCATCGCGTGCCTCCGATGACGCCTGCGGTGAGGCCAGTGAGGTGAGTGAGGTCATGTAGGACGGTGCCGGCGGGATCGCCGAACAGAGGGCCGGGGATGGCCAGCATGGCGTCGATGGCGGCGGTGCGGGTCTGGGCGCGGGCCACGGTCCGGCCGTCGGGGGTGAATGCCTGCCAGCGCGTGCCGGCGCGGCCGATGGTGGTCCGGCGGACGGTGCCCAGGACGATCGGGTCGCCGTAGTCGTCGACCACGACCCGGTAGCCGCCGTCCTGGCGAGGCGGGTTGAGTGCGGCGGCGGCCAGCTGGGCCTGGGTGTAGGGACAGATCGGCCGCTCGTTCTTGGAACGTGCCTTGGCGCGGCGGGCAGTGTGGGCGGCCGCGGGCAGATCGGGCAGCGGCGCCGGCGCGTACAGCGCCGCGAACAGCGCCATGGCGGTCTGCACCTTGCTGGTGCTGGCCGACCCCTGGACCGGGCCCCGATGGGTGCAGGCGACGTAGCGGCCTGTCCGGTCCTTTTGCAGCCAGCCGACGCAGCGGCCCCGCACGATGACGTCCTCCCGCCCTAGGACGCGGCCGCGCAGCAGCGACCAGGACGCCAGCGAGGCAGGATCCAGCTCCAGCAGCCGGCCCAGGTGGTCGCGCACGCCCTCGGTGCTCACCGTTGTGCGCAGCGCGTCGGCAAGGACCTGCGCCAGGTCGCCATCAACCAGGTGGGTAGCCCCGCGTCGCCGTGGACGCGCCAGGCCGCACCGTCGTGGTCGGCCCAACCGGCCCGCTGCCCGTCCACGATGATCAGATGCGTGTCATGGTGCAGCCGCTCCAACGTCACCGCCGCGCCGGGGCGCGAGCCTGCCAGCAGGGCATGCAACGGCTCGCCGGGCCCGCCGCGATCTGCCGCCTGGCCGGTGCCGGCGGTGGCGGCGGGGGACTGGCCTTCGCGTTCAGGCACGCGGGGGAGACGATCGGCCAAGCGATCGGCCACAGCGGTGAGGGCCGGCGCGCTGGGGGGTGTCTGCCGGTCGTTGGCCAGCGCCTCCAGCACCGGCCAGGCCGCCCGAGACGCCTCCATCAGGTCACCGTCGCTCAGGTCACCGTCGCCGCGCTGCCGCTCCCACACGGTCAGGAACTCCGCGGCCGGTACGGCCAGCGCCACACCAGGATTGCCCTGCAGTTCGCTGTCGAGCTCGTCCGCCAGATCGGCCAGGAGGCCAGACAGCGTCTTCACGCCGCCCTCTTCCTCATCCGGCTCGGCGAGGGCAGCGGGGGTAGCCATAACCCGGGCTGCCCCGGCGGACCCCGGGGCGGCATCTGCGTTCGGTGTCTCGAGTACGGCTGCCTGCTTGGCTTCGGTCAGGGTCTTGTGGACGACGCCGACGGAGACCTTCACGCCGGCGGCGATGGAGCGGATGGATTCACCGCGTTCGCGGCGGGCCAGGATGGCGGCGCGCTTGTCGGCGTCGACTACGGGCCGGCGGCCACCGACCCGGCCGCGGCGGCGGGCCGCCTGCAGGCCGTCTTTGGTGTTGCGGGCATGGTTGCGGCGTCGATCCTGTGCCAGTGCCAGGGCCAGATCCAGGAGCAGGGAGCGCTCGGTGTGCTCGCCGGCGGCGACGCCCTCCACCACCTTGACGCCGACGCCGCGCTGGAACAACTCGCTGAGGACAATCAGCCCCTCCAGCAGGTTACGGCCGAGCCGGTCGACCTCCTGGGCGTCCAGCAGGTCGCCGTCCCGCAGATGCGACAGCGCGGCCAGCAGCTCTGGCCGGTCGTCGATGGCGAGCTTGCCGCTGGTCGGCTCCTCGACAATTCTCCGGCACACCGGGTCGAGGGCCTCGTGCTGCCGGATGGTGTTCTGACGGTCGCTGCTGACCTGGACCAGGCCGATGAGCGCATCGGACGCGCTTGGAAGATGAACCTCATCATGGCCATCTGAGCATGACGCGCTCGAGTGGCCCACGCGCCCCTGTCGCCCTCCCTGGCCTCCGCCGTGCGTTCATCAAACGGTTGTCGTTGTCATCCGAACGCAGGCCGTCGGCGCGGTATCCCGATCGTCGGTTCCCTCCTCCCGCGGAAGGCCGGACCGACAACGTCCCACCCCCATGAAATTGTCCGAACCGGCCGCTACGGTGGTCACTGGAGTCAGGACGCGCACGCTCCTCGTCGCTGCCACCGCCACCCACGCTGGCGATGGCGTCGTCGGCAAAGGTCCCTCGGGCCCGCGGTGTCTCGGACTTACCCGCCGTTCGCATGCGAATCGTCGACGGCAAGGCAGCGTGGGCGCCATGCCGGAACAGGACGACATCCATGCCGAAGAACAGCAGCGCCGCCCGCCGCGAGCAGGCCCGCGCCGTGGCCACAGTCGCCGGAATCTCGCACGCCGCAGCCATTCGCCTCATCGATGCAGCGCGACAAGCAGGACTCATCAAGCCCGGCGATGACATCGAAACGGTCCTGACGGTCATCCGGACCAGCGCAGAGATCTACACGCGGCAGGACTCCGGGGACCTGGCGTCCCACGATGCCCGCCGTGCCCTCGACCACGACCCGGCTGCCGCCGTGTGGGTGCTGGTGACGGTGACCCTCGACCCCGTGGCTGACGGGCGTGACCAGTACGACCTGCTCAGGCACCAGGACCGGGCCGCCATCGCCCTGGCCTTGTCCGGGACCTGGCGGTACGCCCCGGTCTCCTGCCCGCGGGTCGCCGTCTACCCGGTCCGCTGCAACGCCGAGCACGCGGTGCTGCTGACCCGCCTGCTCTTCGCCCGCCCGCCCGCCGGCGGCCTGACCGCCGAGGACCTGGAGAACCTGGCCAAGGCCGCCCAGCACGCCGTGATGATGCGCGGCCGCCGCTCTGCCACCGCCGCGGTGCAGCTCGCCCCGCCCGACGACGTCGACCAGCTCGGCGAGCACGCGCTCGAGTACGGCGAGCACAGCCCGCAGATCGCCGAGCGGGACTGGTGGCGGCACGCCCTGGTGCGCCTGGCCCGGGATGTGACCACGGGCAGCCCGTACACCGAGCCGGCCCACCACCGCGCGGGCAAGGTGATGGACCTGCAGCAGTCCGGCCGGGCGGGCTGGCCGATCGACACGACCACCTGGAGGACGTCCAGCGACATCGACCTGACCGGCTTCGTCGCCGACGAGGACGTGACAGTGCTGCAGGTCCTGGAGGAGATCCCGCCGCTCCTCGCCGACCCGGTCGAGCCGATGCACGCCCGGCTGGCCCGCCGCTGGGCCCACGCCCACGCCCTGCTGGCAGGCGCCGCCGGCGACGACACCATGACCCGCGCGGACTGGGTCCTGGTGCACGACCACCGCCAGGAGGTCACCCGGGCCGTGCAGAACGAGATCGACAACGCCGCCCGCGCCGAGAAGTGCCCGGAACCTGAGCTGCTGCGCCTGGCCGCCGACATCCTGCAGCAGGTCGTGCAGCAGGGCGCCAGCGGCTACCAATGGGACGTCGACGGCACCCGCGCGGTCGCAGCTGACCTGCGCGCTCTGGCCGACGCCCCGGTGGCCGGGCCGCACCTGAGGACCCGCCTGTGGGCTGCGGAGACGGCGCTCAGCACAGCCTTGCAGGTGGACGGCGCCGTCGGGGTGGACGCCCGACTCACCACGCGCGAGCGGAAGGAAGCGGAGGTGCGGTTCGGTGCTCGCTTGGCCGCGGTGGTGCAGGCGGCCTCGACCGACGGTCGTCATCGGGGTGCCGCAATACCGCAGAAACGGGGGGCGTCCGGCTGACCCGACAGAACACAAGTCCTGCCCGGCCACTGTGGGCGTATCGTTCCCGATCATCGGAGCGCCGGCATCGCTACCTGTCGTCCCGCCGCCGGTGGGAGAGGCACGCCGCCGCGCCGAGGACGGAAGCGGCGGCGACCACCTCTCCTTCGGCCACCTGAGCGGTTCCGGAGTCAGCCGGCCACGTGAGGCTCGACCACGCCCGCGGGGTCGAGGTCGGTGCGCGGCGCTGGTAACACTGCTGTATTCCAAGCGCGAGGTATTCTCTCGCTTGAAGTGGAGCGGCGGCGGCATGCTCTGCCCCACCGCCCGCCTGAAATCGCATCGCTTCTCGACGCTGTGGCACCGGGTATATCCGGAGTAGCAGGAACGGCGCTCCTGCGTCGAGGTCGGGCCCTACTCGTTGACTCTGGTGTACCAGTAGCGGGTCGAGCGGTTTCGTCGCTGGCGTGCCGCCGGCTGACCAGGACCCCACGTGTGCCCTCTGCGCAACCGTGAGCACCGTTGAACGATGAAATCAGATCGACTCTCAACGCTATTTGTGATCTATATACCCGTGCCTCAGTATGGGAATGCTATCCGGTGGATATGACTCTATTTTGAGGCGCCATAGTGAGGGCGTCGGATCTTGGAACGGTAGGGAGAGGCCGATGACACACCCTGCCAGATGTCTGCTCGACTCTACGGCCGCAGTCGCTCGAAAAGTCAAACGGAGGTATCCATGGCTTCCTTTGTTCCCGCGGTGGACAACACAGATCCCGCGCCTGTAATCAATATCAACCCGAGCCTCACAGCGGATCAACGCCAGTGTGTCGAGCAGTCGGTCGCGCAGATGATAGCGCGCCACCGAGAAGCGATCACCCGCAGGCGCGCAGATGAGGCCGAGCAGCTCAAACCCTTGCGTGATGCCAATAAAGCGCTGGCCGAACGTTTGGCAAACCATCCCGACGCTGCGCTCGTACTTGAGGCGCTACGCACGAACTCCCGTCACCTCGGCGGCATGCCGACCGGCTCGCCATCTCTCACGTCTTCCTCGTGTTCCGTGACCATCGAACTCCGTGAGGGGCTCGAACTCTTCGGACTACCATTTGACTTCGACTGGCATTGGCAGGACAGCGACGGAGGGAATTTTGCACCGAGATCAGTAAGCCGTGAGACCGGGATAGCGAAGATCCATGCCGGCATCAGTAGTGCGGAAGGAGATGCCACCTGGATCACTGGTCACGCTGGTGTCGGTGTCGTCCTCAGCACGGAAACAGAAGTGGCAGCCGTCGGCCGGGCGCTGCGCTCAACAAAGGAGAAGGCCCTGGCCACTGGGGGCAATTTCGGGTCGGATGCCACCAGCGAAGGAGGAACAGAGATCACGGTGATGAGAGGCGACACTTTTGTCACCTCTGCTACGGACAAACGATGGCGCCTACGTTGTAGTGGGGCCGACCCCGGCTACTCGCATGACAACGGTGGCTTCGGGGTAGGTGATCCGATATCAGTCGCATGGGCCATGCTTCCGGGCAGCATCTACACACTGAACGTCGGAGCTTGGGTTTACGCCGAAGCTCACGCGGGATTTCCTTTGTTCACGGATTACCCCGGCAAGGCTATCTGTGATATCGAGGCAAACTTGCCCCTCGTGACTCTTATCCGCTAGCTTTGTCTGCCGCGCACGGGTGATCTCCGGCGGAGGTCTCGTGGATTTGCCATCAGCCCGCGTCCGGCTCGTCGCGCCACAATCAAGATCGCGTCTGCCGAGACAAGCCCGCCATGTGTTACTTCTAATGCAACATGGTTGCGCCTGTCTCAGAAGCCGAGGAAGAGCCAGGCGTCTGGCTCGAAGACACTGTGATCGCGGTGAAGCTGACCTGGCTCAATAGCCTGCTCAGTCGATCGGGTCCAGTTGCATCGGATGCAAATCCGCCCGTACACGCAGGTACCGGACGGCGTGCCGGTGCCGGTGACCGTAGTCCTGCGCCGTGTCCACCAGGACCTCCACAACCAACGTCGGCTGGACCTGGTGATAGCTGATGGGGTCACGCTGGCCGTACGGGCTGGACGCCCACCCGGGCGGCAGCGTCTGCGGCCAAGGGTGCCCGGCGCCGGCTGGCGTGAGCAACGGTGCGAGCTCGGCCGCGGCCTGCTTGGACAGCTGGGTGGTGCGGCCGACGACGCGGAGCCGCCCGCCGGCGTCATACCGAGCGAGAAGCCCGCTCGGCCGCCGTGGCGAGCCGACGTATCCGCCAACGACGGCGTCTGAGCTGGTCCTTCGTTTGACCTTGACCCAGCCTCGGACGCCGAAGTCGTAGGTGGAGCGGGTGGGCTTGCAAACCAGCCCCTCGACCCCTGCCACGTGCAAGGTCTCGTACCAGATCCGAGCCTCAGCCTCGTCGGTGGTGTGCATGCCCAGGGCGAGCACGCCGGCCGCCGGGATGGGCGCGAACAGCTCCTCCAGCAGGGCGCGACGCTCACGCAGCGGCAGGCCTGACACGTCCCGGCCACGCACGCGAACCACGTCGAACGCGGCGAAGTGGCACGGCTCGGTTCGCGCCATACTGGCGGCGCGGCGGCGCCCGGCGATGTTCCTGCGGTGCAGCGCTGTGAAATCGAGGCGACCGGACGCACCCCATCGGACTATCTCGCCATCGAGCACCGTCCCGGCGGGCACGTGGTCGAACGCCGACCAGACGATTTCGGGGAACGTCTCGTTGAGACGAGCGCCGCGCCGGGAGTGCAGATCCACGCCGCGGTCGCCGTTGACCACGACGATGCCGCGAAAACCATCCAACTTGGGCTCATATGCCCAGGCGTCCGCGGGCCCTGAGGGGATGTGATCCATGGCCTTGGCCAGCATCGGCTGGATCGGCGCCCGCACTGGCAAGCGGGTGCGTACGTGCTGGTCGGGGAGGGTGGCCACGTCCGGTTTCTATCGGCCACCCGAATCGGGCAAAACCCTTATTTGGTACAGACGTAGTCAAGAGTTCCTGTGATGCCCGCCGGACAGCGTCGTACCGGCGAGTGATCGAGCCGGAGTCGAGCCGGTATAGGTCTTCTGAAAGCACGCCGGTTCCTCGCTGGATGCGCCTTGGCTGCAGCCGCCGGGGCGCCGAGCAGTGTTCCGATCTCATCCCACGACACCCGCACCCCACCTTCTGAAGGCGCGCGAACAACGCACGCGGCGAATAGGCACGCATGTAGAACTCCTGAGAAGACAACGGGCGATCACCAGCACGTTGGCGGCTGCACTGATCATGCCCTTCGCCATCCTCGGCCCACCGGCCTCCGCGAGCGTCAACCCATGCGGCCTCGGCTACACCCTCCGCATCACCGCACCCATCGACATGCTCTACAGCTTCCAGCCCCAGACCGGCAGACGGGTCCAGCCGATCGGCACGATCAAGGGATACAGCCTGGGGCGCGCCAAATGCGCCATCCTCAGCATCAACCCCAGGTGGAAGCGCATACCTGAAATCAAGGAACTCTGGCTGTCACTAAGCGGGCGCGACGGCAGCGGCTAGTGGAAGATCCGCACACTCACCGCAACGTCGAAAGACTGGAAAGGGCGCAATCCACTCTTAGGTCCTAGCGTCGGCCCCCTCAAGGACACGATGGGCCCTGGGTCCGATGGGTACCTGAACGGCAACGTCTGCTTGCGGGGCCGCGAGGACATCTGCTACAAACTGGCCGAACCCACGATCTGGCATTTCTAGCCGGCATGGGGAACCGTGCAACCCCCGAGGCGAACGCCGTACGGCCGCCATCGCGGAGGATCCGCTCGTCCGCACCAGGCCAGGCCCCGCACCGGCTGAGCCACTGAGCTGCCGCCTTCTTCAGCTGGCCGATGTTCCCTGTTGGCCCTCGGCGGGGCCGCTCGCGGGTGTGCTGTCACAGGCTGACGTCCGCAAGCTGCAGGTCGGCGCTGGCCCATTCCCTAGCCCGATCACGTGCACAGATCATCGATCAGCGGGCTCAGCAGCGGCGACATCCATGTCATGGCCGCTGCTGAGCGAGAAGGTGGTCACCTTCCGGCCGCCTTGCTCCGGGCGGTCCGCCAGCTCACCCCGGAAACTAGGAACTGCGCAAGCGGCTGAACCTGCCCGAACCGAAGGTCACCCCGCTCCACTGTCGGCGCCGATGGCGCGGATCAACGTCAGATTCGCGTCTCGATCTGGCGTTGCCATCGGAGCTGCCGCCGCCGCGCACGTTCCGCACGTCGGTCCTGGCGCCGTTCATGACGTTCCTGGCGCCTCGCCTTACGATGCGCCCGGCGGGCCGCCACTACTGCCCGGCGGTGCTCAAGGAGCATTTCCCAGAGCTCCTTTCGATCCCTACTACCAGCCGGGACGGTTTCCTTGGCGATCTGTGCAAGGGAACGCCCCAGCGCCCAAGGGATACCCCCAGCGGCGACGATCTGCAGCCAGAGCGGGGCGTCCGGCATAAGGTTGATCACTGCATGCGCCCTCTTCTTCCGATCCGGAAGGGCAAGGCGGGCGATGCCACTGCGGCGCTCCTCCATGGCGGCACACCAGCCCGCCCTGCCCAAGGCAAAGGCGAGGAAGAGCGCTGTTACTGGCGTACAAGCGGAGACGCTGGAAGCGCTTCAGCCCTGCCGGCAGGGGGCGAGAAGACTGTGGTGAAGAACGCAATCACCACCATGAGCAGCGCGCGACACGCCAGGGGCCACGTCACCGCTCGCCACCGTGGTGGCGCCGGGCGGATCGCCTTGGGCTGGAGTCGCACACCGCCATCGTAGGCGCCCGGCACGACGGACGCAGTGGTAACGCTCAAGGACCATCCCGAAACCCGCACACGCGTGCAACCACGTCCTGACCAGTTTGAGGGAGCATTCCCTCGAGCGTCCAAGGGCTCAGAGATCGCCGAGAAGGCGCAATGGCTGATCAGCGTGTGGAAGGCGTGGAAGCGGCTGGAGAGGCGGCCCGACGTGGTGAAGCTGTCGCGCGCGCGGTGACGGAGGTGTTCGCCCCGCAGTACGTGGCGATCGCCATGCCGCCGGCGGCCGGGCTGCTCGCAGAGGGGTGGCGGGGACTGGCGTGGGGGCTGCTGGCCGCGGCGTTGTGCGCGGGCGTCCCCGCGGCCGTGATCGCGGTCGGGGTGCGGCGGGGCCGCCTGGATTCGATTCACCTGGTGGAGCGGGCGTCGAGGAAGGGGCCGATGGCGGCAGGGTTCGCCGCCGTGGTGGCGGGCCTGGCCGTGCTCGCGGTGTTGGACGCTCCTGGGGTTGTGACGGCGTCGGCGGCCGTGATGCTGGTGTGGGTGCTGGTGATGGGGTCGATCACCTTGTGGTGGAAGATCAGCTTCCACACAGGGGTGTCGGCGGGGACCGCCGTGGTGCTCGCGCATGTGCTGCCAGCGGTCACGTTCGCCCTCATGGCGTAATAGCCACACCTCAGGAAAGCTGGAAGCGTGAAAGCTCGGCGAACCGATGGAGAGCGGTATCGATCTTTGACCAAGGCGCGATCGAACGGTGTGGCGTTTGAAGGCCAGGATCAGCCGTCCTGGAGCAGCGGTAACCTACGCGGGGGAGGTGACGGCACTGCGGAATCGTGGAGCACATCCCCGGGCGTGGCCGCGTTGTGGATCGTGCTGAGGAGGTCGTTGTCGGCCTTGAAGTCCTGGTGAGCTGCTTCATGGCTGATGTTCTTCAAGGCGGCCTCCAGGGCGAGCTGTACCTCCCAGGCGCTGAGCTGGCTGGCGAACAAGGCGACGGATCGTACGGCGCCGCCGGTCGCGGGGCCGCCGTGGGTGATCGCGTTGCGGGTGCGTACCAGCCTGTCGAGCAGATGCGTCCAGCGGGTGTCGAGCGATGCGCGCCACTCGTTGAAGGCGTCATGGTTGCCCAAGCGGCTGGCCAGGGTGCGCAGGCGACGCCGGGTGTGATGGTGTTCGGGGTAGATGTCCAGCAACTCGGTCAAGGCGGCCTGGGTGGTGCCGGGAACCAGCCCGATCCAGGGGAAATCGTCAGTGCGTCGCGTCACGGCGGCCACCGCCTGGCGTCGCTCGCGAGCTTGGGGGCCGAGTCCATCCGATGCGCCGCCGAGAGCCTCATGCAGGGTGTCGCGCAGGTGGCCGTGCATGGAGTGCACGATCCAAACGGGCTTCAGGAACATGGTCAGGTGCTGCTGCCACTTCCCGGGGCCGATGCGTGAGGAGGCGGTTTCGATCACCCGGACGTCCGCTATCACGCGTGCCAACGGGGCCTGTTCCTGGGCGGCTTGCCACCAGCGCAGCAGCTCGACTGCTTCGGCCAGACGGTCCTCGTCCACGGAAGGCGAGCCGTCCTTTTGCTTCCAGAACGCCTCCATCGCGCTGAACACCACCGACCGGCGTTTGTGATCCACATGCTGTTGCGCGGCATCGGCGCCGAGCCGGAAGTACCGTTCCGAAGAGCTCCCGTGACCGATGTGGGTGTGGCCCTCGGCCAGGTGCCAGTCGCCGTGCCCGATGCCGGCGTGGAACTTTCCGACGGCGACCAGCGCGTCCACATGGTCGCGGGCGACGGTAACCGGATCGGCGTATAAGCGTGCAGGGAGGAAGACGCGAACGTTGACCACGCCTTGCCGGTGGGGCATCTCGGCCAGGACCTTGCCGTCCGTCGTGGTCCAGTTCCTGGCGTATGAGCTGCACTTGGCCGAGGCGGCCTGCGCGTCGTCGGGCACGTACTCGCTGGAGAAGAAGGAGATGTCACCCAGTTCGGCGAAGATGACCGGCATGCTGGCCCTTTCGTAGACCAGCCAGACCACGTGCCAGCTCGTTGGAGCGGGGAGGGCGAGAAAGCGCTCGCACAGGGCGTTCCGCTCATCGATCGTCAGGCCGGCCGCGGCAGGGGAATCTTTATCCTGCCGTCCGGCTTCGACCGGGAGGATGTCGCCGAGGGCGGCCTTCATGGCGGTCACAGCCGAGCTGTCATCGGCCAGCACGCCCTGGAGGATGGCGATGAAGTCGCTGCCGAACTCGAGGGAGTGACCTGCTCGGCGTGCGAGCTCGAGAAATACGTCCCGAAGGGGCGCGATGGCTTCGGCCGACGTCTGCTTTTTGTCGATCTTGGACCATAGATCCCGCCACGCCGCCCGGAGCACCGTGTGATCGTCCAGCTTGCCGAGCAGCGCGCGCAGTGCGGATGTGGCTGGTGCCCGGTCGCCCGACCAGCCACCGGCGCGTAACGGCGTGAGCACACGCTGGACATGCGCCAGCTCTGCGCTCAGGACATTCTTCGCCTTCGTGCCCAGGCCCTGTTTGGCCGCGTGATCGTAGTCCTGCATCGCCGAGTTGAACGCTGCCGGATGGAATTCCTTGTCGAAGGCACGGGGGTCGTCCAGCCACGCCATGAGCTCTTCCGCGGCCGCGGGGAAGCTCGGCACGGCCAGGTCCAGCCAGCGCCGCGCCGGGTCCCGCAGAGCCCTGCTCACTTCGCTGGCGGTGGTGGCCGCCACCGTCTCGTCCCATCCGGGCATGTGTTTGCCTCCCAAGTAGCGCAGACCCTACCCAAGCGGCGCCGCCCGCGCCCGGATGTGCTCGGGGTGGGCAGGGCTCAGGTGATCGGCAGGCAGGCCTGCTCTCGCCAGTTGGATGCCCCTTGCCGCAGGTGTGTTCCGCATGGCACGGTAGACGCCGTTGCGGTCGTGACGATGCCTCCCACGTCGGGTGTGTCGCGACAGCTTGGGCTGTCCTCACTGGCGGCCTGTCGGCCCCGCGCTCGCGGGGATGCTCCCCACGCATGTGGGGGTGATGCCCTCCCCGGCAACAGGAGGGCTCATCGGTATCCCTTCGACCAGCGCAAGGATCGGCCTCACATGTTCGACGCCCCGATCGACCTCAGCGACCTGCCCGGCTACCGGGCCGCCGTCAGCACCCGCCCGGCCAAAATCGCGTTCATCGGCCGCTGCTCCACCAAGGACTGTCAAGATCCGCGCTCCTCGATCGCCGGGCAGCTCGCCGAGGCCAGCGCGCTGCTGGCGCCGGGCGAGCACTTCATCGCTCATTTCTGGGACGTCGAGTCCGGCATGCTGGGACTGGATGATCGCAGCCAAGGGACGGCGGAGGACTACGCACGGCTCGGCGTGCTCCTGCATACGGTGTACTACAACGGCAACGGCTGGTACCACGGCAACGCCTGGGACCAGAAGAGCGCGGACGGTCCGGCACTCGCCGTGTTCCAGAACAAGCTGTACTGCGTCTTCCGCGGCCCGGACTCCGACGAAAGACTCTACTGGGCGCGCCGGAACATCATGGGCGGCGGCAGCTGGAGCAGTTCCGTCCCATTGGGCACCCACAACAGTGCCGTCTCACCCTCCCTGACGGTCTTCAACGACGGCACCGGGACCAAGCTGTATGTCGTCCACCGCGGCAGCTACACCAATCGCAACACCAAGCTCTACTGGTCGAGCTTCAACGGCACCAGCTGGAGCACCGACACCCCCTCAGTCCCGCTGCCACCTCCGTCGAACGCCCTGCCGCCGCGGCGTACGACGGCAAACTCCACGTCGTCCACCGCGGCGGCGGCCTGCTGTAACCATCACCGCCGCGGCCCCGCCGAGCGCGCGGCCCGCCCCTTGGGCGCCGCCTGGGGGCCCTTTGTCCAGCCACATGGTGGCGCATTGGCCGGACAAAGGCCCCTCTACCGCTCAATTCTGTACGCAGCCTCAAAGGCCCTCCTGGCCGGGGAACCCGAAATCGAACGGGCAACGTCACAGGTCATAGGCGTCACTGCCCCTTTCTCTCGTACTTGGTCTGCCCCCCAACTTCCCCGGCTCAGGCATCCGTCACGACGGCCAACCCGTGCGGCCAGGGCTTTGTCCTGCGCAGCAGCGTTCCGGTCAATCAGCGATGGGATTGGAACAAGAAGAACAGCCGGACCTTCGTGGCTCCGGTTGCCACGATCAACGCCTACGCCCACCCCGCAGAAGGGCATGAAGTGCGCCTTTCTGTGTGATCGGCCTGTTCTCCGGCTACATCGAAGTCGGCGAGCACCCGCTCGCCCGGAGCCGCCGCCGCGACTGTGAGCAGCCCCTGCCGCTCGACACCTGGAACGGCGAATGCGATCCTCGGCGCAGACCCGTCGCTCCAGCACAGAAAGAGGAACACGTGCTGCGATCAGCTCAACGCCCATCGAAAACCCGTCGTGCCGCAACGATCCTCCTCGCGACAGTCGTCGCGCTGGCGTCCACCACGCCCGCGCACGCGACCGCGACTCCCACCATCTCCCTGAGAGGCGTGACGGACTGGGACGGCGACGGCCACCAAGACCTCATCGCCATCGACAGCAGCACCGGCTACTTATGGCTCTATCCGGGCGAGAGCAGGCGCGGCTACAGCTTTCAGCCACGGGTGAGAATCGGCAACGGCTGGAACGATTTCTATGTCCGCGGCATGACGGACTGGGACGCCGACGGCCACCAGGACATCCTCGCCATCCAGCGCAGCACCGGCCTGCTGTGGCTCTACCCGGGCGAGAGCAAGCGCGGCTACAGCAGCCAGCAACCCGTGGTGATCGGCAACGGCTGGGGCGGCTACCACATCCGCGGGCTGGCCGACTGGGACGGCGACGGCCACCAGGACATCCTGGCGCAGTACGAGGGCAACGGCCTGTGGCTCTATCCCGGCGAGAGCAAACGCGGCTACAGCAACCAGCCAAGGGTGGGAGTCGTCATGGCCGGCGTCCTCCGCTACATCCGATGGGTGGCCGACTGGGACGGCGACGGCCACCAGGACGTCATCGGCAACGGCACCGGAAACGATCTGCTGATCCTCTACCCCGGTGAAAGTATCCGGGGTTTCAGCAGCCAACCCCGGGTCCAGATCGGCAACGGCTGGCAGCGGTATGTCGTCGCGAGCGTCGCCGACTGGGACGCCGACGGCCACCAGGACATCATCGCCATCAACTACGACACCTGGGACCTGTGGCTCTACCCCGGCGAGAGCAAACGCGGCTACAGCAGCCAGCAACCGGTGAAGATCGGCAATGGCTGGATCGGCTAGTAGTGCTTTGTTAGGTTTGCTTATGCCTGCTGCGGCGTGACGGTTTCAGCCTTCGATGGCAGGTAGGGCATGCGCCGGTCCAGGTCGCGAGCAGCAGTTGTAACTCGCGGATGACCTTGTAGAGGGTCAGACCGGCGCAGCCGCTTTTGGGTCGAGTCGCAGCATGGTGATGAACAGGCGTGCGGCGGTGACGAGGGTGACGTGGCGGTGCCAGCCGGTCCAGGATCGGCCTTCGAAGTGGTCCAATCCCAGGCCGGTCTTCAGCTCGCGGTAGTCGTGCTCGATCCGCCAGCGGATCTTGCCGTAGCGGATCAAGTCGGCTGGTTCGGTATCGGCAGGCAGGCTGGACAGCCAGTACTTGACCGGCTGGTCCTCGTGGTCGGGCCACTGCGCGATCAGCCACCGCTCAGGCAGAGTGCCGTCGTCGGCGCGAGCGATGCGGTGCCCGGCCGGGCGCACCCGCAGGAAGACGACCTGCGAGCTCATGGCGCCCTTGGAGCCTTCGCGCCAGGTGAGCGTGACCGCGGCGTCGCGGCCGGCGGCCCGGACGTGTCCGGCCAAGCTGACGGCGGTGTCGGGGTAACGCAGGCCGGTCCGGGTGGGAGGCCGGCCTCGGCCGGACCAGACCCGGGGCACTGCGACCGCGTCTGGGGTGTGCGCGAGGGCGTCGCCTTTGACCTGCACGATGTAGCCGATCCCGCGCTCGTCCAGGGCGCTGCGGAACTGAGTGCTGTCGCCGTAACCGGCATCGGCCACGACCAGCGGAGGCCGCAGCCCTTGCTCGATCAGCGCATCGAGCATCTCCACCGCCATCATCCACTTGGGACGATGCCGCTCCCGTCCGGGGATCCCGCACCGGTCTCGTCGCGCGGCCACCCGTGGATCGGTGGGTTGCGTCCACGGGAGTGGTGTACGAGTTTGACCTGTTCAAGAGGCGTGGCGCCGTGAAATGGTGACGGCCATCGCGTGATCCTTCGTAGGCGCAAACCAAGATCGAAGAAAGCACGTGATGGCCGCGGACAACAGTGTGACGCCCGGGCAGTGACTGGCGCGGCAGATCGAGACCGACGACCCGGATCTGTTGCGATCCATGGTGAAGACCATGGCCGAAGCGTTGATGTCGGCTGAGGCCGCCAGCCTGTGGGGAGCCGGTTATGGCGAGCGCAGCAGCGAACGGACTAACTCTCGCAACGGCTACCGCAGCCGCGAGTGGGACACCCGCACCGGAACGATCGAGCTGGCGATCCCGAAGCTCCGGTCGGGCTCCTACTTTCTGGACTGGCTCCTGGAGCGGCGCCGCCCGGGCTGAGCAGGCGCTGATCAGCGTGGTCGCCACCAGCTACCTGCTCGGCGTCTCCACCCGGCGGGTCACCCGGCGGGTCGACAAGCTGGTCGAGCAGCTCGGCATCAAGCACATCTCCAAAGCCAGGTCTCGCAGATGGCCAAGGTGCTGGATGAGCAGGTCGAGGCGTTCCGGACGCGGGTGCTGGACGCCGGCCCGTACACATTCGTGTGGCTGGATGCGCTGACACAGAAGGTGTGCGAGGGCGGCCGCACGATCAACGTGCACAGCCTGGTCGCCACCGCCGACGTGTCCCGATAGGGGCCTTGCCGCTACAAGGCACCGTCACAGTTCTGACCGTCACGCCGGCCCGACGACGGCCATCCCCTCACAGGTCGTTCAAGGAGCCAGATGAATCGCCCCGAATTTGATGGAGACCTCAGCGGTTGATTGCGATGGGTTCGTTGGGGTGGTGTTGAGCGTAGTAGAGACCTTCGAACTCCTCTGGTGGTAGGTGACCGATCGCTGAGTGCAGGCGGGTGGCGTTGAACCAGGCGACCCATTCGGCGGTGGCAAGCTCGACGTCGGCCAGGCTGCGCCAGGGGCCTCGGGGCTTGATCAACTCGGTCTTGTAGAGGCCGATCTGCGATTCCATCAGGGCGTTGTCGAGCGCGTCGCCGACGGTGCCGATGGAGGCGTCGATCCCGGCCGCCAGCAGGCGCGTGGTGTACCGGAAAGACGTGTACTGACTTCCCGCGTCCGAGTGATGGATCAAGCCCTGCTCGACCGGATGGCCGGCGCGTTTGCGCCGCCACAGGGCCATGTCCAGGGCATCCAGTACGAGGGTGGTGTGCTTGGTGAGTGAGGCGGCCCAGCCGACGATCGCCCGGGAGTAAATGTCGACGACGAAGGCCACGTAGACCACCCCGCACCAAGCGGAAACGTGGGTGAAGTCGGCGACCCAGGCGGCGTTCGGCCGCTGGGCGGTGAAGTCGCGCTGCAGCCGGTCGCCGGCCCGCTCATGCCCGGGGTCGGGTGTCGTGGTTCGCACCTTCTTCCCGCGACGGGCGCCTTGCAGGCCCAGGACGCGCATGCGCCGCTCGACGGTGCAGCGGCCCACCCGATGCCCCTCCCGTTGCAGCTGGTGCCATATCTTGCGGGCACCATAGACGCCGTAGTTATCAGCGTGGATGCGAGCGATGTGCTCGTCCAACTCGGCGTCCCGCACCGCCCGGGCCGAGGGCGGTCGGTTCTTGGCGGCGTAGTAGGTGCTGGTGGAGATGGGGCAGCCGTGCTCGGTCAGGACACGGCAGATCGGCTCGACACCGAACACCTCGGCGTGCTGGTCGATGAAGGTCACGAGTGCGTGTGTGGCCGGTCGAGCTCGGCCGCGAAGAAAGCCGAGGCGGCCCTCAGGATCTCGTTCGCCCGCCGCAGTTCGGCGTTCTCCCGGCGCAGCCGCTTCAGTTCGGCCGACTCGTCCGTCGTGCGGCCTGGCCGGCTGCCCTCGTCGGTCTGGGCCTGGCGGACCCAAGTGCGCAATGTCTCCACAGTGCCGATGCCGAGCTTGGTCGCGACCGCGTTGATGGGGGCCCACTCGGTCGGGTAATCCGGCCGTACTTCGGCGACCATCCGCACCGCTCGACGGCGCAGCTCGGCGGGATAGGGAGACTTACCTGGCATGGACTCGATCCTCTCAAGAGATCAAGTCTCCACCGAACCCGGGACGATTCAGGCGGCGTTGTTCCGCTTTTGGCTGGCCGTTCTTGCGGCTGCGCCGTGTTCTGGCTCCGGCCCTGGATCTTGCACGATCTTCACGAGCCGAGCCCGGCGGCACGGGCCTGCGTGGACATCCGCGCCTGGATGGACCAGTGGAACGAGGCCCCCAAGCCGGCTCGCGTGGACCAAGGCAGCCGAGGAGATCCTCGAATCCCTCGCTCAATATTGCCGACGAATTTCAGGTGGATGACACTAGCCCCAGCTCAGGGCAGTATCCGACGGTAATCCCGCCAGTGCGGGACCCCGGAGGACCTCGCGGGCGCCGCCGTCTTCCTGGCCTCGGCGGAGTCGGTCTGGGTGACGGGCGGTGACCTGGTCGTGGACGGTGGCGACGCGGTGGTGTGAGAGCATCCGCATCGGCAGGCCGCGCTATCCGGTAGGCGGGTTCCCGGTTACCTGGCGGGCGGTGACCAGGCCTGATTCGTAGGCCGCGATGACCGCCTGGGCGCGGTCGCGCACGGAGAGCTTGTCGAAGATGCTGGTGATGTAGTTCTTGACGGTAGAGAGGCTGAGGCCGAGGGCGCGGGAGATCTCGGTGTTGTCGAGGCCCGTGGCCATCAGCCGCCATACCTCGACCTCGCGGGGCGTGAGTTCGTCCAGGCCCGTGGGTGTCGGCCGGGTGCCGTGAGGCGCCCGTACGTAGGTGGAGATCAGCCGGGTGAGCAGGCGTGGCGCGACGGCGGCCTCGCCGGCGTGGACGGTGCGGATCGCCGCGCTCAGGTCCTCAGGTGAGCTGTCCTTGGGCAGGAACCCGTAGGCTCCGGCGCGCAGGGCGCCCACGAGGTAGTCGTCCATGTCGAAGGTGCTGAGGGCCAGGACCCGGCTGCCGGGCACGGTGGAGGCGAGTTCCCTGGTCGCGCCGACCCCGTCGAGAACGGGCATCCTGATGTCCATCACCACGACGTCGGGGCGTAGTTGGCGGGCAAGGGTGACGGCCTGCGCGCCGTTCTCGGCCTCTCCCACGACCTCGAAGGAGGGGTCGGGGGAAAGGATCAGTGACAGGCCGCGCCGTACCAGCGACTGATCGTCCACGATCAGCACCCTGATCGGCGACGCGGTCATCGATGGGCCCCTTCGTGCTGGACGGCCTCGTCCGCGGTCAGCGGCAGGTCGGCGACCACGGCGAACCCGCCGTCGGCCTGGGGGCCCGCGGTGAGGGTGCCGCCGTGCAGGGCGACGCGTTCGCGCATGCCGATCAGGCCGTATCCGCCGGCGCGCGCCCCCTCCTGCGGCGAGCCGTCCCCACCGTCGTCGCGCACTTCGACGACGACTCGATCCTGACGGTAGGTCAGCTCCACGGACGCGTGGGCGGCCCCCGCGTGCTTGCGGGTGTTGGTGAGGGCCTCCTGAGTGATCCTGAACACCGTGAGAGCGACGGTCGGCGGCAACGGTCGCCGCTGCCCTTGGACGCTGAACTCGGTCGGCACTCCGGCGGAGCGGGATTCGGTCACCAGACGGTCGAGGTCGTCGATGCCGGGCTGGGGCCGGGACGGCGCGACCGCGGGTTCGTCGCCGTCCCGCAGTACGTCCAGGAGCTGGCGCATCTCGCGCAACGCGAGCCGCCCGGAGGACTCCAGGGTGACCAGGGCTTCCTTGACCACCTCCGGTTCCGCGAGGTTGGCCCGCGCGCCGCCGGCCATCAGCTGCATGGTGGTGATGTGGTGGGCCACGATGTCGTGCAACTCCCGTGCGATGCGGCGGCGTTCGTCGGCCACCGCACGGTCGGCGAGGAGCCTGCGGTTGGCGTCCACCTCCCGCTGCCAGCGGTTCATCGCCATGGCGGCGCCGACGACGATCAGGGTGGTGAGCGGCGGGGTGATCGCCTCCTGCCAAGGCGGAATGCGGCCGTCGCTCTGGCTCAGCAGCGTCACCGCCACCGTGACGACGGCCGCGAGCGCCGTCACGCGGCCGGGGCAGGCCCTGGCCGCCGAGTACAGGGCGACCACCAGAACGGCGCCGAAGTGCCGGGGCAGCGGCACGGTCAGGGTGGCCGTCGCGTCGAGTGCCAGGACGGCGGCGAGCACCGCCACCGGGTGGCGGCGCCGGGCCAGCAGCGGCAGTGCCGTCACCGCGACGAAGAGGAACCCGGTCACGCTCACGGTGTGCGGGCCGTCGGAGGCGTTGAAGAACACGTAACTGAGCAGGTTCATCACGCAGGCGCCGCCGGTCACGAGGGCGTCGTTACGGCTCCACGGCAGTTCCCGAGCATCGCCGGACCCGACGTACCGGCTCCTGGACATGTCTGACTTCCCCCTGTATCAGGCCTCTTGGCCCCCGGACCAGGGTTGCACAGCGGCTGCGATGCTCTCACCACGCGGACCTGGACCAGGACCACGGTCCTGGTCGCGGCCTTGGAGAGGGCCCCAGGGCCCCGGTCAGGATCATCCGCTGCCAGGAGGTTTGCCGCTCTTCTGACTGATGGTCTGGATACCGGCCGGGAACCCCCGGCACCAGGTGCATCTGCCAGGAGGCAAGAATGAGTGTTGGCCGGCGTCGATTTTCTGCGGTCATGGTGACAGCGGCCGTGGCCGTGTCGGCCGGTGTGTTGGTGATGAGCCCGGCGCACGCGTCTTCCCCCGGTTACGACCGGGCGGCCCTGCAAGCGGACCTGGACGCGATCCGCGACGCCGGCACGCTGGGCGTGCAGGCTCGGGTGCGCTCGCCCCGCGCCGATCTGGCCGCGTCCAGCGGTACGGCGGTGCTGGGCCGTCAGGTGCCGGTCCCGAGCGCCGGGCATTTCCGGATGGGCAGCAACACCAAGACCTTCGTCGCCGCCGTGATTCTGCAGCTTGAGGCGGAGGGGCGGCTCTCCGTCGGCGACAGCGTCGAGCGGTGGCTTCCCGGGCTGGTGCGTGGCAACGGCAACGACGGACGCGCGATCACCGTCAAGCACCTGCTCCAGCACACCAGCGGCCTGCACGACTCCGTGGGCGACATCGAGAAGAAGATGCACACGCAGCGGGGTTACCGCACCTACCGATTCCTGCGCATGAGTCCGCGGCGGCTTGTGGCGCTCAGCGTCGGCCATCGACCGCTGTTCGCCCCCGGCTCCCGCTGGAGCTATTCCAACATCAACTACACCTTGGCCGGGATGATCATCGAGAAGGCCGCCGGCAACTCCTGGCGCGAGGAGGTGACACGCCGGATCATCAAGCCGCTGAAGCTGCGGAACACGACCCTGCCCGGCGACTCCCCACTCCTGCCCAAGCCGCACGCGCAGTCCTACACCGAGGACGCCGGAACCGCGCGCCCGTTCCGCTCCACCTTGCTCAGCCTCGGCTGGGCCGGCCCGGCGGGCGAGGCCGTCACCACCACAGAAGACCTGGCCAGGTTCTGGCGTGCACTGCTGGGCGGGCAGGTGCTGTCGCGGCAACAGCTGAAGAAGATGATGACCACGGTCCCCGTCGGCGTGCCCGGCAGGGAGTTCGGTCTGGGTATGGCCAAGCAGCGACTGAGCTGCGGAGTCACGGCCTGGACGCACCCCGGCGGCACCCCGGGTTTCATCACCGACAACGCCGTCACCCAGGACGGCCGTACCAGCGTGGTCGTCTCCCGGACCACCTATCCCGGCACGCGGGAGCAGGGCCAGGCCACGGCCCGTCTGATCGACAACGCACTCTGCGCCGCCACAGTCCGCCGGAGCACGTCGTGATCCGCGCCCTGACCGGATACTCCACCAGACACCCATGGAAGGTCATTGCCCTCTGGGCGGTGCTGGGCGTCGCGTTGAGCGCCCTGACCCCGACCCTGTTCGACCGGGTCACCCAGAACCAGACCGGGGACTTCCTGCCCCGCAGCTACGACTCGGCCGCCGCCCTGAACATCGCCAAGGAGCGGTTCGGGGTGAATCCCGACGCGACCACGGTGACGGTGCTGGTCGCCCGCTCCGACGGCAAGGCCCTCAGCGCCGCCGACCAGAAGCGGATCGAGGCCGAGGCGGCGAAGCTGGCCAAGCGCCGGGTGATCATGCCAAGGGAGGACGACGGTCCGCAGCAGTACCTGGTCCCCGACCGCTCCCAGACCCCCACGATCGCCCCGGCGATGACGGCGCCCGACCGCGGTTTCGAGCTGCTCTCCGTCGAGCTGATCGGCAATCGTGCGGACAAGGGCGTCCAGGGTGTCTACCGGACGTTCAGGGACGCCGCCCGGACGCATTTCTCAGAAGCGGGCATGCGTACCGGTTTCACCGGACCTCTCGCCGACGCCGTCGACACCGTCGATTCCCGCAAGACCGCCACGACGGTCGGCGGCGGGCTCATCATGGGGCTCATCATCCTCCTCAACGTGCTGGTGTTCCGTAGCGTCCTGGCGGCCCTGCTGCCGCTGCTCGCGGTCGCCCTGATCGGCTTCGTGGCCGCGGGCGCCGTCGCGGGCGCCGCGATGATCACCGGGCTCAAGCTCGACGCGAGCACCCCCGGACTGATCAACGTGGTCCTGTTCGGCATCGGCATCGACTACCTGTTGTTCCTGCTGTTCCGCTTCCGCGAGGCACTGCGGGCCAGGCCCGAGCAGTCAGCGCGCGAGGTGGCCGGGCAGGTCTCCGGCCGGGTGGGCACCGCGATCACCTCGGCGGCGCTGACCATCGTGGCCGCCTTCGCCACGCTGGGACTGGCGACCTTCGGGCAGTTCCGCTCGATGGGCCCGGCGATCGCCGTCGCGATCCTGGTGATGCTGCTCGGCAGCCTCACCCTGCTGCCGGCGCTGCTCGCGGCCACCGGCCGCAAGATGTTCTGGCCCTCCAGGACGGCCTTGCAGCGCGGGACGCGCGAGGGCCGTGCCGCCCGCCTGGGTGAGCTGGTCACGCGACGCCCGCTGATGATGCTGACCGCCTCTGTCGCCCTACTCGCCGCCCTGGCCACCGGGCTGATCGGCATCCGCATGGACTACGGCCAGGGCAGCCCCGGCACCCGGACCCCCGCCGCAGCCACCGCGGCCGAGATCTCCCGTACGCTCCCGGCCGGCGTGTCGGACCCGACGAGCGTCTTTGTCACCTCCAAGGACGACGCCGCCCTCACCGCAGACCGGCTGGACGGTCTGTCGCGAGCGCTCACCCAGGTCAAGGGTGTGGGCCAGGTCGCGAAGACCGTCCTGAACAAGGACCACCGCGCCGCCAGGATCGACCTCTATCCGACCGCGGACCCGCAGAGCCGGCAGGCCCGCGACCTGGCCTCCGGACCGATCAGGGCCGCGGTCGCCCAGCACACGCCCGCCGGGACGACGGCACACGTGGGCGGGACCCCGGCGATCATCGCCGACATCTCGACGGCCGTCGAGCACGACCTCACGATCGTGTTCCCGGCCGCGGCCGCGCTGATCGCGCTGATCCTCCTGCTGCTCCTGCGCAGCCTGCTCGCGCCGGTGATCCTGATGCTCTCCGTCGGGCTCGGCTTCGCCGCCACCCTCGGCGCCGCCACCCTGTTGTTCCAGCACATACTCGGCAAGCCGGGCGTCAGCTTCACCCTCCCGCTCGTGTTGTTCCTGTTCGTCGTCGCCCTGGGCACCGACTACAACATCCTGATCACCGACCGGATCCGGGAGGAGATGCGGCGACCAGGTCCGGCCCGCGCCGCCGTGGCCCGTGCCGTACGGCACACGACACCGGCCATCACGACGGCCGGCGTGGTGCTAGCCGCTTCTTTCGCCAGCCTTGCCACATCCTCGGGCAACGAACAGATCGCCTTCGCGATGACGCTGGGCATCATGGTTTCCGCGCTTGTGGTGTCGCTGGTGCTGGTCCCCGCACTCGCCGCACTGCTCGGTCGGGCCGTCTGGTGGCCGGTCCGCCCTCGACCTACCACGAACCCGCAGGACCGTGCGCCCGAACCCGCCCTGGCACCCGACCGGGCCCCATCCTCTTGGGGCTCGCCATAGCCGCCGCCCCTGATGGCATGGAAGGGGTACGGCCGGAGTACGCCAGAAGCACACCGCTTGGTGCAGGTATCTCGCCTGGTGTCAGCAGCCGTGTCGTCGTGCTCGGAGGTGATGCGGGCAGGGGTCTCCCGCCGAGACTGTTCCGGGGTTGAGGAACCGGCGGACAGCCGTTGGCGCTGAGAAGGATCTTGATTGCAGTGGCAGCGCAAGCGCGTGCAAGTGGCGCCGCTGACTCGGGCGCCGGCGCTTGTATCTTGGGGCGATGTATCCCCCGATCGAACCCTACGACCACGGGCACCTCGACACCGGCGACGGCCACCTCATCTACTGGGAGGTCTGCGGCAACCCCGAGGGCAAGCCCGCGCTCGTCGTCCATGGCGGCCCTGGCGGAGGCTGCACGCCCAATCAACGCCGCGGCTTTGACCCCGAGCGTTACCGCATCATCTTGTTCGATCAGCGCAACTGCGGCCGGAGCCTGCCGCACGCCAGCGACCCGGCCGTCGATCTGAGCACGAACACCACCCAGCACCTGGTCGCGGACATGGAACGGCTGCGTGAGCACCTCTCGACCTGGGTTGCCCGCTGGAGAACGCCTGGCAACTGGCCCAGGCCTGGCCCGACGCCCGGCTCGTCGTGGTGGACGACTCGGGGCATACCGGCAGCAGCACCATGGCCAAGGCCGTTCCTGCTGCCTTGGATGGCTTCGCGCGCTGAGTCAGGCCTGGATCGCTGGTCAGCATCAGGTTGAGGAACCGGCGGACAGCAGTTACCCCTGAGAATGACCATGGCGGGTAGTCGTCTCGATGTTTCATAGGCGACCGCCTATGAAACGTCGCGTGCGACTGGGCGTGTCCAGAGGAAACGCTGCTTCATAGGTCGGTGCAAACACATAGGCACTCTGAAACGCTCCCATGACACACCTCCGAGGTGAGCGAAGACGACTACCTCCGCGTGGAGGCCCACGCCTGCCCGATGACCTCCTGTGCCGCCCCGGCCGGCTCGCCCTGCCGGACCGGCAAGGGCAAGGTGGCCGTCCAGTACCACACCGCCCGCTTCCGGCTCGTGCCCGCACTCGTCAAGGCCCTCACCGTGGCCACCCCACCGGTCCGCAAGCCGGGCACGGCCTGGATCGAACTGCCCGCCCGGCCACGGCCGGCACCGAGCCGGCCGGGCACGTGCGGATCGGCTACGCCCGCGCCTCCACCGTTCGCCAGTCCCTGGACACCCAACTCGACTCCCTCAAGGCCGCCAGCGTCACCCGCATCTTCTTCGAGAAGATCTCCACCCGCGCCACTGCCCGGCCCGAACTCGACAAGGCCGTCGTCCTAGCGGGCGCGGCGGGTGTGGGTGCCAATGAGCTGGGGTTCGGTCCAGTTCGGGTCTCGCAATGCGGTTGGATCGAGGACGGCTGCCGCGGTGGTGCGGACCCGTAGTGGGACGTTGCGGCGGATTGACGGCGAGAAGATCTGCGCTCATCGGGGCAAGGAGACGCCAGTCGGCCTCCCAAAGGGTGAGTCGCTTGCGAGCCTCGTGACCGAGGAACGGGATGACGTTGCGGGCGGTGTCGGCAAGCGCGGCCCCGTCATAGTCCTGAGCGATCACGTGCCGGGCTCCAGCGGTCAAGGCGGCCAGAGTGACCAGGCCAGCTCCGCACCCCGCGTCCAATACGACCTGGTCTCGGGTGTCGTCCAAGGTGGAGGCGAGAAAGGCGGAGAAAGTCGACGGCCGGTGCACACCCGGGCTGGCTTCCAGCTTGCGCCCCACGCTGCCCCATGCCGAGCAGTTCGCCGAGGTCCTCAACCGGACGCTCGCCGGACGGCCGGCCTCGACGGGGCCTGGTGGATCGTCAGGAGGCGGGGCCGGCCGACGAGGAGACGGTGAGGGGCGCGGCGGCGATGACGGCGTCGAGTAGGTCACGCGAGGCTTGCAACTCATCGATGGCGCGGGTGATGCGTTCACGCTGGTGTTGCAGCTCGTCGATGATCTCCGGGCAGACGGGCACCAGGTTCCCGGCCTTGACCCGTATGCAAGGCAGCACCTGCCCGATGGTCTCGGTGTTGAGCCCGGCCGACAGCAGACGGCGAATGCGCAGGACGGTGTCGACATCCGATTCCTGATAGTAGCGGTAACCGCTGGCCGCTCGTTCCGGCCACAGGAGGCCCTGCTTCTCGTAGTAACGCAGCAGCCGCTCATGAACCCCGGTACGACACGACAGCTCCCCGATACGCACGACGCCTCCATTTGACTCTGACATGGATGTCAGAGTCTAACCTCCCCGCATGAGGCGAACGTTTCCGGTGCTTGCCGCTCTGTGCGTGAGCGTCTTCGTCGTCGGCACCGCTGAGTTCCTGGCCGCCGGCCTGCTGCCGCAGATCGGGTCCGATCTGGGGGTCTCGGTCGCTGTGGCTGGGCAGGTGGTGACCGCCTACGCGCTCGGCACCGTGGTCGCCGGGCCGCTGGTGGCGATCGCCACCATGCGACTGCCGCGCAAAGGGCTCATGCTCGCCCTGATGGCGGTCTTCGTCGTGGGCAGCGTGGTGAGCGCCTTGGCGCCGAACTATCCGGTGTTGCTGGCCGGGCGGGTCGTCTCGTCGATCGGCCATGCCACGTTCTTCGCGTTGACGCTGATCGCGGCCACCAGCGTGGCCGGTCCCGGGCGGGCCGGCTCCGCGATCGCCGCCGTGACCTCCGGACTGACCGTGGCCAACCTGCTCGGGGTACCGCTCGGTTCGGCGCTCGGCCAGAACCTGGGCTGGCGCTTCCCCTTCGCCGTGCTGGCCGCGCTGGCACTGGCATGCCTGGCACTGCTCGCGTTCACGCTGCCGCGCGTCCCGGCGCAGCTCACGAGCGTCGCCGCAGAGCTCTCGGTGCTGGCCCGGCGGCCGGTGCTGGTGGCCATCGCCACCACGGCCGTCGGCTTCGCCGGGGTCGGCGCGGTGTTCACGTACATGGCGCCGATGCTGGTCCAGGTGAGCGGATTCACCCCGTCCGTGGTCTCCTGGCTGCTGCTGGCCTACGGAGTGGGAAGCCTGCTGGGCAACCTCGTCGCCGGACGGCTCGCCGACCGGTCCGTGGGGGCGACGCTGCGCGGCATCTTCGCCTCCCTGACCGCGCTGCTCGCCGTGCTGCCGCTGGCCGTCGTGCACAAACCCATGGCGGCCGCCGCGGTGCTCGGGCTCGGGCTGCTGGCCACCGCCACCGTCGCTCCGTTGCAGACCCTGATCGTGCAACGCGCGGGCGCTGCCCCGACCCTGACGGTCACGATCAACGTGGCCGCGTTCATGCTCGCCCACGCGGTGGGCTCGATGATCGGCGCCGGCGTCGTGACCGCCGCCGGACTGCGCTGGACGGGCCTGGCCGGAGCCGTGCTCAGCGCTGCCGGGTTGCTGCTGTCCTACCTGGCCGTGCCCGGGCGCGCCTCCGCCACGAGGCCACCGGAGCGCCCGGCCGCATCCACAACAGTGAGGAAGACCCATGACCTTGGCCGCTGACCACTACGACCGGCTGCTCGCCCGGCACTACACCTGGATGCTCGGCGGCGACCTGGCCGCCCTGGCCGCCGAGCAAGCCGACCTGCTGCGCAGCCTCGGCGTCGCTCCGACAGCCTCCGGCGCCACCGCCGTCGACCTCGGCTGCGGTCCGGGCAACCAGAGCCTGGCCCTGGCCCGGCTGGGCTTCTCTCCCGTGCTGGCCGTCGACACGAGCAAGGCATTGCTCGACGAGCTGGCCGCCGCAGCAGATGGAGACCCCGCGATCCGCCCCGTCCAGGCCGACATCCGCACCGCGCTTCCTCTGATCACCCAGCCCGGCGACGTGGACGTCATCGTCTGCATGGGCGACACGCTGACCCATCTGACAAGCAAGGACGACGTGATCGCCCTGCTCGGCGACATCGCCGTAGCCCTCGCCGAGGGAGGGAGGCTGGTGATCACCTACCGCGACCTCACCCTGCCCCTGACCGGCACCGACCGGTTCATCCTCGTCCGCGGCACCGCCGATCGACTGCTCACCTGCTTCCTGGACTATGGCGGCGACACCGTCCTCGTCCACGACGTGCTGTACACCCGTACCGGGGACACCTGGAACCAGCAGGCCAGCAGCTACCCCAAGCTCCGCCTCGGCGCCGACTGGCTCGCCGCCCAATGCGCGGCGGCCGGACTTGCGGTGCGGCGCGACGAGACCGGTCCGCGCGGCATGCGTCTGCTGATCGCGGTGAAGGCCGGAGCGGAGAGGTGACCGTCCACTTCGCCGGCCCGCTCGACCGGGCCAGAGCCGGCGATCTGCTCGTCCCCGCCGTGCTCGGCGGAGTCCTCACCGAGCAGATCGTGCCCGAGCTGCGCTGTGCCACCATCGCCGGACCCGCCAACAACCAGCTCGCCACCCCGGACGTCGCCGACCTCCTGCACCGACGCGGCATCGTGTGGGTGCCGGACTACGTCGTCAACGCGGGCGGCGTCGTCAACGCGATCAGCATGGAACCGCACCACGGCACCGCCCTGGAGGCGCGCAAGCGCGTCGAGACCATCGAGAACACCGTCGCCGACCTCCTCCACGCGGCGGACTGTCAGCAGGTGACACCCGCCCAGGCGGCATCGCGGCTGGCCCGGCGCCGCCTCGACACCATTCCCTCGGCCTCCGCTTCTCTGTGACGGGAAAGGAAGATCGACCACGCCCATGGCCACGAAACTCGTGACGACCTCAAGCCCCCGCCGGCGGTGAACGCGGCCGCGGCGATCGGGCTCAGCCTGGGCGCCCGCCTGAGCGACCCGCTGGGCGGCGACGGTGTGGACGCCGGCTGAGGATGGCAGGCGGGCCTGAACCTACACCCGGTCGCCGTCCTGATCGCTCCCGCCGAACTACGAGAGCTGCACCACCGCGCCCTAGCCCAGGATGACCTGATCACCGTGGGCTTCAACGAGGTGGCCCAGCGCGCCCGAGACTACGACGACCACCTCGCCGCGTTGAAGACCACCCCGTCGCAACACGTCAGCCTCGTAGCCGTCGCCGTGTTCGGGCGGCGTAATCGCGTGACTGCCCTGACCAAACGGCTTCCCCTGCTCGCGTGACTCAGAAAGGCTGAAGAACATGACCAACACGAGCCGCCGGAGAAGAAGTGAGATCCTCGGTGGCGAGGACGACAGCCGGTTCACCTTCCCCGCCTTCGGAGACGAGCGAACGATGCTCGTCGACGTCCTCGCCGCTCAGCGAGCGACGCTGAAGTTGAAGTGCGCGGGCCTGAACACCGTGCTGGCCCTGCGGTCCGTGGAGCCCTCCACGCTGTCGCTGCTCGGGCTGGTCCGGCACCTCGCCGACGTCGAGCGCCGCTGGTTCAGGGCAGTGCTGGCCGGTCAGGACGCGCCGCCCCGCTTCTCCTCCGCCGAGGACCCCGACGGCGACTTCGACGGCGCCGTGCCGGCCCCCGAGGTTATCGACGGAGCATGGCGGGCCTGGCGGGAGGAGGTGGCCTTCGCCGACGCCTACGTCGCCGAAGCGCCCCACCTCAACGTCGAGGGCCACGACGCCTGGCGTGGGCGGCTCTCGCTGCGCTGGGTGCTCATCCACATGATCGAGGAGTACGCTCGCCACAACGGCCACGCCGACCTGCTGCGCGAACGCATCGACGGGGCGAGGGGCGTATGAGCGAGAAGCACACGAGCGAGGGAGCGCATAAGCCAGGCAGGGCCGGGCCTTCGCCTGGGCGGCATGGTCATCGACGCCGTCGACCTGGATCGGCTCGCCCAGTTCTGTAGCCTGTTGCTCGATGTGCAGGTCACCCGCCGTAGGAGTGTACTTCCGAGATGGCGTCAACCTCGGAAGTGCCCTTCTGATCACCGCGATCCTCGCTCTCCCGGCTCTGGCCTTGGTGCTGATCCCGTTCCATGACGAGACCGGTGCGACCGACACGCGCAACGGAGTGGCCGGGCTGCGCACCCGGGAGACGCTCGCCTCGCGTGAGGCGTGGGAGGCGGCGCATGCCTGGATCAGGAAGCCCAAGCGACGGCTGGCGCTGACCATGGCGGGGGGCTCGTGGCAGCGGTGGCGGCCGAGGTGGCACTGGAGCCGCCGGAGCCTGCCGGAGTGGCGATCGTGTTGGCGCAGGCTTTCCTGCTGGTGGGCGGTCTGCTGGGGATCGGCAGGCGCGCACACCTCGTGGCCGCTCGGGTGAACCGACTCCGTGGAACGCCGTTCATGCTGCGCGTACCCCATCTCAACACGACAGAACTACTGAGTACGGCCGATGCGCGCGGGCGATCCAGGAATGGGCCGCGCACTGCGATCAACTCCGCGGGGCGCCCGCGGGTCCACAGGAAATCCTGCCCCTGGCACTGCTTCTGAACGACCTCGGTGTGGCCATCGTCGGCGTCGTCCAGTTGGTCGCGCTCGGTGTGGTGGCGCCACGCCAGCAGGATGCGACCACACCGAGCAGCCGATCAGCTGGACCCATCTTGGGCGCGACTCTGCTGCTGAGCTCAGCGATCAGCGCGGTGATCGTAGCCCCCGGACTGTGAGGTGGCCGCGGCACGCCGTTCCACCGGGCGTCCGCCCCACCTCGTCCAACGTCAGAGGGCCTGCGCGCGCTGCGCCATCCCGACGACGTCGTCCTGCTCATCGCCGACCTGAAACCGGGCGAAGCATCCTCCTTCACGCCTTCGGCGCGAACACATAGCTGGAGGCGTTGGTCACCCAGGTCGATCGAACGGCACGGAGTGACCGCCGTCTCCCGAAGCATCACCGCGAACGCCGAGACCGTCCCGGGCCGCAAGCCCGAGGGCGCCCAGTACCCGTGGACAACCGGCCTGACCAGCCGCCTGACCTCATGGAGCACTTCCATCTCGCGCCAGGTCGCCAACCACATCTCCAGCATCCTCGCCACACTCCGGGCCGCGGCCCGCGCCGCCGCTCGCCGATGGCGGCCGCGGTTGCCGCCGCGCGTTGAGGCGGGGTGGTCGGGGTGGGCCCGGTCAGTTCGTACGTCGCCTTCGCGTGGCCGGTCTGCGTCAGCGTCACGGCGGCGATGTCGTCGGGGTCGACCACGAGGAGGCCGATCTCGGCGAAGGGGGCAGCGACCGTACGCGCCGTGTTGGTGGACGGCGCCCAGGCGTAGGCGTTGGAGGCGAGAACAGGATCGCCCATTCGGTGGCGGAATCCATGACGGCCCCGCTCGTACGCGGCGGAGGCCCGGCTGTGCGACAGGGAGTCGGGGCGGCCACCCGCGCCTCCCCGTACGCCACGCCCCGCCGGCGACACCCATGGAACGAGCGGCAGGACGGGCGGCAGGACGGGCGCCTCGGCAAGGTACTGGTCGAGGGGGCGGAACAGGGTGTCGACATCAGGTGAAGATCGCCCTGTTGGCAACCGAGAGCATGTGAAGTGATACCAGTCTGGGGCTCCCGCAGACTAGGAGTATGGAGATTACGTACGAGTTGGGCGAAATCGCCGTCGAGCGGCAGCTGGAGGCTCTCGCTGGGGACGGTACGCGCAGGCCGGTGACGATCAGATTCGGCACGCCGCGCCTCGACCAGTTGAGCGTGAACGGCGACTGGTGCTGTCCCCACCAGATCCTGGGTCTGGGCGACCAGGAAGTCGGGGCGGCTTTCGGTGTGGACTCCCTGCAGG
>NZ_JBFAOM010000077.1:0-29044 GCF_040675235.1 Nonomuraea sp. NPDC049637
ATGCGGGCGGGCTGGAGCTGGCCGCAGGTGGCCGAGGCGCTCGGCGTCACCCGCCAGGCGGTCCACAAGAAGCACGCCAAGCGGCTCATCGCGGCCGGGGTCGAGCTGCGGAGGCGGGCATGAGCGGCGCCTTCGACCGCTACCTGCACGACGTGCTGATCCGGGGGGAGGCCGAGGCGCGCGCGGAGAGCTCCCCCACGATCGAGGCCCACCACGTGCTGCTGGCCATGGCGGCGCCGCAGGACACCGCGGCGCGGGCGGTCCTGGCCGCGGCCGGGCTCGACCAGGCGGGGCTGCGGGCGGCGTTGCGGCGGGAGTTCGAGCACAGCCTGGCCGCGGCCGGGGTGTCGGCGGCTGCCTTCGACCTGCGTTCGACGCCCGACCCCGAGCGGCGCCCGCAGCTCGGGGCGTCGGTCAGGCTGGCGATCGAGCGGCTGGCCGCCGCCCATCGCAAGAAGGACCTGCGGCCGGTCCACGTGCTGCTCGGCGTCCTGCAGGCCGAGGTGGGCACGGTCCCGCGGGCGCTGGCCCTGGCGGGGATCGACCGCGCCGCGCTGGCCGAGCGCGCCCGCGCCGCCCTGTAGATCCGGCGCGCATCTTTTCTCCCCGGCGATGTCGATCCGGGCCCCCGCCCTTCGTGTAGGGGGCAGAAGGAGGCATGACGACATGACCGAGACGAAGACATTGGTGACCGGGCTGTGCGTGGGCGAGTCGCCGCGCTGGCACGAGGGCAGGCTGTGGTTCTCCCACTGGGGGGTGCAGGAGATCGTCGCCGTCGGCCCGGACGGCGAGCGCGAGGTGGTCGGCCGCGGCCCGAAACCCGCCGGGTTCTGCCTCGCCTGGCTGCCCGACGGCCGTCTGCTGGTGACCGGCGAGCGCGAGCTGCTGCGCGTGGAGCCGGACGGCACGACGTCCGTCCACGCCGACCTGGGCGAGCTGCCGGCCGGGCCGAACGAGGTCGTCGTGGACGGCCGCGGCCGGATCTACGTGAACTGCGTCGGCTTCGACTTCGGCCGGGCCGGCTTCGCGCCCGGCGTGATCGCCCTGGTCGGCCCCGGCGGCCAGGCCCGGGTGGTCGCCGAGGACCTGTACTTCCCCAACGGGATGGCGGTGACCCCGGACGGCTCCACGCTGGTCGTCGCCGAGTCCTGGACGCGGCGGCTGACGGCGTTCGACATCGGCGCGGACGGCGGGCTGTCCGGCCGCCGGGTGTGGGCGCCCGTCGGCGGCGACGGCATCTGCATGGACGCCGAGGGCGCGATCTGGACCCAGGTGGACGACGAACAGGGGGCCGCCTGCGTACGGGTGCGCGAGGGCGGCGAGGTGACCGACCGGATCGAGCTCGACCGGGCCTGCTTCGCCGCCGCGCTCGGCGGCCGGGACGGCCGGACATTGTTCATGACGGTCGCGGTGTTCCCGGGCGTCGAGCGGATGGCGGAGATGTTCGCCGGCCGGACGGGCGAGGTCAGGACGGCCGACGTGGCCGTCCCCGGGCTCGTCTGAGCCGGTGGGGCCCGCGCCGTCAGCCGAACTCGGCCTGGAACAGGTCGGCGCAGGTGGCCAGGAAGTCGCCCCAGTCGCCGTTCACGTTGGCGACCAGGGTGTGGTTACCTTGCCGGTCGCCCATCGCGTACGTCATCGACCCCTGGATGTAGCCGCCCCCGCCCCAGAGCGTGACCCCGGACGGGAAACGCTGGGAGTAGACGCCGAGCCCGTACCGGGCGCCGGGCACCCAGCCGGCGCCCTCGGTGGGCACGGTGGGCACGGTGGTGAACATCTCCTCCTGCTGGGCGGGCGGGAGCAGCCGCCCGCCCAGCAGGGCGGCCAGGAAGCGGTGGAGGTCGGCCGTGGTCGAGACCATGCCGCCGGCGGCCCAGGCCCATGACAGGTCGGCGTCGGTCACGTCGTGGCGGACGGTCTCCTGGCCGGTCTCGTCCTGGCCGGAGTAGTGGCGGGCGTGCGGGTCGCGCAGTCCTTGGCCGGCCGCGGGCAGGTACGTCCCGGTCAGCCCCAGCGGGGCCGCGACGCGGCGGTCGATCTGCTCGGCCAGCGTCGAGCCGGACGCCGCCTCGACGATCATCCCGGCCAGGTTGTAGTTGACCTTGGAGTAGACGAACCGCCCGCCCGGCTCCCCGGCGGGCGGGGTCTCCTGGCCGGGGATCGCGTCCGGCAGGCCGCTGGTGTGGTTGAGCAGCAGCCGCGGGGTGATGCGGGCGGCGTCGGCGCCGGGGAAGTACTCTTCGACGACGCCAGGCAGCCAGGTGGTGACCGGGCGTCCAGGGCCAGGTCGCCGTCGGCCGCCAGGCCCAGCACGACGGTCCCGACGAACGCCTTGGTGAAGCTGCCGATGCGGAAGTGCTCCCCGGGGCCGCGGGGGCGGCCGGTCTCCAGGTCGGCCACGCCCGCGGCGCCGAACCACGGCGGGTCGTCGCCGTCCCGCACCTCGGCCACGACGCCGGGCCCGCGGTCGTCGGCCACCAGCCGGTCGAGCTCCTGCCGTAACCTCGGACGATCGGCGTGAACCATGGACATGCTGCCTCCAGCGACACGAAGGGGATCCGCGAACGCGAGGAACCGTAGTTGACTATCGGCGCCATAGTCAACTGAAGTTGCTTGTCGGCCGCGCATGGAGGGCGGGGTCAGGTGTCGCGGCGGCCGCGGCGGGCGGGTCAGGTGTCGCGGCGGGCCGCGGCGATCAGTCGCATCAGCGCGGCGTGCAGGTCCTGGAGCTCGTCGAGGTCCATGCCAAGCCGGGCGACGATGGCCGGCGGGATCTTCTCCGCCTCGGCTCTGAGCTGCCGGCCGGCGGGCGTGAGGGTGACGGCCAGGGCGCGCTCGTCCTTGCTGTTGCGCTCGCGGTGGACGTAGCCCAGCGCCTCCAGCCGCTTGAGCAGCGGGGACAACGTGCCGGGGTCGAGCTGCAGGAGCTCGCCCAGCTCCTTGACCGACAGCGGCTCGTGCTGCCAGAGGGCCAGCATCACCAGGTACTGGGGGTGGGTCAGCCCGAAGGGTTGCAGGAGCGGCCGGTAGAGGCCGATCACGCTGCGCGAGGCGATGCTGAGGGCGAAGCACACCTGCCGGTCGAGCGCCAGCAGGTCTGTCGCCTCTGTCACAGGCTCCATGCGTGTACGCCTCCGATGCCGTCTGGTAACTTACTTTGTGTACAAACTAATAGCCTGCAAATCGATGCCACACAAATCGTACCCGTGGCCGGGCCGCCGAAAGAGGGACACCTCATGTTTCACCGCAAGCCCCTGGAGGAGCGCATCGCCGAGCGCCAGGCCAAGCTGCCTCCGCTGAAGGAGGGCAAGCACTTCGAGCACGGCCCGGCCAAGTTCGTGTTCGTCACGCTGCTGGTCGTGGTGGTGGTCACGCACCTCGTCGGCCTGGCCATCGTCATGCACTTCGCCTGATCTGCCGGGAACATCCCGGCGGCGGCCGCCGTTACATCCCTCGTGGCCGGTGTGCCCAGTGTCCCCGGGCCTCACCTATCGCCTTCGCGGACTACCGTTCGGCTGGAGCCGCGTTGTGCCCCTCGCCGAGAGGCGACACGCACACCGGTACGCACGCGTGAGGGCCCCCCGCCCGTCCCGGCGGGGGGCCCTCACGCGTGTCCGGGGCCGGGCGGCCCGGCTCAGGTAACGCCCGGCTCAGGTAACGCCCGGCTCAGGTAACGCCCGGCTCAGGTACGCGGCCAGGGGCGGCCGGCCAGGCGTTCGATGTCGGTGTTGAAACGCCGGAGGTAGTCGGCGAAGGCGGTGACGTCCTCCGGCGACCAGTCGGCCATCACCTTCTCCAGGCCGCGCACGTTCCTCTCGCGCTCCTCGGTGAGGCTGCGCTCGCCCTCCGGGGTGAGGCGGAACTTGCGCGCGATGCCGCCCTCGGGGTCGGGGATGCGTTCGACCAGGCCGGCGCGCAGGAGGGCCGAGGTGTGCCGGTTGAGCGTGGAGACGTCCAGGCCGAAGGCGTCGCTGAGCTGCCCGATGGACATCGGGCCCGAGCCGTGCAGCCGCCGCAGCAGGAGGTGGGCACTGCGGTCGTAGTGCCGGTGCCGGCCGAGCAACATCGTCTCGAACTCGATGAGATGTGTGGGCTTTTCCATCCCAATCCCCCCTTTCGCGATATATGTGCACCTTACATGAATTGTGTACGTAACACATGATGTGTAGCGTGCACATCCTTCGACGACGGGAGAACACCGTGGGAGGCCCCACATCCACCGCCCGGCCCGGCGGCATCGTCAGCGTGATGGCGGTGGCCGGCATCGTCGCCTCACTCACGCAGACCCTGGTCGTGCCGCTGATCGGCGAGCTGCCGCGGCTGCTGCGCAGCACCGCCTCCGACGCCTCCTGGGTGATCACCGCCACCCTGCTGGCCGGCGCGGTCGCCACGCCGGTCACCGGACGCCTCGGCGACCTGTACGGCAAGCGCCGCATGATGCTCGTCTGCACCGCGCCGCTGATCGCCGGGTCGGTGATCTGCTCGCTGGCCGGGTCGCTCGGCCCCATGATCGTCGGGCGCGGGTTACAGGGCATGGGGATGGGCCTGATCCCGCTCGGCATCAGCGCCCTGCGCGACCTGCTGCCGCCCGACCGGCTCGGCCCCTCGATCGCGCTGATGAGCTCGTCCATGGGCATCGGCGGGGCCCTCGGCCTGCCGGTCTCGGCCGCGGTCGCCGAGTACGCGAGCTGGCGGGTGCTGTTCTGGGGCTCGGCCGTGCTGAGCGTGCTGATCGCGGTGCTGATCCGGGTGCTGGTGCCGCCCACTCCCCCGCCGCCCCGCGCGGGCGCGGCCGGGCGGCTGGACGTGCCGGGCGCGCTCGGCCTCGGCGCGGGGCTGGTGTGCCTGCTGCTGGGGGTCTCCAAGGGCGCCGACTGGGGCTGGGCGAGCGGCGCCACGCTCGGGCTGCTCGGCGCGGCCGCGCTGATCCTGCCGGCATGGGCCCTGTGGGAGCTGCGCGCCGCGGAGCCGCTGGTGGACCTGCGGGTGACCGCCCGGCGGCAGGTGCTGCTGACCAACCTCGCCTCCATCATGGTCGGCTTCTCGATGTACGCCCAGGCGCTGATCGTCATGCAGATCCTCCAGCTTCCCGCGGCCACCGGGTACGGGCTCGGCCAGTCGATGCTGGCCGCCGGCCTGTGGATGGCCCCCTCGGGCCTGATGATGATGGCGGTCTCGCCGCTCGGCGCCCGGCTGTCGGCCGCCCGCGGCCCGAAGGTCACCCTGATCGCCGGGAGCCTGGTCATGGCGTTCGGCTACGGCTCCTCCCTGGGCCTGCTGGGCTCGGCCTGGGGCATGCTGGTCGTCACCTGCGTGTGCAGCCTCGGCGTGGGCCTGGCCTACGGGGCGATGCCGGCCCTCATCATGGGCGCGGTGCCCCGGACGGAGACGGCCGCCGCCAACAGCTTCAACACGCTGATGCGCTCGATCGGGACGACGGTCTCGGCGGCGGTCGTCGGCGTGATCCTGTCGCAGCTGACGATCCGGCTGGGCGCGCACACGCTGCCGTCGGAGGCCGGCTTCCGCACCGGGATGCTGGTCGGCTGCGGGGCGGCGCTGGCCGCGGCGGCCGTCACCATGGCGCTGCCCGGCCGTCGCGGCGGCCGGACGGCCGGGGACGAGACCGCCGCGTCCGTCTCGCCCGCCCGCCGGTGACATCGCGGGAGCCTCTTGGCTTCCTACACTTTTGGTAGGAAAATCAGGCAATATCGGTTCTCGTCACTGGGAGGACGACGGTGCCCTTGCCCGATTTCCTGATCGCGGGAGTGCCCAAAGCGGGGACGACGGCGCTGCACACCGCGCTGCACCCGCACCCCGACCTGTTCCTGTCGCCCATCAAGGAGCCGAAGTTCTTCCTCACCGACGGGCCACCGCCCGGCCGGGGCGGACCGGGCGACGCCGAGACCTACCGGGAACACGTCTGGCGGCGCGCGGACTACGAGGCGCTGTTCGCCGCCGCTCCCCCCGGCACCCTCGCCGGCGAGTCCACCCCCTTCTACCTGTACGACCTGGACGCCCAACGCCGCATCCGGGAGACGATCCCGCACGTCCGGCTCATCGTGAGCCTGCGGGACCCGGTCGAGCGCGCCCACTCCAACTGGACCCACCTCTGGTCGGCCGGCCTGGAGCCGATCGGCGACCTCGTCCGCGCCTGCGAGGCCGAGCCGGAGCGCATCGCGGCCGGCTGGGCGCACTTCTGGCACTACACCGCCCTCGGCCGGTACGGCGAGCAGCTCGCCCACCTGTTCACCCTGTTCCCCCGCGACCAGGTGCTGATCTTCCGTTACCGAGACATCGTGGACCGCCCCGCCGAGACCCTGGACCGCATCTGCGGCTTCCTCGGCGTACGACAGGGCCTGCTCACCGGCGTCCCGAGGGAGAACGTGACCGCGCACCCGGACCCCGGCGCGCGGCACGCGTTGCTGTCCGCCCTGCGCCGCACCCTTCCCGCGTCCCTGTCCGGGCCGCTGGAGCGGCTGCTCCAGCGGCGCGGCCGGGCCCGCCGGCCGCTGGAGTGGGCGCAGCGGCAGCGGCTGATCCCCTACTTCGCGGCGGACGTCGAGCTGCTCCAGCAGGTCACCGGCGAGGACTTCAGCGACTGGCTGCGGCCGCGGGAACGTTCGGGCGGCCTGGTCGGCAGCCGGCCACCCGGCCAGCGCCAGGCCAGGAACGGCCGCGCCCCCTGACCACCGGCCCCACGGCCACGGGCCCCTTGCCCACGCCCCTTGGCCGCGCCACCTGATCGCGTCACCTGACCGCGCCCCCTGACCGCGCCCCCTGACCGCGCCCCTGGACCGCGCCCCTGGACGCGACGCCTGACCGCGATCTCTGGCCGCGACGCCGACCGTGGCGGTCGGGCTGGTCCGGGCCGGACCGGGCCGGGCAGCGGGTCGGTCAGCGGGCTGGGCGGAGTTCCGTGCGCAGGTCGTGGGCGCCGTCGGCGCGCGTGTACTCGTAGTAGAGGCGCAGGCCGCCGTCCGGCAGGTCGACGAAGGTGAGGTAGCGCAGGCCGCCGCCGTGGTGCGGGGACATCGCGGCGGGCCGGTCGCCCAGGGCGGCCAGCGCGTCGGGGTCGGCGCCCACGGCCACGCCGGTGCGCTCCTCGTAGTTCTCCTCCGCGCTGCCGCGGCCGTCGTAGAAGGCCACGACCCGGTCGCCGTCGAAGCGCACGGCGCTGATCCGGACGCCGCGGGCGTCCCACAGGCCCGGCCGGCCGGTCAGGGCGGTGCCGTGCCAGGTCCAGTCCAGGCCGTCGGCGCTGGTGGCGTAGTCGGTCACCATCCGGTCGGCCTCGTCGGGGTCGGCCAGCGGGTGGCAGGAGGCCCACAGGTGCCACACGTCGCCGCGCCGTACGATCACGGTGTCCTTGACCCCGGTCTTGGGGTCGCCGGGCAGCACCGTGGTGCGGGTGCGCGGGTCGAACGCGGCAGGGTCGGCGGCCTCGACGACCTCCACCCGCCAGTGCTTGGTGCCGGGCGTGGCGCAGCTCAGGTACAGCCGCCAGCGTCCCTGCGGGGTGCGGACCAGGGAGGGCCGCTCCAGCGACTCGGCGTCCATCTCCTCGCGGGTGATCGTGGTCAGCGGCTCGAAGCGTTCGCCGTCGGACGAGCGGGCGACCACGACCGCGTACCCGCGGCCCTCGCCGACCGGGCGGCGCAGGCGGTAGGCGAGGTAGATCAGCCCGTCCGCGGCGACGGCGCTCGGCGCCCCCGCCCAGTGGCCGTGCGCCGGGACCGGCGGCTCGACCGCCACGACGGCGCGGCCGGGATCGGGGAGCAGGGCGTTCTCGTCGATCGACATGGAACCGAGGCTAGGCCAGGACGTGAAGCCGGACATGGCTGCTTACCTCTCCTTGGGATTATCCTTATTACCTATAGACTTTATGGGGTTATGGCCGTCCGGCGCATGCCCGGCACGCCGGAAACGTGTTCGCTCCCCGGGGGCGCCCGGCGCGCAGTGTGCCTCCGGCGGCCGGCGTCCGGTGCATATGCTGGACCGATGCCAACCCCTGAGTTCGTGCTCGCGCTGCGCGAGAAGATCGGCACCGAGCCGCTGTGGTTGTCCGGGGTGACCGCGGTCGTGCTACACGAGGACCAGGTGCTGCTGGTCCGCCGGAGCGACACCGGCGCCTGGACGCCCGTGACCGGCATCATCGACCCCGGCGAGCAGCCCGCCGACGCCGCGGTGCGCGAGGTGGCCGAGGAGACCGGCGTACGGGCCGTCGCGGAACGGCTGGCCCTGGTGCACGTCACGCGGGAGGTCACCTACCCCAACGGCGACCGGGCCCGCTATCTCGACCTGGTGTTCCGCTGCCGATGGCGGTCCGGCGACCCGTACCCGGCCGACGGCGAGAACACCGAGGCCCGCTGGTTTCCCCTGCGGGAGCTGCCGGACCTGAGCCCCGACATGCGCGCCCGCCTCGACGCCTCCCTCGGCGACGACCCGGCCACCCGCTTCCTCACCACCACCCCCTGACCACTCGGCCCCTGACCGCTCGGCCCTTGCCCACCGGCCCCTCACCGCTCGGACCCTGACGCCGTGGCCACGGGCCGCCCCGGCGTGGCGGGTGCGCCGCCTTGCGATCTATGGTGGGGGCCGGATGCGGAAGGATCGGGCCCATGGCGAAGAAGACCATCGTCCTGACCGGCGCCAGCGACGGCATCGGCCGCGCCGCTGCACGCGCCCTGCGACAGCGGGGCGACGAGGTCGTCCTCGTCGGCCGGTCGGCCGGCAAGACCGCGGCGCTGGCCAAGGAGCTGGCGGCCGACCACCACGTGGCCGACTTCGCGCGCCTGTCAGCGGTACGCGACCTGGCGGCCACCCTGCTCGACCGCCACCCGGCCATCGACGTGCTGGTCAACAACGCCGGGGCCATCATGGGCTCGCGCACCACCACGCCCGACGGCCACGAGGCGACCTTCCAGGTCAACCATCTGGCGCCGTTCCTGCTGACCACGCTGCTGCTGCCCCGGCTGCTGGCCGTCGGCGGCACGGTCGTCACGACGTCCAGCCTGCTCAACACCCGTGCCCGGCTCGACCTCGACGACCTCGACGCGGTGCGCCGCTACTCCGGCAGCCGGGCGTACGCCAACTCCAAGCTGGCCAACATCCTGTTCACGCGCGAGCTGCAGCGCCGCCACGGCGCGGACGGCCTGGCCACGGCCTCCTTCCATCCCGGCGTGGTGGCCACCAACTTCTCCGGCGGCGGCGACAGCGCAGCGCGGCTGCTCTACCACACGCCGCTGAAGCGGTTCCTGCTCACGCCCGAGCAGGGCGCCGACACCCTGGTCTGGCTGGCCACCTCGCGGCCGGGCGCCGACTGGGCCCCCGGCGGGCACTACGAGAAGCGCCGCCCTTCGGCCGTCCACCGCCTGGCGGACGACCCCGACCTGGCCCGCCGCCTGTGGGAGCGCAGCCAGGCCCTCGTCGAGCCCACCTGACCCGGGGGACCGCGACCAGGCACTCACGCCCGCCTGACCTTTAGGACCGCGACAAGGCACTCGCCGAGCCCGCGTGACCGGTTCCACGGCCTGGGGCGTGAGCGGCGGGCGGGCGGCGGGCCGGCCCGGCGCCCGGCCGCGTACGTTGCGCGGGGCCACCAGGGGCTGATGCGCGGCGGGGTTCCGTCTGCGATCGTGAGGACGGCCGGGGCGCACCCCGACGGTGATCGTCCGCCGGACGGGGCCGGTCCGCCCTGGTGAACAGGCAGGAGGAAAACGCCGTGATCAGATTCGGTTATGCCGACACCCCGGTCGGCCAGATCCACCACGCCTCGTGCGGCACGGGAGACCCGGTGCTCCTGCTGCACCAGACCCCCCGCTCATGGGACGAATACCGCGAGGTGCTCCCCCTGCTCGGCCGCACCCGGCGGGCCATCGCCATGGACACGCTCGGCTTCGGCAACTCCGCCCGGCCGTCCGAGCACTCGATCGAGACCTACGCCGCCGGCGTGTTAGCCCTGATGGACGCCCTCGGCCTGCCGCGAGCCGCCGTGGCCGGGCACCACACGGGCGGCGTCATCGCGGTCGAGACGGCGGCGCGCGCACCCGACCGCGTCACCGCCCTGGTGCTGTCGTCCACGCCGATGGTCGACCCCGAAGGGCGGCGGCGGCGTGCGGGACGTCCCTCGATCGACGCCGTGCGCGAGCAGTCCGACGGCTCCCACCTGGGCGAGTTGTGGAGCCGGCGGGCTCCCTACTACCCGTGGCCGCTGCTGACCCGTTTCGTCCGCGACGCGCTGACGGTCCTGCCGGAGGTGGAGCGCGGGCACGAGGCGGTGGCCGCGTACCGGATGGAGGAGCGGGTCGGGCTGGTCCGCTGCCCGGTGCTGGTCGTCGGCGCCACCGACGACCCCTTCGCCTTCCCCGAGCTGGAACGCCTGGCCGCCGCCCTTCCCCACAGCACCCGGGCCGTGGTCAAGGGCGGCGTGATCCCGCTGGAGCACCAGGCGGCGGAGTTCGCGGCGCTCGTGGCGGACTTCCTCGACGGCCAGGCCCGCGAGACCGGCTGAGGCGGCCCCGGTCAGGCGGGAGCCACCCACTCGACGAACTGGATGACGATCCCGTTGGGGTCGGTCACCTGGAACAGGCGCTCGCCCCAGGGCTCCTCGCGCAACGGCATGGTGATCTCGACACCCGCGTCACGAAGGAGCTTCTCCTGCCCGTCCAGGCCGCCGTCCAGGGTGAAGGCCAGGATGAGGCCGGAGGCGTGCTGGTCGCGCTGCTCCGGCGGCAGGACCTCGATGCCGCGGGCGAGCAGCACGATGTCCATCGCGTCGGCACGGGTGAGCGAGGCGAAGCCGTCCGCGGCTACCCGGACGGTGTAGCCCAGGTGCTCGGTGAGGAACGCCTGGGAGGCGGCGACGTCGGCAACGGTGAGCGAAACGGTGGACGTGGTGATCTGCAAGAAGGTCTCCGTGAGAGATGAGAACGGCTGAGCGAGACACGAGTGGCCGGTTCGAACGGCCCAGGCCGACGTTGACCACGACGGCCGACGACCGCTGTGGACGTGGCCCGCCATGGACGCGACCCGCCATGGACATGGCCCGCCATGGGCGTGACGCAGCGAACGTCGTCAGTGGCGGACGCGGTTGGGGGCGGGGATCAGTGAGGGCGGCGGCGGGGAAGGTTGCGGGTCACTTGCGGGTCCCGCCATCCCCGTGCGCCATGGTCGGCGGACGGTCTGCGGAGCCCGCCGCCCGGGACGGAGATCGGCTGCGACGTGCGGTCGCGGCCCTCCGACGCCCCGAGGTCGATCTTGAAAGCTACAGCCGGGAAGAGCTTGAGTTCCAAGCAGGTTCTCCTTATCGTTCATCGGTCGCAAACTTACGACGGACGTAAATATAGCCCGAGGCCCTGAGGGGTGTCAACATAAAAATACGACGAGGGTAAGATTTCCTCATGGCTCACGACACCTCGCCCGCACCCGGCCTCCGCGAATCCAAGAAGCAGGAGACCCGGCAGCTCATCTCCGACCACGCCACCAGGCTTTTCATCGCCCAAGGGTTCGAGCAGACCACCATCGCCGAGATCGCCACCGCCGCCCGCATCGCCAAGAAGACGGTGACCAACTACTTCCCGCGCAAGGAGGACCTGGCCTTCGACCATCAGGAGGCGTTCACCTCCGCGCTGGCGGACGCCGTCGCCGCCCGCGATCCCGGCGAATCGGCCCTGTCGGCTCTACGCCATGCCTTCCTGGCCTCCGTCGCGGCCCAGGATCCGGTGGCCGGGTTCTCCGGTCCGGAGTTCGCCCGCATGATCGCTGACAGCCCCACCCTGACGTCCTGCCTGCGCGGCCTGCACGACCAGCGCGAACAGCACCTCGCCCGGGCCCTCGCCGACGCCACCGGCACGACGGCGGACGACATCACCGTCCAGACCGCCGCCGGGCTGCTGGGAACCGTGCACCGGGTGCTGTTCCAGCGCATCCACGAACTGACCCTGGCGGGCCTGCCCAACGACCGCATCGCCGACACGATCGCCACCGACGCCACCCGCGCCTTCGACCTCCTCGAACCCGCCCTCTCCAACTACGCCGCCGCATGACGACCGCCTGAAGGCCCACCCCAAACCCAGGAGGCCTCCAGCCCCAGAGGACCACCGGACTCCGGGTGCCGCCGGACTCCGGAGCAGGGCCGGCTGTTGGCCGGCCGGACGGGGGCTACCAGGGCACCACGCCCGCTCAAGGCCGTCCCAGTGTCAGGAGTTGGCTGGGTCGGGGGCCAGGGGTGGGGTGGGTCGGGGTTGCCAGGTTGTCAGGAAGGCTTCGGCCAGGGCGCAGGCGCCGGCGTACGGCCCCTCGGCATGGGACAGGGCGGCGGCGGTGATCTCCGTGACGCGGTTCTCGACCAGGTGGCCGACCTCGTCCGCGGTGGCGACCGTCCCCGCCCGTTCGGCGAGGTAGCCGATCGTGGCCCCTGCGCCGCAGACGAAGTCCGCCAGCGCCACCACGCCCCGCTCCCCCAGGGTCCGCAGCCCCTGGGCGGTGTAGGGCACGTTCGCGGCCGGCGCGACCAGGCCGGCACGCAGCGTCGCCGCCCGCCGCGCCGACAGGGTGCCGGTCCGCGCGCCGGGGACCAGCACGTCGGCGGGCACCTCGTACAACGCCTCCGGCGGCAGCACGGGCAGGCCGAGCCGGGTCACGCACGCGTCGCCGTGCTCGGCGCGCAGTTCCTCCAGGGCCGCGACGTCCAGTCCGGCGGGGTCGCTGACGCACCCGTGCAGGGTGGACAGGGCGACCAGGCGCGCGCCGCGCCGCGCCGCCTCTCGCACGACGGCGCTGCCGACCTTGCCGAAACCCTCCACCGCCAGCGCCCGCCCGGCCAGCCCGCCGAGCGCCGTCGCGGCGGCCACGACCACGCCCAGCCCGGTCACGACGGTGTCCACCAGCTCGCCGCCGGCCTCCCCGTGCATGATCGAGTCGGCCCGGTACCCGGGCAGCGCCGCGAAGTCCTGGGTCCGCGTGCCCAGGTCCGAGGAGGTGAGGAAGGTGCCCTTCTCGACCAGTGGCGCGACCTCCCGGCAGAAGCGCGCCACCGTGGCCGCCCGGTCGGCCGGCGAGGCCCGCAGCACCGCCTTGGCCCCGCCGATCCGCTCGCCGAGCACGGCCAGCTTGTACGTCATCGCCCGCGCCAGCAGCCCCGCCTCCTCGCGGGTGACGTCCGGCGCCAGCCGGGTGCCGCCCGCGCTGACCGGGCAGTCCAGGTCGAAGGCGATGCAGCCGTCCACCGAGACGAGTTCCATGATCCTCATCCGCGCTCCCCGCGTCCGTGCGAACCGTGCCTGCCGCCCAATCTCGGCGCCGCCCGGCCGCCTGTCCATGGGCCGGCGTCAACCGGAATGGCCGCCTGGAACACGCTCCGGCGCCGGCCCATGGGGCAGGCGGCCGGGGTGCCCGGCCGCCTGCCCACGGGTCAGGGAGCGTTGTAGCCCAAGGTGTACGGACCGGTCCCGGAGTAGGAGTGCACCCGGTAGCGGTAGTACCCGGCCGCGCCGGTGTAGGTGAGCGTCTCGTCGGCTCCCGCCCCGGCGCTCTGGGCGACCGTCGCCCACGTGGACCCGTTCCAGCGCTGCAGGTACAGGTCGAAGTCGGCGCCGGACGGGCCGGCCAGGCACGCCTGGTGCGGGCCGGTGACGGTGGTCTGCAGATATCCGCCGTCGGGCTGGTACTGCTCCGCCCCGGAGGCCAGCGTCCCGGACTTGGTGGTCTCGTAGCCGGAACAGCCGCCCGCGGCGGCCACGGACAGGGCGAAGGAGACCGTGTGGGTGGCGGCCGGGCCGGTCGCGGACACCGTGATCACGTACATGCCGCCCGGCGTCTGCGCGGAGGTGGAGACCGTCATGACGGACGTGCCGCCCGACTGGACGGTGGGCGGCGCGAACGTCGCGGCGGCCCCGGCCGGCAGCCCGGAGGCCGCGAACTGCATCTGCTGCGGCCCGCCGCGCGTGACGGCGGTGGAGATGGTGCTCGTGGTCGACCCGCCCGGTGTGACGCCGCCGCTCGTGGGCGAGAGCGAGATCGCGAAGTCGTCGCCGCCGCCGTTCGGCGGGGTGTTGTCGATCAGGCCGGAGATCTCGTTGTACACCTCGGTGATGCGCGTCCCCCAGTTGGGGCAGCCGCCGAGGTGGTGCAGCGCGATCACCTTGTGGCTGGAGGCGGCGATCACCGGGGAGCCGGAGTTCCCGCCGGAGGTGTCGCAGCGGTAGCCGGTGTTGACGCCCGACGACACCACGTCGATCTTGCAGGCCGCGCCGCCCTGCGTGTCCTCGTACAAGGACAGGCGCTTGGGCAGGGTGTCGCCGTGGCCGGGGATGTAGATGCGCTCGCCCGCCACCGGGGGCCGCGGATCGAGGTACAGGGTGCCGAACTGCTGGATCGCGGCGAAGTCGGCGACGCTGAAGAGCGTGTAGTCGAGCGCTTCGAGTGCGCTGGTCTTCAGGAACTGGCCGCCGCCGACCTTCGTCCCGGCGCCCGGGTTGTTGCCGCCGCAGGTGGCGCAGTCGTAGTCGAACTGGAACTCGCTGGCGCTCAGGTCGGCGGCGCTCTCCATGCAGTGGTGGTTGGTCAGCATGCGGTTGGTGTTGCCGACCCGCCAGGCCGTGCAGTAGCCGAGGCCGTTGAGCAGCTGGCGGGCCACGGCGCGGCTGCGGGCGTACTCGGTGGGGTTGCTGTCCTTGTAGCAGACCACGTCGCGCCGCGCGTCGGTGCCGCAGACGCTGAACGTCCGCGGCGTCAGGGCCGCGGCCTCCGCGGTGGTGTAGCCGCGGAAGTACCGGTCGATGCGCACGCCGAAGCCCTGCCGGGCCAGCCGGACGGCGTTGCGCGGCCCGGACGCGTGCAGGGTGACCACCGCCGTGTCGCCGTCCACGGAGAGCGCGGCGAAGCCGGGGACGCCGTGCAGCGTGTACCCGGAGCCGGCCGGGTAGCGCCCGCGGGTGGGGTCGCCGTAGTAGGTGTGGACCTCGCGGCCGTCCGGCGAGGAGACGGTGACGTAGTCGCCGGGCACGAGGGTGAGCGCGGCGAAGTGCACCTTGACGTAGCGGGAGCCGGGGCGGGTGACGCGCGTGCTCCAGCTCCGTCCGGCGGCGCCGTAGGGCAGGGACAGGTCGGCGAGCACCTCCTCGCCGGCCGGGGAGACCCGGCTGTCGATCTGCGCCCGCAGGGGCGGGGCGGCGGGGGCCTGCGCGAGGGCGGGGGCCGGGGTCGCCGGCGCGACGACGGCCAGCGCGGCGATCAACGCCGTGGCCGCCGCTCTCCATCGGGAAGGACTCATGCGGGGGACACCTCCACGTGAGGGGTGACCGAAGCAGGCCGCCGGTCGCCGGGAGCCGGGCCCGGTCCGGGCGCGTAGGCCGCGCCGGCCAGGGGCCGGCGGAGCCGGCGAACAGGCGGCCCGCCGTGGTGGGGGGTGGGCAGAGGGTAACTCCGCCTCCCATCCGTACCGTTATCGGTAGCGATACCGATATTTCGGGTTATCGGGCCGAAAGCTCTAGTACGTCACATCGACCAGCCCGAACGGGTCGGAGTGATGTACAAAATCATTGACACGATGTCCGCCTTCTTTTACGTTCATCATGTCTACTTTCTTTGACATGGAGACCTGCCTTGAAGGCCATCACCCGGCACGTCTACGGCCCCCCGGCCCTCACCGACCTCGACCGTCCCGCCCCCGGCCCCGGCCAAGCGCTCCTGCGCGTGCACGCCGCCTGCCTCGACCACGGCGTCTGGCACCTCGGCGCCGGGCTGCCCTACCCCGTCCGCCTGGCCACCGGGCTGCGCCGCCCCCGCTCGCCCCTTCTCGGCCGCGACGTCGCCGGGACCGTCGAGGCCGTCGGCCAGGAAGTCACCGGCCTGGCGGCCGGCGACGAGGTCTTCGGCGTCTGCGACGGCGCGCTCGCCGAGCACGCCGTCGCCCGCGCCGACCGCCTCGTCCCCAAGGCACCCGGCCTGTCGTTCGAGGCCGCCGCCGCCGTCCCGACCAGCGGCCTGACCGCGCTCCAGGCGCTGCGCGACCACGCCCGCCTCCGCCCGGGGCAGCGCGTGCTGGTCATCGGCGCGGGCGGCGGGGTGGGGACGTTCGCCGTCCAGCTCGCCAAGGCGCGCGGCGCGCACGTCACCGGCGTCTGCGGCCCCGGCAAGGGCGACCTCGTCCGCTCACTCGGCGCGGACGAGATCGTCGACCACACCCGCGAGGAGCCGCCCGCCGGCCGCCACGACGTCGTCATCGACACCGCGGGCAACCGTCCCCTGCGGGACCTGCGGCGGCTGCTCACCCGCCGGGGCACGCTCGTGATCGTCGGCGGCGAGAACGCCTCCGGCCGCTGGCTGCACGGCACCGGCCGGCAGCTCCGGGCGACGGCGCTGTCGCCGTTCGTCCGGCACACCCTGCGCGCCCCGATCACCCGGACCGACCCGGCGGACCTGCGCCACCTGGCCGGCCTCGCCGCCACCGGCGAGCTCACCCCCGTGGTCGGCAGGACGTTCCCGCTCGCCGGCTTCCCCGACGCGATGGATCACCTGCGGACGGGCCACGCGACCGGCAAGGTCGTCATCGTCATGCCCGGAACGAGGTAGGTCACCAGTCGCCGGCCTCGACGCGGGTGTTGCGCAGCGGCTCGCCCGAGCCCTCGGCGGGCGCCGCCCACGACACCGCGTTGGCCAGGATCCGCCGCACGCCCGGCTGGTGGAAGACCGGGTAGTTCTGGTCGCCGGGGCTGAAGTAGAAGACGCGTCCCTTGCCGCGCCGGTAGCAGCAGCCGCTGCGGAACACCTCGCCCCCGGAGAAGGAGCTGACGAACACCAGCTCGTCGGGGGCCGGGACGCCGAACGGCTCGCCGTAGGTCTCCTGTTCGGGGATGACCAGCGGCTGGGGCACGCCCGCGGCGATCGGGTGGGCCGGCTCCACCGTCCAGACCAGCTCGCGGTCGGCGCTGTCGCGCCAGTTGACCGTGCAGGTGGTGCCCATGAGGGCGCGGAAGACCTTGGAGTAGTGGCCGGAGTGCAGCACCAGCAGGCCCATCCCGGCCCAGACGCGCTCGCACACCCGCGCCACGACCTCGTCGTCCACCTCCTCGTGCGCCGCGTGCCCCCACCAGGTGAGCACGTCGGTGCCGGCCAGCGTCGCGGCGTCGAGGCCGTGCTCGGGGTCCTGCAACGTCGCGGTGCGCACGCGCACCCGCTCCCCCAGGTGCTCGCGCAGGCCGCCGGCGATCGCGCCGTGCATGCCCTCGGGGTAGCGGCGGCGCACCTCCTCCTCCCGCTGCTCGTGTACGTTCTCGCCCCAGACGGTCACGTTGATGCTCACGCGCGATGTTCTCCCTCCGGACCTGCCGCACCTACCGTCCGGTCCTTACCCGTCCGCCCGCCGGTTCCGCCTCCGGTGGGCGGGCGGAAAATGTCTCGCGGGAGCAAGGACGGTTTGGGTAGGTTCGCCAGTGACCATGGAAGTCATGCGAAGCCGCGCGCCGGCAGGCGTCCCGCCGGACGGCCGTCCTGTCGAGATCGCCTGCGACGAGTCCGGCGCGGAGGGCGAGAAGCTCGTCGGCGGCAACACCGACGTGTTCGCCCACGCCGGCGTCTCCCTCGACGTCGCCGCCGCGGCCGACTGCGTACGCGAGCTGCGCCTCAGGGCGCCCTCACCGGTCACCGAGTACAAGGCCGGGCACGTGCTGCGCGAGAAGAACCGGGCCACCCTGGTCTGGCTGCTCGGCCCGTCGGGCCCCATCCTCGGCCGGGCCCGCGTGCACCTGACCGACAAGGCGTACTTCGCCGTGAGCAAGGTGACCGACCTGCTCGCCGGCCACCACTCCAGCCTCGGCCTCGACCAGGACGAACGCTCAGCCGCCCGGGCGATCACCCTCTACCAGGAGGGCCGCCACGCCTTCGGCCCCGCCCGCTGGACGGCCTTCCTCGACGCCTTCAACCACCTGCTGCGGGCCAGGAACGGCCGCGGCCCCGAGATCTCCGCCGATGCGGCCTTCGAGCTGGTCGCCGACCTGCGCACCACCCCGGGCCCGGCCGGCGAGATCATGGCCGAGCTGTGGGCCGCCCGGCCGCTCGTGGACGCCTTCACCGCGCGCCTGCTCGACGACCCGCACGTCTTCCCCGCCCTCGACCCGCTGATCCCGGCCATCGCGCACGCGGTCGCCCACTGGGGCGCGGGCGGCCGGCCCGTCTCGGTGGTGCACGACCGGCAGACGACGCTGACCGAGGAGCGCGTCGAGCGGCTGCGGCAGCTGCTCGCCCGCCCGGACGGCCCCGCCGGCCCGCTGGTGCTGACCAGCCTGACGCTGGTGGCCTCGCATCTCGACCCCCGCGTCCAGGTGGCCGACATCGTCGCCGGAGTGGCACGCAAGATCGCCTCCGAGGAGCTCAACGGCCGCGGCGACCCCGAGCTGACCGCCCTGCTCCGCCCGTACGTGGACCTCGCGTCGGTCTGGCCGGACGAGCGCAGCCGGGCCGCGCTGATCGCGGGTCAGCCGAGCCAGGCGCGCGCCTCGGCGGCGGCCTCCGGGTCGAGCACCGGCTGGGAGTAGACCTCGATCAGCGTGCGCATCAGCAGGCGCTCGCCCTCCGGCGTGGACAGGTCGGCCCCCATGCCGCGGCAGACGTGCGGGTACAGGACCGTGACCGACAGCGCCATCGCGGCCATCACCGCCGCCCGCGCCCGCGGCGGCACGTCCGGCGGATCGGATCGTTCCTGGTCGGCGGCGGCCAGCCAGCGCTCGCCGAGCCGGGTCATCTCGTCGAACAGCGGCGCGGCCCAGCCCTCGGTCAGCGCCCGCGCCAGGTAGGCGCGGTAGGGGCCGAGCGCGGCCACCGGGTTGAAGCCGGCCGGCCGGCGGCCGGCGGCCTCGGCGTTGAGCCGGCGCACCGTCTTCATCAGGTGCTCGTCGCACGCCTCGCGCAGCGCCTGCTTGGAGCCGAAGTGGTGGCGGACCAGGCCGAGCGAGACGCCCGCCGACTCGGCGATGTCGCGGATCGTGGCCCGCTCGAACCCGTGCTCGCCGATGTGCCGGATCGCCGCGTCGCGGATGCGGGCCCGCGCGGTGAGGTCCTCCGGGTCCTGGACGGTTGTCATCACACCACCGATTCGTACAGCGGACTGTTCACCGGAAAAGCATCCTATACCGGCGTGCAGCCCCGCCTGGCCCCGGCCGCGCGGGAGGGGCCGCCGGCGACTACGCTCCTGCCCTGTGCCGACGTTCGAACTGCCCCTGCGCCTGGACACCACGATCCGGCCCTACGACTGGGGTTCCGTCACCGCCATGCCCGAGCTGTTCGGCACCGAGCCGACCGGCCGGCCGCAGGCCGAGCTCTGGATGGGCGCCCATCCCGCCGACCCGTCGATCGCCGGCGGCGTGCCCCTCGACCGGCTCATCGCGGGCGACCCCGTCGCCGCCCTCGGCGCGCCGGCGGTCGCCAGGTTCGGGCCCGCGCTGCCGTACCTGCTGAAGGTGCTCGCGGTCGCCCGGCCGCTGTCGCTCCAGGTCCACCCGACGATCGCGCAGGCCGAGGCCGGGTTCGCCGCCGAGGAGGCGCGCGGCGTGCCGATCGGCGACCCGGCCCGCACCTACAAGGACCGCTCGCACAAGCCCGAGATGGTCTGCGCGGTCACGCCCTTCCACGGGCTGTGCGGCTTCCGCTCCCCCGTCGTCACCGCCGGGCTGCTCGGCCGGCTCGGCGTGCCGGGCCTGCAGACCTGGATCGACGCGCTCGCCGTCCGGCCCGCCGGGCAGGCCCTGCGCGCGGTCTTCGCGCAGATGCTGGACGACGCCTCCGCGCCGCTGCGCGCCCAGGTCGAGGACGCCCTCGCCGGCAGCTCCGACCCGGACCTGGCCCCGTACGCCGACATCGCCGCGGCCTGCCCCGGCGACCCAGGAGTGGTGGCCGCGCTGCTGCTCAACCACGTCGACCTGCGGCCCGGCCAGGCCCTCTACCTCGGCGCCGGCGTGCCGCACGCCTACCTGGGCGGCGTCGGCGTGGAGATCATGGCCAGCTCCGACAACGTCCTGCGCTGCGGACTGACCAGCAAGCACGTCGACGCGCCCGAGCTGATGCGGGTGGTCGACTTCACGCCCGCCGAGCCGCACCTGGTCGAGCCCGAACGTCCGGCCGGCGGGGAGCGGCGCTACGTCCCGCCCGCCCCGGAGTTCGCCCTCACGCGCTACGACCTCGGCGAGGCCGTCTCCTTCGAGCTGCCCGGCGGACTGCCCCGGATCGTGTTGTGCCTGGAAGGCGAGGCTCGTCTCGGCCCGGATCGGGGCGAGCTGACGCTGCGGCCCGGCGAGTCGGCGTTCGTGCCGGCCGTCGCGGGCGCCGGCCTGTCCGGCAAGGGTGTGGCGTACGTGGCCCAGCCAGGCGCCTTTACGCTGTAGATCAGCACGACGGGGACATTTCGGCCGGCGGTTGAACGTCGTCTTCCTAGGCTCCTGCCATGAACACGGCAACCCTCGGCCACGTCGCCATCGAACCCAGCATCCTCTACTTCGGCACCCCGGTCGTGCTGCTGAGCACGGAGAACCCCGACGGCTCGGCCAACCTGGCCCCGATGTCGTCGGCCTGGGCGCTGGGCCGGACCGTCGTGCTCGGCCTCGGCGCCGACGGGCAGACCGCGCGCAACCTGGCCGACCGGCCCGAACTGGTCGTCAACCTGCCGGCCCCGCACCTGTGGCCGCAGGTGGAACGGCTCGCGCCGCTCACCGGCCGCGACCCGGTGCCCGACACCAAGGCGGCCGGCTGCCGCTTCGAGCCGGACAAGTTCGGCGCGGCGGGCCTGCGCCCCGAGCCGTCGGAGACCGTACGGCCGCCGCGCGTGGCCGAGTGCCCCCTGCAGCTGGAGGCGGCCGCCGCGCGGATCCTGCCGAACGAGTCCGAGGACTTCGTCATCGTCGAGGCCGTCGTGCGCAGGGTGCACGCCGACCCGCGGATCGTGGTCCCCGGCACCCAGCACGTGGACCCGTCGGCGTGGAGCCCGCTGCTGTACAACTTCCGCCACTACTTCGGCCTCGGCCCGGAGCTCGGCCACTCCTACCGGTCGCAGACGGCCTGAGCGCCGCGGCGGGTCAGCCGGCCCGCGAGGCGCACCCGGCGTACGAACCGGCCGATGAGGAGACGGACTCCGCCGACGCCAGCGCCGACGGCTCCTCCAGCCCGCGCGGCGGCGGCGTGGGACGGTCGGCCGCCACGGTCAGCACGAGCGGTCCGAACCGGCGCCACCACCCGTGCGCCACCCCGCGCCCGCCCGCGCGCACGGTCAGCCCGCTCCACCCGTCGCGGGGCCGGCCGCAGCCCAGCGAGACCTCCAGCGCCCGGTGCTCGGCGCGGCGCAGCACCTGCGCGGCGCTCTCCTTGGCCGACCACAGCAGGCTGCTCAGCAGCGGGTCGTCGCCGGCGATCCGCTGCTCCTGGCGGGTGAACCGGTCGGCGACGAACCCCGGTCCGCGCGGCTCGACCAGTTGCAGGTCGCAGCCGACGGCCCCCGGCTCCAGGCCGAGCAGGCACACCGCCCACCCGGCGCGGCTGGTGATCGAGATGCCCACCGGCAGCGGGCGGCCGTCCCGCCACGCCTGCGCCGCGCCGTCGGGGCGGCGCCGCACGTCGGGGTCGCCGGCGGGGCCGGGGCAGACCAGGTGCAGCGCCTGACTGACGGTCCAGCGGGCGAGCGGGTGCTCGGCGGGCCGCCCGTCGCCCGTCCGGTCCTCCCCCGCCGGGAGTTGCCCCTCCCCGCGAGCCAGCCACCTCATCGAGCCTCCATTCCGCGCTCCCGCGCTATGGATGACCTCCGGCCGCGGCACGGCGGCCGGGATCGCGTGATCGACCGACCCGGCCGCCACGCCCGGACGGCCGTCTCGCGCAGCTTGTCCGCCCGCACCTCCTCGAACGCCTCGAACGCCTCGTGCGGCGGCGGACGCGCCGAGCGCCGCCCCGCGTGCGTGCATACCCGTACGTGCCCGCGCTCCGACGCCGGACACCCGCGGGACCTCTCGACTAGTGTGATCTTGTGACCGGAATTTTCACAGTGTTCCCAGCCTCGCCGGGCGACGGTGAGACGCTGGGAGAGATCCACGCCGAATCCTGGAAGGCCGCCTACGCCGGCTTCTTCTCCCCCGACTTCTTCGACCGGGCCGTGCGCCACCGGCGCGGCAAATGGCACGACGTGCTCGCCGAGACCCCGGCGGGCCTGGTGCTGGCCGCGCTCGACGGGCGCCGGCTGGCCTTCTCCTCCTTCGGGCCCTCGCCGTCCCGGGCGGGCGCGGCGGAGATCCTCGGCTTCTACGGCCACCCCGACGGCTGGGGCACGGGCGTGGCCGCCGCCCTGATGACCGACACCCTGCGCCGCATCCGCGACGAGGGCTTCACCCGGGTGCACCTGTGGACGCCGCGCGACATGCCGCAGGCCCGCCGGTTCTGCGCCAAAAGCGGCTTCACCGAGTCCGGCGCCGCCCGCACCCACGACTACGGCGACGGCAACCCCGTCGAGCAGGTCGAGTACGAGCTGTCCTTCCCCTGACCGCAGCGCCCTTCCCACGCGTGCCGACTTGACAGAGTTCCCCGGCGTATTTCGCGGTGAATACCCCGCCGCGGGCTCTCTCGTTGACCGTCTCCACGGCCCATGGCAACCATTCTTGAGTATGGCCAAGCGGGCACGAGAAACGGTCGAGTGATCGCGTGAGAGGAATGGCATGAGCGCGAATGCTTTGTACGCCGGTCGAGACTGGAAACTCGACCACGACAAGCGAGTCAAGGTCAGCAACGCGGAACTTCGTTACACCGTCGTGGGGCGCGGCGAGCCCGTCCTGTGCATCCACTGCACCTCCATTTCGGACGGTCTCATCACGCCGCTCCTGAAGTACAACCCGGAGCTGCTGGACAAGTACCAGTTCATCAGCTATTACCGCGCCGGTTACAACGGCAGCACGCTGGAGAAGGACAGCCTCAGCATCGAGGAGGGCGCCGAGCACGCCAAGCAGCTCCTCGACCACCTCGGCATCGACAAGGCGCACGTCATGTCGTACTCCTTCGGCGGGGTGATCGGCTTCCAGTTCATGCTCTCCTACCCCGAGCGCACGCACTCGGCGGTGCTGCTGGAGCCGTACCTGCCGCGTGAGGGCGCCGAGGCCGAGAAGGCCAACAACGACGCCGTGATGACGGCCATCGAGCTGGTGCAGAAGGGCGACAAGCTCACCGCCGCCTGCGACTTCATGGCCGCCGTCTGCGGCCCGAGCTACCTCGGCTCCGTGGACATGACCTGCCCCCTCGACGTGTGGGAGCGGGTCGAGGAGTGCGCGGACGTCACGTTCAAGGTCGACTTCCCGGCGCTGGGCGGCTGGGGCTTCCGCATGTCCAAGGCCGACCAGCTCGTGCCGGAGAAGCCGCGGATGCCGGTGCTGGCCGTGATGGGCCTGGACAGCGAGGCGGCCATGCCCGGCTTCCGCGAGGCCCAGCACTTCCTCATGAACTGGCTGCCCCAGGCCGAGCGCTGCGGCATCGTCGGCGCCACCCACGGCCTGCAGATCATGAACCCGAGAGCGGTCGGCGAAGGCGTCTCGGCCTTCCTCGCCAAGCACCCGATGCAGTAGCACCCGATGCAGTGAGAGGAGAGCGATGTCGGATCTGACGGCTGAGCGACTGGCGGCGGCACACCAGGCGCTGCGGTCCGGCGACCGCGAGCGCGCGCTGGAGTACTGGCACCCCGACGTGCGGTTCCAGTCCCCCGGCAACCACCCGTACGCCGGATGGCACGACGGCCTGGACGCCTTCATGGGCTTCATCAAGACCTGGCAGCGGCTGGCCGGCGGCACTCTGCGCATGGAGCAGATCGCCTGCCTGGTCAACCCGGTGGACGGCTACACCATCGACGTCAACCGGTGCACCGCCGTGCGCAAGCGCACCGGCTCGGACGGCACCTCCTTCTACGAGCATCTGCAGATGGAGGGGGTGGACCTGATGCGGTGGGAGAACGGCCGCATCGTGGAGGGCCGCGGCGGCATCTTCGGCGACGGTACCGCCAACTTCAGCTCGTTCTTCGGCCCGATCGGCCCCGACGGGCGCAGATCCGACGACTGAGCGGGCGATCCCCGGCGGGCCGGTCGGTACCGGCCCGCTTTCTCGTGCCCGCGGGCCGTCCCGGCCTTCCTTCGTGCCCCTTTTTCCGCAGGAACGCGCCCACAGGAGAAGACATGACCCGTTTGCGTGGCGTCCTCCGCGCCTCCGCCGCCGCCCTGGCCGTCACCGCCGCGCTGGCGGCGGCGACGCCGGCCCAGGCGCTCCTGACCCCGTCCTTCCGGGCCGTGGACCCGCCCGGCGACCCCACCACCCTCTGGAGCGTCGACGTGCTGGACGCCGCCCACGCCTACGCCGTCGGCTGGCGCGGCTACGACGGCTCGCCGGACACCTCCGTGCTGCGCTGGGACGGCTCGTCCTGGAGCAGGCTGCCGCTCACCGCCGGGTACGACGTGCCGAGCCCGTGCTGCGTCGCGGCCGTCGCGCCGGACCAGGTGTACGTGACCGGCAGCAAAAGCATCGCCGACGTGTCCTGGCCGCGCTCGGCGTACTGGAACGGCTCGGCCTGGTCGGAGATCCCGCCCCCGCCCGGCTGGACGCCCCCGGTGCCCGGCGACGAGTGGACCGGCCCGCTCGCCGCCACCAAGGACGGCTCGCTCTGGTCGATCAGGTACAAGAGCAGCGGCGGCACCGACATCCTGCGCCTGCGCCAGGGCTCCTGGACGGTCTACCCGCGCACCGAGAACCTGGGCCTGCTGCGCGCCGTGGACGGCGGCGACCAGATCGTCTTCGCCGCCGAGAACGGCGTCGTCCTGTGGGACGGCACGGCCCTGCGCTCGCTGGGCAGGCCCGGCGTCAACCCGCGGGGCGTGTACGTCGAGGGCCCCGGCAGGATCTGGGTCAGCGGCTACCAGCCCCGGGCGAACCGGCCCGCGACCCCGGCCATCGCCCGCTACGACGGCGCCCGCTGGACCGTCTCGGCGCTGCCCGGCGCCCCGGGCAACGGCTCGGCCAGCATCAGCGGCGACGGCGAGGGCCACCTGGTCATCCCGACCGGCGGCGGCACCACCTCGCCCGCCTACCTGTACTTCGACGGCGCCTCGTGGACCCGGGTCAGCGGCCCGGCCCGCCCGTCGGCCGGGTACGCGGGCGCGTACGCGGTGGACCGCGTGCCCGGCACGTCCACGATCCTGTCGGTGGGCGGCGCCAACGTGACCAACCTGACCGGGTTCGCGATCAGTGACGTGATCAGCCCCCGCTGAGCCGGGCGGCGCGGACCCCGTGAGCGGGGAGGGGCGGCAGGCCCCTCCCCGCTCACGCGCGCCCGCCGCCCGCGCGGCCCTGGCGGATCGCCGTGACGAGCGTGCCGGCCAGCAGCAGCGCCGAGGTGACCGTCAGGACCACGCCCAGCCGGTGCAGCCCCTCGTCGGTGGCGCGCTCGCCGTAGGTCACGCTGATGAGCAGCGCCGAGCAGATCGCCCCGGCGTACTGCGAGGTGCGCAGCAGGCCGGCGGCCATGCCGATCTGGCCGGGCGGCGCCTGGGCGTACATGGCGGCCTGGTTGCCCACGATGTTGAGCCCGTTCTGTACCCCGAAGACCATGCTGAGCAGGCACAACGACAGGATGGACGCGCCGCCGTCGAGGGCCGGCAGCCAGGCGCAGCCGGCCAGCAGGGCCGCGGCGCCGGCCGGCAACATCCAGCGCGCCGTGCCTGAGGCGCCGTCGGCCCGCGCGGCCAGCCCCGAGACCACCGCGCCCACGGCCGAGGTGGGCATCAGCAGCAGCCCGGCGATCGCCGCCGTCAGCCCTCTGCCCTGCTCCAGCCACTGGGTCCAGCCGTACAGGAAGCCGTACGTGGCCATGAAGGTCACCGCGTTGCGCAGGTAGGTGACCAGCAGCGGCCGGTTGCCGGCCAGGTCGCGCAGGCTGCCGCCGCCGTCCGCGCCAGCTCGCTCGTACGGCTCGTCGCGCGGCAGCCACAGCAGCGCCGAGACCACCCCGGCCACCGCCATCGGCAGGTTGACCAGGAAGATCCAGCGCCAGCCGCCGAGCGCGTCGAGCAGCCCGCCGAGCGGCGGCCCGAGCACCATGCTGACCTGCCCGGCCATGGCCAGCGCGCCCATCACCGAGGCGGGCGCGGCGCCGCCGGACCGCTGCGACCTGCGGCGGACCATGCTCATGGCGGCCGGGTAGGCGGCCGAGGTGCCGAGGCCGATCACCACGCGGGCGGCCACGAGCAGGCCGAGGGTCGGCGCCCAGTAGCCGAGCAGCCCGCCGGCCGCGACCGTGACGAGCCCGGCCAGGTAGACGCGGCGCGGGCCGAGCCGGTCGGCCAGCCGGCCCAGCACCGGCTGGCCGATCGCGGTGGCCAGGTACAGGGCCGACACCAGCCAGGAGGTGGCGTCGGCGCCCACGCCGAAGTGGTGGGCGATGGGCACGAGCGCGATGGCGATGATCGAGGAGTTGATCGGGTTGAGCAGCGAGCCGACCGAGACCGCCGTGACGAAGCGGGGGCCGAAGGCGGCCTGGCCTGGCTCGCTGTCCGGCCGCGGCGGCGCGGTCACAGCTGGTACTTCTCCTCTAGCTTCTCGTAGATGTCGATCTTGTAGTCGATGGCGGCCAGGTCGTCCTTGAGCTGGTCGATGCGCTTGGCCACCTCCTCGCGGTGGGTGAGCAGGATCTGCTTGCGCTCGGCGGTCGTGCTCTCGCCGGCACGCACCAGCTCGGCGTAGCGGCGGACGTCGGCGATGGACATCCCGGTGCCGCGCAGCCTGGTCAGGAAGCGGATCCAGGCCAGATCACGCTCGGTGTAGCGGCGGTGCCCGTTCCCGCCGCGCGGCGGCGTCTCCCGCATCAGGCCGGCTTTCTCGTAATAGCGCAGCGCGTGGGCGCTGAGGCCGGTCTCGGCTGCGACTTCCGCGATCGTCAGGCTCTGACTCATACCGATCATTGTCGCCCTTCGAGCGCGATCCAAGTCAAGTGCATTCGCCGGAATTCCGGTGAATGCGGGTTCGGACTTGACGGAATGGGACCGGCTACCTCCATACCGCCCGGTCACCGCCGGACGGCGCGTTGACGCGTTTTCCGGCGGCTGAACATGATTCTTCCGTAGCGCCGGACGAAATGGTGGTGCCAATGGCGAAGAGCGAATTCGTGAGATTCCTCGGCGATCTCCGGGAGAATCCGCAAAGACGCGCTGAGTATAGCGCGAGAAATCTCAGTCAATTGTTGTTCCACGCCTCCGACGAGGGCTTCCGGTTCACCGCCGAGGAGCTGGTGTCGGTGGTCGGTGCCCTGGAGATCGAGGTCATCGTCGCCAAGGACGGCGAGTCCGTCGACGGCGGCAGCACGCTCTGGCGGCACATGTGGGGCAGGCGTTACCTGGACTACCTGCTCGATCACGTGGTGGCCAGGTTCGGGGCGGAGGAGCTGCGCGGGTTCGCGGCCGACGAGAGGCGGCCGGTGGCATGAGCGGGACGAACCTGATCGCGTTCCTGCGCCTGGCGGGCTCGCGCGCCGACGTGCTGGAGTCGCTGAAGGACAAGAGCAAGGCGGAGGTCATCGCCGCCGCGGCCGAGCACGGGCTGCCGTTCTCCGAGGGCGACTTCAACGGCGTCGTGTGGGAGCTGGAGGAGCGTCTGGCCGACCTGCGCGGCGACGCCTTCGACGCCACCTTCCCGCTCTGGCGGACGATGTGGGGGCAGCACTACCTGGAGTTCCTGGTCGGCGACCTGCTGCCCGCGCTGGAGCGGGCCCGGCTGCTGGAGCCGTCGTGAGCGCCTACGACTACATCGTGGTGGGCGCGGGCAGCGCCGGGTGCGTCCTGGCCAGGCGGCTGCTGGACGCGCTGGGCTGCCGGGTGCTGCTGCTGGAGGCCGGCGGCCCGGACGACGCCGAGTGCGTGCACCGGACGGACGTGCCGTCGATGACGTCGATGTGGGGCTCGCCGGAGTTCGTGTGGGACTACGCCAGCACCCCGCAGCCGGAGCTGGGCGGCCGGGTCGTGCCCATCCCGCAGGGCCGCGTGACCGGCGGCGGCAGCTCGGTCAACGCCATGATGTACGTGCGGGGCAACCGCCGCGACTTCGACGGCTGGGCCGCGCTGGGCAACGACGGCTGGTCCTACGACGAGGTGCTGCCCTACTTCAGGCGCTCGGAGGACTACCCGGGCGGCTCGCCGGAGTACCGGGGCGGCGGCGGCCCGCTGAAGGTCGTGGACTACGGCTCGCCGTCGGACGCCTCGCGCGCCTTCGTGCAGGCGGCGATCGCCCGCGGCCGCGCCGACGGCACGGGCGACTACAACGGCCCCCGGCAGGAGGGCCTGGCCTTCTTCTACCAGTCCACCCGGGACAAGGACGGCCGCCGCTCCAGCACGTCGGAGGCGTTCCTGGCGCCGGTGCTCGGCGAGCCCGGCCTCACGCTGGAGACCGGCGCCGTCGTCACCCGCCTCACCGTCGAGGGCGGCCGGGCCACGGGCGTGGAGTACGTCAAGGACGGGCGCGCGCACCGGGCCACGGCCGCGCAGGAGGTCGTCGTGGCCTGCGGCGCGCTGGGCTCGCCTGCGCTGCTGCTGCGCTCGGGCCTCGGCCCGGCCGCGCACCTGCGCGAGCACGGCGTCGAGGTGGTCGCCGACCTGCCGGGCGTGGGCCGCAACCTGCAGGACCACGTGCTGTTCGGCATCGGCTACGAGAGCCTGCGCGAGCTGCCCTTCCCCGAGCTGCTGGCCGAGGCGGGGCTGTTCACCAACGTCCTGGGCGGCGACGGGCCGGACCTGCAGTTCTTCTTCGGTCCGGTGCAGTTCATCGACGACCGGTACAAGACGGACGGCCCGGGGTTCACCTTCGCGCCGATCCTGCTGCAGCCGGAGAGCAGGGGCGAGGTGCGGCTGCGTCCCGGCGACCCGCTGCGTCCGATCATCGACCCGCGCTACCTGGCGGCCGCCGCCGATCTGCGGCTGCTGACCGAGGCCGTCGTGCTGGCCAGGGAGCTGGTCTCGGACGCGGCCTTCGACTCCCTGCGCGGGCGGGAGCTGGCCCCCGG
>NZ_JBFAOM010000078.1:0-28161 GCF_040675235.1 Nonomuraea sp. NPDC049637
GCCAGCGCCAGGTCCAGCAGCATCCGTACGTGCGGATCCTCCAGCCGGTAGTACGCCATCCGGCCCGAACGGCGGGCGGCCACGATGCGATGGGCACGCAGCAGGCGCAGCGCGTGGGAGACCGCCGACTCGCTCTGCCCGGTCACCGCCGCCAGGTCGCACACGCACAGCTCGCCGTCCAGCAGGGCGACCAGCAACTTCAGCCGGTTGGGGTCGGACAGCAGGCCGAAGATGTCCGCCGTGTCGGTCAGGTCCTCGGCAGCGGGCATCCGCTCGCACACCGCGGACACCCGGTCGGCGTCCACCACCTTGACGGCGCAGCCGTCCACCATCAACACATTCTCAGCTGAAGAACTGTTCATATGTGTATTCTGTCGCCTATGCGATGAATGTCAACAACGACAACCGCCTCGTACCGCAGCTGCGCCGGGGGCGCACTCCAAGATCCGATCGCGGGTGGCGTCGCTACGACATGACGTTCTGCGGCGGCCGAGGCCCTGGCGCGTGTCACCCGGCGTGGGCGCCCACGGCGATCACGGCGTCGGTGAGGGCGGCGGCGTAGGCGTCGGTGAGCTTGCCGGGGTCGAACAAGAGCGCGTACCACATCGGCCCGAAGACCAGATCGATGAGCAGATCGTCATCGGGGTGGGTGAGCTGCCCGCGTTCGCGCGCGCGGGTGAGGATCCGGCGGACCGCCTGGCGGCGCGCCGCGATCAGCTCGCTGCTCACGCGCTGGGCGAAGGCGGGATCCTGCAACGCCTCGGCGGCCAGGGCCTGGTTGAGTGCGCCGGCCACCCCGCGCTGTCCGGCGAAGGTGGCCTCCAGCAGGGCCAGCAGGTCCTCGCGCAGGTCGCCGGTGTCGGGGGTGGGCAGCCGGGTGCGGGCGTAGACCGTCAGCACGTCCAAGATCACCTCGCCCTTGCCCGGGTAACGGCGGTAGACCGCCTGTTTGGACACACCGCTGCGGGCGGCGATGGCCTCCATGCTCACCCCTCGGTAGCCCTGCTCGGTGATCAGGTCCAGGGCGGCCTGACGGATGGCGTCGTCGACGGCGGGGTCGCGGGGTCGTCCGGTCATGGGCCGCAGTCTATTTGACATACGCACCGGTCCGTATTTAAATGTCAATACGCAACGTACCGTATTGAAAGGAGGGGGCATGCGTCCCCGCTCCTCCACCCCCGCACTGCTGACGCTGGCGTTGGGCTACTTCGCGCTGGGGACGGCCTCCCTCGCGGTCGTCGGCCTCAGCGGCCCGATCGCCGTCGACCTGAAGGTGTCCGCCGCCACCGTCGGCACCCTGATCACCGTCTTCGCGCTGGTGTTCGCCCTGGCCGCCCCCGTCGCCGCGATCGTGCTGGGTCGCCTGGACCGCCGCACCGTGCTGCTGGTGGGCCTGGCGCTGATGGCGCTGGGCGGCGCCGCAGCCGCGATGGCGCCCAACTTCGCCGCCCTGGCCGCCGCGCGGGTGGCCGCCGGGCTGGGCGCGGCGATCTTCGGACCGGCCGCCTCGGCCACCGGCTCGATGATCGTTCCCGCCGAGCAACGGCCCCGCGCGCTGGCGGTGGTGTTCGGCGGGATGACCGCCGCCACCGTGCTGGGCGTGCCGCTGGCCTCTGCCGCGGGCGCCGCGATCGGCTGGCGCGCCACCATGGCCGCCGTGGTCGCCCTGACCCTGGTGGCCGGCGGATTGCTGGCGGTGCTGCTGCCACCGGTGGCACCGGGCCCGCCCCCCACCGGTCGCGCCTTTGCCGCCGCGCTGCGAACCCGGGGCGCCACACTGATGATCGCCACCACGCTGCTGGTGCTGACCGCCCAATTCACCGTCTACGGCGTCGCCGGGGCCTACCTGGCCGCCCGGTTCGGCGCGGGCCCGGGGCTGGTGTCGCTGACGCTGCTGGTGTTCGGCGTGCTGGGCATGGCCGGCAACGCCGCAGGTTCCCGCGTCTATGCCCGCCTGGGCGGCGGCCGCACCATCGCCGTCGCGCTGGCCGGGCTGACCCTGGCCTTCCTGGCCCTGGCCGGTGCACCCGCCGTACCGGCGGCCGGGGTCGCGGTGTTCGCCTTCTGGGCCGTCTTCAACACCTTGTTCATGGCCCCGCAACAGGCCCGGCTGGTGGAACTGCTTCCCGAACAGCGTGGGGTCCTGCTGGCTCTCAACGCCTCGGCCCTGTACCTGGGCATGAGCCTGGGCAGCCTGCTGGGCGCCGGACTGCTGCCCGCCCTGGGCGGCCACTGGCTCCCGGCACTGGCGCTACTGCCGCTGGCCGCGGCCGTCACCGCCCACGCCGCCTCCACCCGTCCGCGCCCGACCCGCCCGGCCGCCCTGGTCTCCGCGGCCACTCCGGCCCACCGCTGACCTGATCTTCCTTTCCGACCTTCCTTTGTTCGTCACCTCAACCTCACAGGAGAACCCCATGTCCCAGCCGGCAGCCCAGCTCGTGCGCGACTACTTCGAGCAGATCTGGAACCAGGGCCGCACCCAGCTGGCCGACCGGTTCCTCGCCGCGGACCTGATCCAGCACAACCCCAACCTGCCCGATGGCCGCCGTCCGCTGACCGAGTTCATCGACGGGATGCGCGCCCAGCTCCCCGACGCCCGCTTTGAGATCCGCCGCATGGCCGTCGACGGCGACCTGGTGTTCACCCACAGCCTGTTCACCGCCCAACCCGGTCACCCCGGCATCGCGGTGGTGGACATCTTCCGCATCTCCGACGGCCTGATCGCCGAACACTGGGACCTGCGCGAGGACGTCCCCGCCACCACCGTCAGCGGTCACCCGATCGTCTGACCCGACCAGCACCAGCACCGGACCGAACGTCGAGGTCGATACCCGTGACCACCTCCACCACCCGCCCACTGCACGACCAGACCATCCTGATCACCGGCGCCACCGACGGCCTGGGCCGCGCCCTGGCCCACCGCCTGGCCGCCGAGGGCGCCACCCTGATCCTGCACGGCCGCAACCCGGCCAAGGGCCGGCACCTGCTGACCGACCTACGCGACCGAACCGGCAACGACCGGCTCGCCTTCGAGCATGCCGACTTCGCTCACCTGGACCAGATCCACTCCCTGGCCGACCGCCTGGCCACCCGCGACCGGCTGGACGTGCTGGTCAACAACGCCGGCATCGGCGTGGAAACCGCCCCCCAACGCAGCGCCGACGGCCTGGAGCTGACCTTCCAGGTCGACTACCTGGCCACCTACATGCTCAGCAGCCTGCTCACCCCGCTCCTGGCCCGCACCGCCGGCACAGGCGGGGGCCCGGCGCGGATCGTCAACGTCAGCTCCGCCGGACAGGCCCCCCTGGACTTCGACAACGTGCTGCTGGAGCACCACTGGGACGGCGTGCAAGCCTACTGCCAGGCCAAACTCGCCCAGATCATGCTCACCCTCGACCACGCCGAACTCCTGCGCGACCACGGCGTCACCGTCAATGCCCTGCACCCTGCTTCCTACATGCCCACCAAGATCGTCACCCACCTGTTCACCGTGCAAAGCACCCTGGACGAAGGCGTCACCCACACCGCCCGCCTGATCACCGACCCCGCCCTGGACAACGTCACCGGCACCTATTTCAACCGCTCCCGCCCCGCCCGCGCTCACCACCAGGCGTACGACACCGACGCCCGCACCCGCCTGCGGGAGATCAGCCGGCAACTCACCGGCGTGCCCTTCCCCGCCGCACCTCTCCGGGCCGCCGAGAACTCCCGCCGCCAGCCGGGACGGTGACCCTGGAGGGATGGGAGGCTCGAATGGTGCGTACCTGGTTCGAGCCCGAAGAGGCCGAGGAGTTCGAGGCCGCCAAGGACCTGCTGATCCGGCGGTGTGTCACGTGGGCGGAGGAGCACGGGCATCCGGTCGATGACCTGCTGCTCTCCGCAGCCGTCGACGCGCGACACGAGAGCCGTGACGGCCGGCTGGCGTACTGGGACGGTGCGAGTATCAGGTTCTTCCTGCTGCGATACGTGCCGTGCAAGGTGACGGCCGGGCGGGAGGAGCTCGACCTCGCTCCGGAGGTGCTGTGCACGTACCTGCGCTATCTCGACGTCACGGGCCTTCGCGACCCGCGCGGCGTCACGTTCGCGGATGCGCGGGAGATCATCGCCGACGCGCGGGCGGAGTACGCGGCCGCGCTTGACGATCCCACGCTGCGGGGGGTGGCGACGTTCTGGGCGCACACGGCTCTCGGCCAGGGCGTCGATCTCACCGTTCCGAGGGCGTTCGAGCGGTTCAAGCGCCCCTTCCCCCAGCTGCCTGTGTACCTGCCCCCCGCGTCCGAGCTGATGGAGGCCGCCGCGCGCAGTCGGACCGTCCAGCGTCTCGTCACCCTGGCCGACTGGGTGGGCAAGGACGGCCGGGCCCTCACCGACGCGGGCAACCTCCACCTCGCCGACGCTCTTGAGGTGTCGGCTCTGCTGGGTACCGGCGAGGATCGGCTGGGCGTCCGCGGCGCCGCCGATCTGCCGCAACTCAATCTGCTGCTCGCCTGGGCCAAGAAGCTGCGCCTGACCCGCACCAGCAAGGGCCGGCTGCTCCGCGTGGCCAAGGCCGCATCCTTGCTGGGCGACCCGGAGGCGCTGTGGCGGCGCGCGTTCGAGGTGCTGCCGGAGCTGGGCCGGGTGGTCACCGTGCCCGTCGAGACATGGCGATCCCAGCCTGTCCTGGCCGAGATCTTCGACGAGATCCTGCCGGACGTGCTCGACTCCATGTACGGGCTGGACGAGATGCCGGTGGTCCGGCTCGAAGAGACGGTGTGGCTGGCCTGCCAGGAGTACTTCGATCTCGACCAGGAGGAAGAGCGCCTGCGCGATCTCTGGCGCCGCGAGTCCGCCCGGGACCTGGGGCGCATGCTCGAGGTCCTGTCCGACCTCGGGGCCGTGGAGCTCACCCGCGGCCCCGCCGACCCCCTCTACGTGAGCGACCTCGACCACGACGACCAGCCCTTGCCGCCGGACGCGGTCGAACGCCTGCGCGCCGCCCTCGCCGAGCCCGGCCTCCCGCTGGTCCGCCTCATCCCGCTCGGCGTGCGCGGCGTCCGCGACCGCCTCCTCGCCGAGGGCCGCGACGCGCCCCTCGTCGGCGAACTGGCCACCGCTCCACCTGCCGAGCTGCTCGGGGTGGTCGCCCAGCACTATCCGCCGGAGGACGCCGTCGCGGAGCTCCAGGGATGGCTGGCCCGCCCGGGGCAGGACCTCGAGATGTTGCTGCAGGCGGTGCGGGACTGCCCGTTCCGTACGCGGGTGGGGGCGATGTTGCGCGTTCTGGCCGACCTCCTTCCCGAAGGGCGGCTTTTCCATGACCTACGTCACGACCCGGTCCTCGGGCCCGCCGTGTGGACGCAGCTCATCGATGCCGGGAAGATGCAGCCCGAGGCGCTGAGTGAGCGGGAGAACCTGCTGCTGGGTGCGGAGAACTTCCTGTCAGTGCTGGAGCTCGCGGGGCCTGAGGGGCTGGTGGACCAGCTCAAGAGGATGGGAGGCGGGGACGCGTACGAGTTCGTGAAGGCGGTCCTGGCGTCGGGGCACCCCGATGTCGTGGGATTGCGGGAGCTGCGCGAGCTGGTGGCCGAGCCGCTCCGCAGGACCGCCCGCCGTCGCCTCCGCCTCGTCCCCACCCGGCCGCCGGGAGCTCGGGGCCGCCGGAGGAGGCGCTAGTCCAGCAGCCATGCCACCCCTCCGCCGGAGAGTCTGTCAGGACATGGCATGTGTTCTGACTGAACCACCGACCGAGGTTGTGGGAGTCGACGCTCACTCTGGGCGGGGGCCGGTCAGTGCGGGATGGTGTCGCGGTGGGCGGCCAGCCACGTGTCGAACGACTGCAGTCGCGGGTTGAGCTCGCGCAGCAGCTCGAAGTCGATGAGCTCGGCGATGTCGGGGGCGGCCGCGATCAGGTACTGGAGCATGTTGCCGACCTCGCCCGCGCCCGGGAACCCCGCGGCCCGGATCATGTCGGGGCTGACCGCCTGGTAGGTGACGGGCTCGCCGAGCGCCCGGCTCAGCGCGGCGGCGTACTGCGCGCCGGTGAGCACGGCCCCGGCGACGCTCACCCGCCTGCCGGCCATCCCGATCCCCTGGCGGAAGATCCCGAGCGCGGTCCTGCCGACGTCCTCCGCGGCCTGCGCGGCCACCCTCGCCTCGCCGAACCCGAGCGGCAGCACCAGCGCGCCCGTCTCGTCACGCCGGGGCGCGAACATGTCCCGGAACGCCTCGTAGTAGACGTTCGCCTGCAGGAAGGTGGTGGGCACGCCCGACTCCAGGAAGAACCGGTCGGCCTCGGCCTTGCCGTCGGCGTGCGGCACCTTGTACGTGCCCTCGAAGCTGGGCGTCCCGTCGTCCGGACGGAAGTAGGCGCGCGTGTCGGACAACGTGGACCAGACGAAATGCCGGACGCCGGCCTCCCGGCCCGCCCGCGCGGCGTTGCCGGCCTGCTCCCGCTCCTTGGCGGTCGCGGGCCGGGCCCGCTCCTCCTCGGGCGTGCGCGGCTCCCAGAAGTTGGTCACCACGAAGGCGCCGTGGGCGCCGTCGAACGCCCTGCGCAGGCTGCCCGCGTCGTCGAGGTCGGCCCCCACGACCTCGGCCCCCAGCGCGGCCAGCTCCCTGGCCCGCGCCGACCCCGGGTCCCGGGTCAGGGCCCGCGCGGCGAACCGCCCGCCGCGGTCGTCGAGGATCGCGCGGACCAGCCCGCCTCCTTGCGCTCCGGTCGCGCCCACCACGGCGATGATCTGCTGCTCGGTCACAGGAACGGTCCCCTCATGTGGTCAGGTTGATGTATCAACCCGCTCACCATACAGCGCCAGGTTGATACGTCAAGCAAGCGGTAGAGTGGGTGTCATGGGATGGGAGCAGGACCTCGGCGAGGCCGACCGGATGTGGCGCACGTACATCGAGATGGCCAAGCACCTCGGCTCACACCTGCAGCAGCACCTGCAGCGCGAGTGCGACCTGTCCGCGGCCGACTTCGAGGTCCTGGTCCGGCTCACGGAGTCGGAGCGGCGGGAGATGCCCGTCGCGGAGGTGGCCGCCGCGACCCAGTGGGAGAAGAGCCGCCTGTCCCACCAGCTCACCCGGATGGCGCAGCGCGGGCTGGTCGAGCGGGTCGACACCGACGACCGCCGCTATCCCGACGTGCGGCTCACCGACAAGGGCTCCGCGGCGATCGACAAGGCTGTCCCCGAGCACACCGAGCTGGTGCACGCCCTGTTCATCGACGTGCTGGGCCCCGAGCGGCTGGCCGGTTTCGCACAGGCATGCGCCGACGTGCTCCGCGCGCTCGACGAGCACCGGGAGCGTGACTGCTCGTTGTGATCACGCTCCCGCGCCGCCGCCGGTCAGCCTGCGACGGCCTTCCAGTTCCAGGTGAGCCCGTAGGACGCGCTCAGCGCCAGCAGACCCGGGCCGACGGTGCCGAGGCTGAGGAAGCGGCCCTGCGCGTCGTACTGGCCCACCGCCGTCGGTGGCGAGGCGTGCCTGTCGGCCGGCGGGGTGCAGAACATGTAGCCGCCGTCATTGGGACGGAATTCGTTCAGCGTGAGCAGGTTGCCGTCGCCGACCGCGGGGTTGGTGGCCGTTGAATTGACATACAGCCCCTTGTGGACCAGGTAGTAGCAGTAATAGTCCTCGGTCTTGTCGGCGTAGACGGGCATGAACTCTTCCTCGGAATCGTCGCTGTCGGGTTCGAGCGCCACCGGCGTGCCCGGCTCCGGATCGGAGTCCTGCACGGTCATGGCCGAGCCCGCGCCGGTGACGATCTCATCGACGTCCAGCGCCTCGTTCTCGGCGTCCTGGAGGAACCAGCGCTGGTCGGGATCGAATTCGTCGGTGAGGTCACGACCCACCAGTTCTTCGCCGTCGGCGCGATCCAGGGCGGTCAACGCCTGGCCCGTGGCCTTGTTCAGCAATATCCAGGTGCCGTCTCCCATGTCGAGCAATCGCCACAGCTGGGAGTCGCCCTCGTCGGAGCCCTGGAGAATCGCCGGCGCGTCGCCGAGTCCGGATTCCTGGCCCAGATACGTACGCGTGAGGCTGTGCAGGACGCGATAGTGTCCCGGGTCGTCCCCGGCGGGCAGGAACCGGAAATCGTGCGCGCTCTGCTCGGACCGGGCGAACGTCCTGGTCTTGAGACGGCTGCTGCCGGGCCGCGTCCCCGCGCCCGAAGGGTAGGGGGAGCGGGTGCTGGAGGCGCTTCTGAGATTCTGCGTCGTCCGCGGAACGGCCTTCGCCTGCCGCGCCGGTTGGGACGTCGTGCACCGCGGGTCCTCGGTGAGATAGGAGAAGTCGTATTCGACGGGAAGGTGGTCCGACATCTCGAAGTCGGTCATCGGCGTCCCCAACCCGTAACCCCTGTAGAGCGCCGGGGTGACGCCGTTCCGGGTGACGGCGTAGTCGATCGTGCGTCCGCTGACCGGCCGGGTGGGCCCGCTGGAGGGCAGGACGTCGAACTGACGGGAGTCGTCGCCGAGTGCGGTCAACAATCCCGTCTGCCCGTAAGCCTCCATGTTGAAGTCGCCGAGGACCACCCAGGGCAGCGGTTGCCCGTTCGGGCCGGCGGTCTGCATGCGACTCCTGACGTTCCTCAGCATCGTGACGTTGTCCGTGCCGCCTGCCGCGGCCCCGTGCCAGGTGAAGTAGACGACCCCGCAATAGTTGACGCCGAGCGCGGGACGGGACTTGCCCTCGTGAACGCCGTTCCGGGTCGCTCCGGGGACGACGAATATCTCGTCCCTCCGGACACTTCTCCGCGTCCAGACCGCCAGATTGATCTTCTCGGGGTTGCCGGACCCGGTGTCGACGTTCGTGTTCAGCCAGTAGAGGTAACCTCCGCCGCGGCCTCCAGTGGTCCGGCTGAGCCAGATCTCCTCGACGGGAGGCGCGTTCGTGCTCCCGTCGCGCATCCTCTTGACGTAGTCGCTCTGCGCGATCGTGTCTTTGCCCCAAGAGTGCCGCTCGGCGGGATAGCCGGTTTCCTGCAGGGCGAGGATGTCGTTCTCCCTGGGAGGGCTCTCCCGGGTGTGCAAGGCGGGCAGCGCGGTCGCGTACCTGTCGCCCTGCTGTGGCGAGGACGCGCCGGCCATGTTCCAGGTGGCCGCCTTGATCTCGACCAGCTTCGGGTCGCGTGGAGGAAGCTCGCCGCCGGTGTCGCGGAGGAACAGCGAGTGCCGGTGTCCCACGTCGAGGGCGGCCACTCCGTTGCCCTGGTAGTTCAGGGTCTCCCGTCCGGTCCAGTCCGTGATCGCCTGCCCGTTCTGGCTCAGGGGCAGGAACGCGCGTGGGTCGGAGTCGTCCGATCCGAACTGGAAGGCGGTGCCGGCCTGGCCGCCGTACGGCCGGTACGGCTCGAACGGCCCGCCGGCGGTGGTCTGCTTGCTCAGCGTGTTGTCGTAGAAGACGTTCTGCGGCCCGGAGGAGCCGGCCCACTTGCCCGCCTTGGGCCCGGCCGCCCACCAGATCGGGTACCAGGTGCCCGCGTCGATCTCGCCGCCCTCGCCACCGCAGTTGGCGGAGCAACTGGCCGAGCGGTGCTCGTAGGGCACTCGCACCGTGTTCTGCTCGAACAGGTTGTCGTGCTCCCAGCCGCCGTGCAGGTTCAGGTCGGAGTCGAGGTCGTTGCGGAAGGCGACGTTGCCGCCCGCCGACCACTGGAAGGTGAAGTGGCGCAGGTTGCGGCTGAGGTTGTGCGCCCACAACGAGTCCCACACGCGGCTGCCACGTAGGTAGCCGTTGCCGCCCTTGCCCTTGTTCCAGGCGCCGTCGAAGCTGTTGCGCTCGATCTGCAGGTTGCGCGCCACCTCGGTGACGATCGGGTGCGAGCCGGTCATCGTGGCCCTGAGCCCGCGCGCCCAGCTGTTCGCCGCCCATTTGAACACGATGCCGTGCATGGCGTACTCGGGCGCCAGGTTGCCGTAGTTGTGCACGGCCTGTTCGGGAGTGAGCGAGTACGTCTCCTGGCCGCCGATCTTCGGCAGGCCGTTCATGTCCTGGGTGAAGGAGAAGTTCTCGAACCCGACGCCCTCGACCACCTTCAGCGGCGTGACCTTGCTGGCGTACGGGGTGCCGTTGCCGTTCAGCGGTTCGGAGCCGTCCGATTCGGAATTCACCGGCAGGTCCCACCTCAGCGGCCGGTCCAGCGTGATCGTCTTGGCCGTGGCGTCCATGCGGCTGAGCCGGAACATCTCCTGCCGCATGTGGAGCGCCTCGATCATGCTCTGCTCGGTGATGCCCTGCTGCGCGTAGAACTTCCTGCTGTTGGCCGCGCCCACCCAGACATAGCCGCCCGGCCTGAACTTGGACATGTCGGCCTTCGCGTCCAGCCGCACGACCGTGCCTCCCGCTCGTGCCGAGAAGCCCGGGTCGTCGGCCGCGGCGGCCACCTTGAAGCCGGAGACCCAGTGCTGGTTGACGCTGCCCTCGTAGAGGTCCTTGCGCATGGGCAGGTTGGAAGCCAGCTCCCAGTCGTCCTGGTACCGGGCCGCCACCTCCCGGGTCTGGACGCGGAACATGCCACGTCCGGGCCAGATCCAGCCGCCGTTGCCGATGTCGGGGGCGGTGCCGGCGATCATGCTCTCCTGGTCCCACCGGCCGTTGATCACCTGGTCGTAGCGGGTCTGGAGGCCGGGCCTGAACACCAGCCGGGTGCCGCCGTCGCCGGAGCCCTTGCCTCGTACGATCAGAAATCCGGCATCCACGTAGATCTGCCGGGTGATGTCGATCCGGCCTGCCGGTAGCTCGATGAGCGAGAGCCGGTCGAAGTTGGCGTTCGGCGAACAGTCGTTCTTGACGTGGTCGATCGCCTTCTGCAGCCCGGCGGTGTCGTCGGTCCCGTCGTCCGCCGTCACCTTGTAGGAGGAGGCGAGCTCTTCCGGCGAGATGCGGCAGGAGGCGTCGTCGGTCAGCTCCGTTTCGCCCTCGGGCAGCTCCTGGCCGCCTCGGTACCCGGCGCGCGACCAGTCCGGCAGTCCGGCCGGCGGGGCCGTGCGGTTGTCGTGGCTCAGGTCAGGGCCGGCCGCTGCGGGCCCGGCCCCCGGCGGGTCCTCCGCCGTGGCGGGTGCGGTCGCGGAAGCCGGGGAGGCGGACGCCCCCCACGCCGCCGAGGTGCTGCCCGGCGACGACAACGAGAGCAGCAGGACGCCCACCATGGCCGCCGCTGGTCGGACCGTTCTCACGTGATCTCTCCGAGAAGGACGCGGACGCCGGGATCCGGCGTCGGTGACGATGACGTCGTCCGGCTGAGCGTTCGCCGGCTTCACCACTGCGGGGCCGACGGCGTGGGCATCGCCGCGAAGTCGTAGACCTTCTTCCACAGCACGCCGCTCCTGCCGCCGGCCGAACCGTTGATGACGTAGAAGAGATCGGTGCCGGCCACCACGGCCAGCGGGGTTCTGCCGGGTGAGAGCGCGAAGCTGTTCTCCTCGTAGTAGCCGCTCCACCCGCCGTCGCGCGAGATCATGTAACTGCCGATGGTGTTGTCACGGTCCTCGGTGATGGTGATGACGCCGTAGCCGCTCCGGGAGAGCGCGACGGACGGGCCGTTCCTCGTGTAGCCCGGCGTGCCTGTCGCATAGACCCGGAACGGAGTCGTCCAGTTGCCGGTCCCGTAGCGCTGCCGCGACATGTACACGTAGTTGTCGGTGCCCGTGAAGGCGAGCACGACCTGGTTCCAGGGAGCGGGGTCGGCGCCGGTGCCCACCTGGGCGGCCAGCCCCGGCGCGTCCTTGCTCCGCGCGCCCGGCACGAGGCTGGGCGAGCTGTAGGCACCGGTGTCGCCGTTGTAGTACATGGTCCAGATGTCGTCGGTGGACTGGCTGTTCCAGGCGAGCATGAAGGAGTTGCCGGGGAGCGCGGCAGCCGCCACGGGCTCGGTGTCGGTGGTGCGCGTGTCGTTGGGGATCCTGGTCCAGCTGGGCAGGGTGGCGGGGAGCTGGTAGCTCGAGGTGAGCTGGACGCGGTGCTGGTAGACGTGGCCCTCGGTGCCGGTGTGGAAGATCCGGAAGTTGCCGCGGCCTCCGTCGTCGGTCCAGATCACCCGCGGCGGCGTCCAGGTCTGCGCGTCGGGCAGCGAGTACGCGGGCCCGTTGTTCAACGAGATCCAGATGGAGTCGTTGTCCGCGCCGCGCCAGGCGTGCAGGATGTTGCCGCGGTCGTCGCGCGCCTCTCCCGGAGTGGACCTGCTGGTGATCTGCCCGCCGGCGTAGGTGACCGGCTGCCAGACGGACCCCTCGCCGGGGAAGCCCCAGGAGCTGATCGAGGCGCCGCCGTCGTCGGCAGAGGCCGGCGCCGTCATTCCACCGGCAGCGGCGATCAGCGCCACGGCCGCGATGAACATCCTCTTCTTGACGAACATCTCTTCTCCCGCATCGTCTCTCGAATCGACGGCCATCGCGCCGTTGGCCCGGCGGTGACTCATGGACCGTCGTCACAGAGACAAAGTGCGGGCGGCCGCTCGTGACATGACGCTCGTCACATCACCGTCCCGCTCGCGGACGACGGCGGGCCGCGGGTCCTCAGGCCGTGAGCGCCGCGCCTTCGAGCAGCGTGGTGCGGATCTGCTTGCGTGAGGTGATGCCGAGCTTCGCGAACACCTTGCGCAGGTGCCACTCGACGGTGTGCGGGCTGATGAAGAGCTGAGCGCCGATCTCGGGGTTCGTCAGCCCGTCGCCGGCCAGGCGCGCTATCTGCGCCTCCTGGGCGGTGAGGGTCGCGCGTGCCTCGACGGTGCGCCTGCGTACCGTCTCACCGGTGGCCTGGAGCTCGCGCCGGGCGCGTTCCGCGAACGCCTCGGCTCCCATGTCGCCGAGCAGCTCGTATGCGAGGCCCAGCTGCTCGCGTGCGTCGAGGCGGCGGTTCTCCCGGCGCAGCCACTCGCCGTAGAGCAGCCGGGTGCGGGCGAGCGTCGTCCGGACCTCGGTGCGGCCGAGCCGCTCGATCGCCTCGCGGTAGAGGACGTCGGCGTCCGCTCCGTCGCTCACCTGGGCCCGTACGCACGCCGAGGTCCCGAGGGCCCAGTCGGTGCCGCTGGCTCGGGCCATCTCGTCGAGGCGCCAGGCGACCTCGGCCGCCCGGGCGGACCTCCCGCTCCGGACGGCGGCCTCGACGAGTTCGACCGTGGACCTGATGGCCGTCCCGCCGAGCTCCCGCGGGTGCTCGAAGGCTCGCTCGGCGGCGACGTACGCCTCCTCGTACCGGCCGAGGCCGTTGCAGAGCACCGCGCTCGCCCACTGGGTGGCGGTCACCACCTTGCCTTCCCCCTGGATGGCCGGGTCCCGCATGATCGCTGCGCTCACCTGACGTGTGGCGGCCTCCCGTCCTCTCCACGGCTCGAGTATCAGGGCCGCGTACTGGGCCAGGTAGCGGCTGCCCGTCACCTCGCCGATCGTCACCGCTTCGGCGACCAGCGCGTCGGCCAGGGCGAACTCACCGGCGAGGACCCTGTTCGACACGAGCATGTGGAGCGCTGAGGGCAGCACCGACAGCGCGCCCGCCTCGCGTGCCAGATCGACCAGTCTCGCGGAGAGCACCGACCAACTGTCGAAGTCCCAGACGTTGTGGGCCATCCGGGACGCGAACGGCAGCCAGCCAAGGCCCTGTTCCCTGGACACCCCTTCGGCGCGGAAGGACTCCAGGGCCCGCAGCACCATCGGCACGCCCGCGGCGGAACCCTCCGTGAGCGCCACGCCCACGCCGTTCAGGAGCAGGTCGTTGCGCTCCGGCGGCGGCCCCGGCGGTGCGGCGAGCAGCGCCTCGGCGATGTCTGCCACCTGGGCGCCGCTCGGCAGCCGGCCCGCGTTCATGGCCGCGTTCAACGTGTCGCGGTAGGTCTCGCGGGCCAGCCCGGCGTCCAGCGGCGCCAGGCGCTCCCCGGCTCTGAGCAGCAGCGGGAAGGCGGAACCGGCGCTCCTGGAGGCGAACGCGATCTGGCCGCGCAGCAGGTCCGCCTGGGCGAGTTCGCGTTCGTCCAGAGTGCTGAGTTCGGCCGCGTCCAGCAGTTCGAGCGCGGCGTCGTACCCGCCGGCCTGGTACTTGGCCCGTGCGGCCGCCAGGGCCCTGGCGCCGCGGCGCGCGGGATCGGGGGTCAGCTCGGCTGCCCGCTCGTGGAACGCCGCCGCCGCGGCGACTCCGCCGCGCGCCTGCGCCCGATCGGCCGAGCGCTCCAGCTCGGCGGCCACCGTCTCGTCGGGGCCGGCCGTCGCGTTGGCGAGGTGCCACGCCCGGCGGTCGGGGTCCGCCCGGGGGTCGGTCGCGTCGGCCAGCGCGCGGTGGACGTCCTGCCGGTCCTGCGGGGACGCGACGCGGTAGGCCGCCGATCGCATGAGGGGATGGCGGAAACGCACCCGCGTACCGATGGCGATCAGCCCCGCCGCCTCGGCCGGCGACGCGGCGGACACCTCGATGCCGAGCGACTCCGCCGCGCGGGTCAGCAGGGTGACATCCCCGACCGGCTCGGCCGCCGCGATGAGCAGCAGCCGCTGCGTCTCGGCCGGCAACGACCGGACCCGCCGCAGGAAGCCCTGCTCGATCTGACTGGCCAGCGGTCGCGCGTCGGGCCGCCCGAATCCACCCGCCAGCTCCGCCGGCGCCAGCCCCCGGGGCAGTTCGAGCAGGGCCAGCGGGTTTCCCTGCGTCTCGACGACGATCCGGTCCCGGACCTGCTCGTCGAGCCGTCCCGGAGTCACGGAGTCCAGCAGGGCGCGGGCGTCGCCGTCGCTCAACCGTCCCACGTCGAGCTGGGGCAGGCCCTTCAGCTCCGGTCCGAGGTGGTGCTCGCGCACCGCGAACACCAGCCCGATCGGCTCCGCGAGCAGGCGCCGCGCGACGAAGGCGAGGGTCTGCGCGGAGACCTGGTCGAGCCACTGCGCGTCATCGACGAGGCAGACCAGCGGCCCCTTCTCGGCCACGTCGGCGAGCAGGCTGAGCACCGCGAGCCCGACCAGGAAGCGGTCCGGCGGAGTTCCCGCGCTCAGGCCGAACGCCGTCCCGAGCGCGTCGCGTTGCGGGCCCGGCAGGCGGCCCAGATGCTCCAGGAACGGGGAGCACAGCTGGTGCAGCCCGCCGAAGGCCAGCTCCATCTCGGATTCCACGCCGGTCGCCCTGATGATCCGGCAGCCGGACGCGCTGTCCCGCGCGTACTCCAGCAGCGCCGTCTTGCCGATGCCGGCCTCGCCGCGCAGCACCAGGACCGAGCTGTGGCCGTCCTGCACCGTCGCCACGAGCTGATCCAGCGTCTCGCACTCCAGTTGCCGCCCGCGAAGTTGCGACCCGGGACCTCTGCTTGTCATGGCACTGCCCCCGACGATCATCTGTTCGTTGCCCCATGGCTGCCGAACATGGGGAGAAACCGGCGCACGTCCTAGATGGACACGTAACCTACCGTTCCGCCATTGAGCCCAGCAATCCACCAGGGTGCGGGCCAGGGTGCCGACCACGGTGTTCCCAGGGCGCGATGGCGCAGCACGAGCAGCGACCGTGATCGCAGTGGCATCACCGGATGCCAGCTGTCGAACGGAGCCGCCATCGTGACCATGACCCTCCTGGAGTCGTACGAAGACCGCGCAGAGCAGACCCGTGACCGGTCGATCACCCCTGGGGACGGAGACGATCCGGCGTTCGTCAGCGCCGCGCCCCGGCTTCTCACGATCGGCCTGCGCGTCCTGCAGGACATGGGCGAAGCCGAGGACGTGGTGCAGGAGACGTGGCTGCGTTGGGCCCGTGCCGATCGGTCGGTCGTCATCAGCCCGCCGGCGTTCCTCGCGCTGACCACCACGAGGCTCGCCGTCAATGTCGCCCGGTCCGCCCGCAGGCGCCGGGAGACCTCCGCCGGCTCCTGGCTGCCCGAGACGGCGGACCTCTCCGCCGGGCCCGAGACGGCAGCCGAACGACGAGAGGCGGTCGACACCGCGATCCGGCTGCTGCTGGAGAGGCTGACACCCGCCGAACGAGCCGTCTACCTCCTGCGCACGGCCTTCGACTACCCCTACCGCGAGATCTCCGAGCTGCTCCACCTCGGCGAAGACCATGCGCGGCAACTCCTGCGACGCGCCCGCCACCGCCTCGCCGCCGAGCGACGCCACCAGGTGAGCACCGCCGCGCACCGGCGCCTCGTGCGGACGTTCGTCGCCGCCGCCCGGTCCGGCGACCTCGCCGAGCTGGAACAAGTGCTCGCCGCCGACATCGCCCGCTGAGTTCGATCGCCGTTGCGGCGATCTGTCACAGATCACGACGCCGTCCGGTCTTCCAGGTGAACCGGACGCCGAACGAGCGACAGGAGCGTGAGCGTGCCCTCAACCAGGACCACCATCCGGATCCGGGTCAGGATGAGCTCCCGCCCCGTCGACGAGCCGCATCGGGCGTCGAGCCAGCTCGAGCTGCTCTTCGATCTCACCTTCGTGGTCGCGGTCGCGGCCGTCACGGCGCAGTTCGCGCACGCCGTCGCCGAAGGTCATGGACTGACCGGGCTGGTCCCGTTCCTCCAGGTGTTCTTCGCCATCTGGTGGGCGTGGATGAACTTCACCTGGTTCGCCTCGTCCTACGACACCGACGACGTCCCCTACCGGCTGCTGACCATGGTGCAGATGGCGGGGGTGCTGGTCCTCGCCGTCGGCGTGCCCGCCGCGGCCGGCCACTCCGACTACGGGATCATCACCCTGGGCTACCTCGTCATGAGGATCGGGCTCGTCGCCCAATGGCTGAGGGCCGCGTTCGAGGACCCGGCGAGCCGCCGTACGGGGCTCCGCTACGCCGCGGGCATCGGTCTGGTCGAGCTGGGCTGGTTGCTCCGGCTCGCTCTCCTGGACGCCGGCCTCCTGCCGGCCTCGGTCCAGCTGCCGTTCTTCGCCGGCCTGGTCGTCGTGGAGCTGGCGGTGCCGTGGTGGGCGGAGCGGGGCAGGGCGACCACCTGGCACCCGCGGCACATCGCCGAGCGTTACGGCCTGTTCACGATCATTCTGCTGGGCGAGAGCGTCCTGGCCGCGAGCAGAGGGGTCGAAGGGGCGCTCGAAGCGGCTCCCCTCGTCGTTATCGCCGGATCCGGGCTCGTCCTGCTGTTCGCCCTGTGGTGGCTGTACTTCCTGGTCGAGGCAGGGGAGGGGCTCAGCGAGCGGCGTCACCGGTCGTACTGGTGGGGGTACGGCCACTTCGGCATCTTCGCCGCGCTGGCGGCTCTCGGCGCCGGGCTCGAGGTGGCGGTGGAGCAGAGCGGGCGCCAGCCGGCGGCATCGCCGATGGAGATCGGCTACGCGGTCGCCGTCCCGGTCGCGGTGTATCTCATCCTGCTCCGGGCGGTGCACGCGCTGGTCGACGCGGACTCCGTCATCCCCCGCACTGCCGTGGCGGGGTGCGTCGGCGCCGTCGTGTTGTCGCCGCTCGCGACGCCGTGGATCGGGGTGGCCGCCGTGGTCGCGCTGATCGCGGCCGCCTGCGTCGCGCTGGTCGCCGTCGCCGTCTGGGCGGCACGTAACTGAAGGAGCATCATGTACGCGTCAGAGAACAGAATCGCCACGTCCGTCCTGGTCATCGGGACGGGAGGGGCCGGACTGCGGGCGGCCGTCGAACTCGCCGAGCGCGGGGTGGACGTCCTCGCGGTCGGCAAACGGCCGAAGGCGGACGCACACACCTCGCTCGCGGCAGGCGGCATCAACGCGGCCCTCGCCACGATGGACCCCGAGGACACCTGGCAGCAGCACGCGGCCGACACTCTCAAGGAGAGTTACCTGCTGGCCGACCCCGAGACGGTGCGCATCGTCACCGAGGGGGCCGCACGTGGCATCGAGGACCTCGTGCGGTACGGCATGCCGTTCGCACGCGAGCGGGACGGGCGGATCTCCCAGCGCTTCTTCGGCGCCCACACCTTCCGGCGCACCTCCTACGCGGGGGACTACACCGGACTCGAGATCCAGCGCACGCTGATCAACCGGGCGGCCCAGCTCGACGTCCGCGTCCTCGACACGGTGTACATCACGCGGATCCTCGTGCGCGACAACGCGGTCTTCGGCGCGTACGGGTTCGACCTGACCGACGGCAGCCGCTACGTCATCCACGCCGATGCGGTGATCCTTGCCGCGGGCGGCCACACCAGGATCTGGCGGCGCACCTCCTCCCGGCGTGACGAGAACACCGGCGACTCCTTCCGCCTGGCCGTCCTGGCCGGCTGCCGCATCCGCGATCCCGAGCTGGTGCAGTTCCACCCCTCCGGGCTCATCGCGCCGGAGAACGCGGCGGGCACGCTCGTCTCCGAGGCGGCACGGGGGGAGGGCGGGGTCCTGCGCAACGGGCTCGGCGAGCGGTTCATGTCCCGGTATGACCCGGAGCGGATGGAGTTGTCCACGCGCGATCGGGTCGCCCTGGCCGCGTACACAGAGATCAAGGAAGGTCGCGGCACCCCGGACGGCGGCGTGTGGCTGGACGTGTCGCATCTGCCGCGCGAGACGATCATGACCCGGCTGCCTCGCGTCTACCGGACGCTCCTGGAACTGCAGATGCTCGACATCACCAAGGAGCCGATCGAGGTCGCGCCCACTGCGCACTACTCGATGGGCGGCGTCCGGGTACGTCCCGAGGACCACGGCACGGACGTCGACGGCCTGTACGCGATCGGGGAGGCGGCCAGCGGCCTGCACGGCGCCAACCGTCTGGGCGGCAACTCCCTCATCGAGCTCCTCGTCTTCGGCCGCATCGCCGGCCGGGCGGCGGCGGAGTATTCCGCGGGTCTCGACGCGCAGCGCCGCTCCGCCGAGGCGCTCGCCGCGGCGCGGGAGGAAGTGGACGAGCTCCTGTCCGCCGACGGCCCGGAGAACGTGCGGTCGCTGCAGCGAGCGCTCCGCGACATCATGACGGAGCACGCCGGAGTGGTACGCGACGAGGGCGGCCTGCGAAAGGGCCTCGCCGAACTGGCCGCGGTCGAGGCGCGCATCAGCGGCATGGGCGTGCACCCGGACATCGCCGGCTTCCAGGACCTGGCGCACGCCTTCGACCTGAAGTCCGCGGCGCTCGCCGCGCGCGCGACCATCGAAACCGCCATCGAGCGCCGCGAGACCCGCGGCTGCCACAACCGCTCCGACTACCCGGAACTCGACCCCGAGCTGCAGGTCAACCTCGTGTGGTCCGGCCCCGGATCGGTGGAGCGGGAGAGCATCCCGCCGATTCCCGCCGAGATCGCGGCGCTCATGCGCGAGGTCTCGACCACGGGAAAGCTTGGCGAATAGCCGGATCTTGTCACAAATGCCGAGGCTGCCCTGTCTTAGCTGGCGATCGGACCACATGGGCGCGGGAGCCGGCCGGATCGTCGGCCGACTGTACACCCCTTGGAGGAGATATGAGCACCCCGAACGGTGAGAACGAGTTCCTGTACGAGCTCCACGTCGAGATCGAGGAGGAGCTGATCATCGCCGAGGCCAGCCGCCCGGAGGAGGAGGTGGGGCAGCCGGTCACCGAGTGGCTGTACGACCCGACGGACGTCGAGCGCGAGAAGATCGCCCTGCGGGGACTGCGCGACGCGGTCGAGGTGCTGGAGGACGGCTCGCGACCGGGTGACGACGTTGCCTGAGCCGCGGATCGGCACGCTCGGCACGCGCGAGGTCGCCGGCGTCTCCGACGCGCTCGCGGCCTCCCCGCCCGACGCCGTGACGGCGACTATCCTCGACGCCGCGGACCACGCGCGAGGCTGACGAACCCCTGCCCAGTCCGACGGGTGAATCGATGTGGGGCACATGAACACGGAATCCCTGGAACAGGCGGACGCTCTCGACCGGGCGGCGTCCGCCTTCAGCGAGCTGCGCCCGCGGCTGTTCGGCATCGCCTACCGGATGCTGGGCAGCGCGGCCGAGGCCGAGGACATCGTCCAGGAGGTGTGGCTGCGCTGGCAGGACACCGACCGGGAGACCATCGAGAACCCGCCGGCCTTCCTGGCGCTGGTCACCACCCGGCTGGCCATCAACGTGGCGAAGTCGGCGCGCGTGCGGCGGGAGTCCTACATCGGCCCCTGGCTGCCGGAACCCGTGGACACCAGTCTTGACCCCACCGTCGGCGCCGAACGCGGCGAAGCGCTGGAGCTGGCCTTTCTGCTCCTGCTGGAGAGGCTCAATCCCACCGAGCGCGCCGCCTACGTCCTGCGCGAGGCCTTCGACTACCCCTATCCGCAGATAGCGGAGATCCTGGGACTCACCCCGGTCAATGTCAGGCAGATCGTGAGCCGTGCCCGCAGGCGCGTGACCGCCGTCCGCCACGAGCCCATCGACAGGCTCCAGCATCGGCGCCTCCTGGAGACCTTCCTCGACGCCGCCCGGACCGGAAACGTCGGCGCCCTCGAGAAGCTCTTCGCCGCCGACGTCGTCAGCTCCTCCGACGGCGACGGCATCAGGGGATCGGCCAAGTTCCCCGTGCTGGGCAACGAGCGGGTGGCCAGGTTCGTGGCCGCGTTCTCGCCGCGGTTCTGGCCGGGCACCGCCGTCACGTGGGTCGAGATGAACGGGCTGCCGGGCGTGCTCGTCACCCGGGACGGCAGCGGCGTCGCCCTGCTCGCCATCGAGGCCTCCAGGGAGGGGATCCACCACCTGTTGTGGATCCTCAACCCGGCCAAGATCGAGGCCTTCGAGCGGTCTCGCAGCCGCTCTGTCACAACCTAACGGGCTGTCCGGTCTTATCTGCCGACGATGAAGGAGGCGGCGGATCATGACCGAGGCGGGCGCCGAGTCGCTGGCGGAGTTGCTCGACGAACGGCAGCACCTGCTCGAGATCGCTCTGTGCATGTTCGGCTCGGACACCACGGCCGACCACGTCGTCCAGGAGACCTATCGCCGCTGGTACGCCCTCGACGAGGAGGAGCGCGCCGCCATCGCGGTGCCGCGCGCCTGGCTGACGCGGACCGCGGGAAGCATCTGCCTGGAACTCGTCGCCGACCCCGACCCCGACCACGTGCCCCGCGGCCCGGTGACGCGGGCCCAGCCCGTGCCTTACCCCGCCTCGCACCAGGCCGGGTACGGCCCGGAGACGCTCGCCGGGCACGAGCGGGTCGCCCGCCTGTTCGCCGCGGCCTGCCAGGCGGGCGACACCGAGGCGCTGCGGGACGTCCTGGCCGCCGACGCGATCGTGGTCAGCGATGGCGGCGGCAAGGTGCGCGTCGCCGTACGGCCGACCTACGGTGCGGACGCGGTCGCGCGGGTCGTCACGGCGTTGCTGATCGACCAGCCAGGCACCGAGCCGGCCATCGGCTCGGTGAACGGAAGGACGGGGCTCGTGCTGCGGCGTGCGGGCAAGGCCGTGGCGGTGGTCAGCGTGAGCGTGGCCGGAGCCGAGGTCACGGCGGTGTGGATCATCCTGAACCCCGACAAACTCCAGCGTTGGCACTGAAGGGCATGCCGGTGCCACGTGAACCCGAGGCCGCCTGTCACAACCGAGGGGGGCTGCCTTGTCCTAGCTGACGACAGGGGCGCACCACAGCGCCCAGGAAGCCAGAAGGGTGCCAACAATGAGAATCGTGGTGATCGGCGGGACCGGGCTCATCGGGTCGAAGCTGGTGAAGAAGCTGGGCGAGCACGGCCACGAGGCCGTGGCCGCGTCGCCGAACACCGGCGTCGACACGCTGACCGGGGAGGGCCTGGCCGAGGTGCTGAAGGGCGCCGAGGTCGTGATCGACGTGTCGAACTCGCCCTCGTTCGAGCGCGAGGCCGTCATGAAGTTCTTCCAGACCTCCACCGGCAACCTGCTGGCGGCCGAGGCGGCCGTGGGCGTGGGCCATCACGTGGCGGTGTCGATCGTGGGGACCGAGCGGATGCCGGAGAACGGCTACTTCGCGGCGAAGATCGCCCAGGAGAAGCTGATCGAGAAGTCGGGCATCCCGTTCTCGCTGGTGCACTCCACCCAGTTCTTCGAGTTCGCCCGCGGCATCGCCGACGAGGGCACGGTCGACGGCAAGGTGCACATCGCGCCGGTGTTGTTCCAGCCGATCGCCGGTGACGACGTGGCCCAGGCGGTCGGCAGGACCGCGGTGGGGACGCCGCTGAACGGCCGGATCGAGATCGCCGGACCGACCCGGTACAAGATGGACGAGTTCTTCCGCAAGGCGCTGGCCGCCTGGGGCGACACCCGCGAGGTCGTCGTCGACCCGCAGGCGCGCTACTTCGGCAGCGTGCTCGGCGAGCGGTCGCTGGTGCCCGCCGACGGCGCGCAGCTCGGCACCATCACCTACCAGGACTGGCTCGACCAGTCCGACGCGAAGTAGGGCGGGCGATGGACAAGCCGCGATCGACCGCGTGGCAGACGGCGTTGACCGTGCTGCAGGAGGCGCAGCCTCCGTTCATCCCCGAGGGCGCGCACGTGATGACCGTGGTCATCGAGTACCCGCCCGGAGACCCTGGCGCGCCGCCGCATCGCCACCCGGGTCCCGCCTTCGGCGTCGTCCTCGACGGCGAGATGCTGATGGAACTGGAAGGAGAGCCGGAACGGGTGATCCGCGCCGGCGAGGCGTTCTGGGAGCCGGGTGGCGACGTCATCCACTACCAGGACGGCAACAATCGCGACGATGTCCCGCTACGGTTCACGGTCACCATGCTGTGCGAGCCGGGCAAGCCGATGTTCACGCTGGTGGAAGAGGCCGAGCTGGCCCAGCGCAAGGACCGCCGCGGGCCACGCCCGTCCTGAACCCCGGCGAAGTATCCGCAGCGTGACGGCACCGGCTGTCGTCGTCGCTGCCTGATCCCAGGATCGAGCCAGGCCGCCGGCCCACCGGCCGGCGGTCCGATCCGCCATGCCAACAACCCGAGGTATGACACGAATGAACCACGAACGACCAGTTCGGATCGGCACGCTCGGCAGCCTCCGTGAGCACCTGCAGTGGGCGATCGAGCTGGAGCACGCGACGCTGCCGCCGTACCTGACGGCGCTGTACTCGTTGGATCCGGAGCGTAATCCGGCGGCTGTGGAGGTGGTGAGCGGCGTCTTCGTGGAGGAGATGCTGCATCTGGCGCTGGCGGCGAACCTGCTCAACGCCGTCGGCGGCGCGCCGCGTCTGGACCTGCCGGGGATGCTGCCGCCGTATCCGCGCAGGTTGCCGCACGGTGATCTGGAGGTGTCGCTGGTGCCGTTCGGCGCGCAGGCGCTGGAGATGTTCCTGCGTCTGGAACGGCCCGCGCCGCCCGGCGCGCCGCCGGAGGACGACGGCTACGAGACGATCGGGCAGTTCTACGCCGCGATCGAGCAGGGGTTGCGCCACCTGTGCGAGACGCTCGGCGAGAAGGAGGTGTTCTGCGGCGACCCGGCCCGGCAGGTGAGCGGCGCACACTTCCGCCACACCGCCGGATCGCTGTTCGCCGTCGAGGATCTGGAGTCCGCGCTCGGCGCGCTGAAGGAGATCGTCGAGCAGGGAGAAGGGAACGCCCACGGCGAGGTCTGGGACGGCGACCAGGACGTCCTCCACCCCGAGCGGAAAGAGGTCGCCCACTACTACCGCTTTCAGGAGCTCAAGCTCGGCCGCCGTTACCAGCAGGGCGACACCCCGAAGACCGGCCCCACCGGGGAGCAGGTCGGCGTCGACCCGGACGGCGTGCTGCCGATGACACCCAACCCGCGGCCCGCCGAGCCGGGCAGTGCCGTACGGGCGGCGCAGGATCTGTTCGACACCACCTACAGCACCCTGCTGAACCTGCTGGAACAGGCGTTCAACGGCGACCCGAAGCGGCTCACGGACGCCACCCGCATCATGTTCACGCTCAAAGCCCAGGCGCAGGCCCTGATGGCGCTGCCCGGCGGCGCCGGTCCCACCTTCGCCTACGTGCCCCGCGAAGCACGTGACGGCTCCGCGGCGAAAGAAGGCGCGGCATGACCAGGCACATCCTCGAGCCCGCCGCCTGGGAGCTGGCGCAGGCCACGTCGAACCCGCCGTTCCTGTACGAGCTCGGCCCCGAGGGCGCCCGCAAGGTCCTCGACGACCTCCAGGCCGCCCCGATCGCCAAGCCGGACGTGGACGACAAGTGGATCGTCGTCCCCGCCGGGGTCGGCAACGTGCGGGTGCGGATCGTCAAACCCATCGGCTCGGCGGGCATGCTCCCCGTCATCCTGTACGTGCACGGCGGCGGCTGGGTCATCGGCGACGCGGGCACCCATGACCGGCTCGTGCGCGAGCTCGCAGTCGGCGCCGGCGCGGCCGTCGTCTTCGTCGAGTACGACCGCTCACCCGAGGCCCGCTACCCGGTGGCCATCGAGCAGGCTTATGCCACCGCCCAGTGGATCGTGAAGTGCGGCGCCGAGGAGGGGCTGGACCCCTCCCGGATGGCCGTCGCGGGCGACTCGGTCGGAGGCAACATGACAGCGGCCCTGACCATCCTGGCCAAACAGCGCGGTGACGTGCGTTTCGTGCACCAGTCCCTGTACTACCCGGTCACCGACGCCGGCCAGGACACCGACAGCTACCGGGAGTTCGCCGACGGACCGTACCTGACGGCCAAGGCGATGGCCTGGTTCTGGGACGCCTACACCACAGATCCCGCTCAGCGCGCCGAGATCACCGCGTCGCCGCTGCGCGCCTCCCTGGACGACCTCGAGGGCCTGCCGCCCGCGTTCGTCATCGTCGACGAGAACGACGTGCTGCGTGACGAGGGCGAGGCCTACGCCCGCAAGCTGATCGCGGCCGGGGTGCCCACCTCCAGCGTCCGCTACAACGGCACGCTGCACGACTTCATGATGCTCAACCCCGTCCGCGCCACCGAGGCCACCAGCGCCGCCATGGCCCAGGCCATCGACGTCCTCAGGACCGCCTTGAAGGCCGGAGAGTCTCGGTGAGAACGGCGTTGTCGATCACGTGCTGAACGTGGTCCACCTCACGATGGTCCTGCTGGTCGGGGTGGCCGCGGCCTGCCACCTGCTCGGCTGGCCGCTGTGGGGGGCGCTCCTGCTCGCGGCGGCCATCCACGACGAGGTCCTGCAGCTCTCGTCATCGTCGCCGCGCTGCTCCCGATCACCCCCATCGGGCTGCACCGCGTCGGTGGTGTCAACGCACTGACCGACAGGGTGCGGACGGCCGCCGCCGGCGTGCGCCGAGCAGGTCGGCTCCTGGCGGGGCTGTCAGGCGTCGGCATCATGGCCGGCCTGGGCTTCGTAACCCTGCTGGTCGTGGCCGGGACGTTCACCTGCTTCGCCGTCCTGGCTCTCCATCCGGTGCCCTGCTTTCTCAAGGACGGCGATGGCCTGCTGCTTCCTCGGCGCGGGAACCAGAACCAGGTCGGCATGGAAAGTCGAGGCTACGAAAACCGGGATCGCCGCCTCCGCCAGCGGCTTGACGAGCGCGGACAGCATTCCGGGAATGTCCAGGCCATGTGCTGTGGCACCTCCGTAGAAGCCGATCCACTGCTCCGCCGGGTCCACACCTCTGGCCTCACGGACCACGGTCAGCCCTTCCGGAGCGCGGACGAGCACCAGCCAATCGTCCTCGGGCAACCCTTCATGCGGCAGATGCTCGACGGCGAATGCGGGAGACATGATGCGCAGACGCTGGGCGGTGGATGCGTTCATGGGCACGTGTCTACCAGGGGTGGATGCCAAGGTGATCGCCGGACCGGCCCCGCGCCGTCCCGATCATCGCCCTGCGCACCGACGGGTACGCCCGCCTGGCCGACGCGCCGGCCGTCGGCCCGGTGCAGGTGACCGGGGCGATGCCGCTCCGGGCGGTGGTAGACCCTGGGACAGCGAAGGCCCCCGCCGACTCGGCGAGGGCCTTCAGCCATCACGTGTGCGTACCGGTGTGCGTGTCGCCTCTCGGCGAAAGGCACAACGCGGCTCCAGCCGAACGGTAGTCCGCGAAGGCGATAGGTGAGGCCCGGGGACACTGGGCACACCGGCCACGACGGATGTAACCATCGGACGGCCGCCCCTGTTCCCCGAGCGGCGATTCAGGTCCCGGACAAGGCGCTGCGGCGTTCGATCAACAGCACGTCCCGCCAGAGGCCGTGGTGACAGCCGATGCGCTCGCGGGTGCCCACGACGCGGAAGCCGAGCGCCTGGTGCAGGCTCAGGCTTGCGGCGTTCTCCGGGAAGACACCCGACTGGATCGTCCAGACGCCGGCGTCCTCGGCGGCGGCGATGAACGCCGCCAGCAGCGCCCGGCCGATGCCGTGAGCCTGGCAGCCGGGGTGGACGTAGACGCTGTGCTCGACCACCCCCGCATACACCGGACGGGACGACACCGCCGAAGCCGCCACCCAGCCGAGCACCTCGCCGGAGTCGCTGTCGGTCGCCACGTACCGCAGGTGCGGCAACCGGCTCGCGCTGAATCCCTCCCAGCTGGGCGCGGTGGTCTCGAAACTGGCCTGGCCGGTGTCCAGCCCGGCCTGGTAGATGCCCAGCACCTCGGCGGCGTCGCCCTCGCGCATCGGCCGGATCTCCAGGCCGGGCCCGATGGCGGGCTTGACGGCCTGGACGATGGCCGAGTGCACCCCGTCGCCGTGATCGGCGGTCAGCGTGATCGTGACGGCGACGAAGCCGGCCGCGGCGAGTAAATCCCGGTACTCCTGCACGGTGAGCGATCCGGCGGCGCAGCCGATGCGCTGCTCGGCCCGCTGCCGCGCCTGCTCATCCAGCGCGTGCGCGGTGAGGACGTCACTGACGCCGAACCGGCCGCCGGGCTGGAGCACCCGGAACGCCTCGCCCAGCACCGCCGCCTTGTCGGCGGACAGGTTGATCACACAGTTGGAGATGACCACGTCGACCGTGTGGCCAGGCAGCGGGATCGCTTCGATCGTGCCATGCAGGAATCGCACGTTGGCGACACCCGCCTGTTCGGCGTTGCGTTGGGCCAGTTCCACCATGGCGGGGCTGGCGTCCAGGGCGAAGACGGTGCCGTGCGGGCCGACGCGGCGGGCTGACAGCAGCACGTCGATGCCGCCGCCGGACCCGAGGTCGAGCACCGTCTCACCGGCACGCAGCTCGGCGACGGCGACGGGATCACAGCCGGCGATGCGCTGCCCGCTCAGCGCGCTGCGAGCCAGGGCGGAGCAGTGGTCGACGATCTCGTCGTGCGCCATGAGATCTCCTCAGTCACAGGCCGGCGCGGCCGGCGCCGGGTTGCCCATCACCACGTCGGCGGCGGTGGGGAAGCAGCTCACGCAGTTCTCGTTGATGCGGTACAGGCTCGACGTCCCCTGCCGCTCCACCAGCACGAACCGCACCTCGGACAGGATCTTCAGGTGGTGCGACACCGTGGACTGCCCCACTCCCGAAGCGGCCACGATCTCGCCCACGCTCATCGGCCCACGCCGCCGCGCCAGCAACGACACGATCTGGATGCGGGTCGCGTCGGCCAGCGCCTTGAACCAGCTCGCATACTCCTCGGCCTCGGCCCGGGGGATGGGTTCTTTGTTGCTGTTCATCGTTGATCGACGATAGACGATGAACTACGGAGTCGTAAACGCTCAACGCCAACTGCTGGTCGGCGCCAGAGTCTCTGCGGGCGGCGGCACGAGGCACTCCGCTGGCCTTGTGTCTACGCGCTCCTGGTTCCAGGCAACTCGATCCTCAAGCCCTCCGCATTCTTCTCCTGACTCTGCTCCGCGCCGGGCAGGATGCACTTCACCAGTTCCAAGCCCTTGTCCAAGACCTTGAGGGCGAACTGGCGCCCCTTCTCGCTGAAGGGGAGGAGTACGAAAGAGGGGGACATCAGGAGGATCACGAGCACCAGGGGAAGCGCGAATATCGCGGCCAGCGCGACGCGCTGCCAAGTGGCGTGGATGACGATCATGAGAGCTGCCTTTGCAGACTTGCTGCCGACAAGCACGAGCCCACCGCTTCACCAGCGGGGTGCAGGTTCGACAGCCTCGTAGATCAGCTGTCCGTGCCAAGGACGAGCATCCCTACGAGCTGGTCGAGAGGCGCCTCTCACCTGGGATGGCACAATCAGATGCCGCATTTTCCCTTGTCAGAGGCCGACCGTAGCAGCAAGCCGTAAGAACCTGCTGCATCGATCACCGCTGAAGGGCGCTCCCTTGTAAGGAGTTCGTGGTCGAAGTCCTCCCGCCATGCCAACCACCATACCTCCATAAAAGGGAACCATGGCATATGGCGTGATTTATAGGCATCTACCTGGGCGTTTATTTTCGGGCGTACATAAAGCATAAATCAGATTGACAATAAGGAGGTGACCGGTAGCTACTTGCGGCTTGTCAGCGGCGGTCGCCTGGGGTCTGTTGCGCC
>NZ_JBFAOM010000079.1:0-27937 GCF_040675235.1 Nonomuraea sp. NPDC049637
CCTGCAGGGAGTCCACACCGAAAGCCGCCCCGACTTCCTGGTCGCCCAGACCCAGGATCTGGTGGGGACAGCACCAGTCGCCGTTCACGCTCAACCGGTCGAGGCACGGCGTGCCGAATCTGATCGTCACCGGCCTGCGCGTACCGTCCCCGGCAAGAGCCTCCAGCTGCCGCTCGACGGCGATTTCGCCCAGCTCGTACGTCATCTCCATACTCCCAGTCTGCGGGAGCCCCCAGACTGGTATCCCTTCACAGCTCGATATGGGCGAGGAACTCTTCCCCTTCGCCTGGGGTGAGGTCGCGGTATTCCTCGCTGGGCCGCTCGGCGTGGCGGCGGGCGATGAACGCTCGATGGTGAGTGATCGCGTCTTCGGGGTGGATCGCGTTGACCCCGGACCTGGACTGCTTGGGTCTCGGTGCCGTGGGCTCGGGAGGTGATCGACGGGCCGGTCCTGCGCGGACGCGCGTTAGGCTGGCGGGTCGTGCGTGCCATCCTGCGTGACGGGCCGGTCATCCGTGTCAGCGACGACCCCGATGGCGTCATCGGGGAGTTTCTGGAGTACGCGCTGTCGGCGCATGCGCTGTCCGGGCGGGAGCGGACCGAGCTGGCCGACGATCTCGCGGAGCGGTTCGCCCCGGACGGGCGGGGGCTGACGGTGCCGGATCTGTTCGTCGCCTACCGGGCCGTCGAACCGGACGACCTGCCTCCCTGCCCGGAGGAGGTCCGGGTGGAGCTCGGGCGCGTCGAGCTGTGGGTGCTCACACGCCTCCGGTTCCGCGGGCGGCCGGAGGCGTCGGCGGTCATCGAGGGGGACGAGGTGCGGCGGCTGCTGAGCGAGGTGCTCTAGTGAGCTGGCGCGGAGAGCCGGTAAAGGTCTTCGCCGTCGGCGTTGTCGGCCCACTGCAGGGTCAGCGACGTGTCCACAGTCCGACCTCCTCGATCGTCCGGTCCCCGGTCGACCGCACCGGGGAAGGCCGAGGAGGTCCGATTCTGGTTCTTCACGAGGTCGCGGGGGTCGGGCGGTCGAGGCGGTAGATGTAGTGGAGGGGGTCGTCGATCGGGTTGTCGGGAGACAGGTCGCCCTCGCCGACCCGATGCAGGCCGGCCTTCTCCAGCGCTCGCCAGGAGGCGACGTTGGCGGCCGAGACCGGCACGATGACGCATGTGGCCTGAGGCCGTTCCTTCCAGGTCAGCTCCAGCATGGCGCGGATCATCGAGGTGCCCAGGCCCTTGCCCACCTGAGCGGGGTCGCCGATCAGGTAGTCGATCTCCACCGCGCCCTCGGGCACGGGGACGATTTCCCGCAGCGGGAGCAGGTCCTCGGGGTAGTCGGCCAGCCACGCCCGCTGGACGAGGCCGAGCGGGCGGCCGTCCAGGAAGGCGAGCAGGTCCTCGCCGGGCTCCTCGCCACGGGTGCCGGGACCGAAGTTGCGGATCACCGCCTCCATCGAGGTCTCGTGGTTCCACCAGCGGGCCACATGCGGCTGCTCCAGCCAGGTCTTCAGCAGCGGGAAGTCTTCCTCGGCGAGCCGGCGAAAGGTGATCATCAGGACCCTCCTCGGGGGAGATGGCGACGGTAGTAGCGGGCCTGGCGGTCACGGTGACCGCAGGAGGGGTCGCACCAGCGTCGGCGTGGATGGTTTTTGACGAAGAACAGCGAGCAGCCCGGCCCCTGGCAGCGCCGCAGGTTCTCCGCCTGGGGGCCGGCCAGCAGTTCGATGCAGCAGGTGGCGATGCGGCCGAGCGCCGCGTCCGGCTCGCGGACGGTGTCCAGCCAGCGGGCGGTGGGCCGGTCGGACCACTCCAGTTGCAGGCAGGTGGGCGCCGCGGCAGCGAACGCGTTGAGCCGCCGAACGGTCGCGGCGTCCGGGTCACGACCCCGGGTCGCGGCCGACATGACGGCGTGAACCGTGTCCCGCAGGGTGCGGACCTGCTCGCCGTACTGGCCCATGGCGGCGTGTTCGGGGGCGACTTGCGCGAACCACAGATCGATCCACTGGGGGTCGCGCAGGTAGTCCATCTGGTCGCCGAGGCCGTACAGGGTGTTGGCGAACTCCACGACGACAGGCTCTGTCCCCAGGATCGGGAACTCCACATCGATCACAATGCTGACGGTAGCATGCCGGTCTAAGCGTCAGTATCTGGATTAGGCCGCCCCTGTCCGACAGGCGGTGCGCGAGCAGGGGCTGCACGGCATGGTCGCTGAACGCCTGGACTCCCTCACGAACCCGGCCACTCCCGATCCTGGCTGTTCATCCCCTCCTGATCCGCAAGTCCCCAGAGCACACGCGGACCCGGTACTTCGCCGCGGAGCGCGTACCTGATCACTGCTGTGATGGCCCCTGCTTCTCGACCACCATGGGGGGAAATCCATGCAGAAGAACGTCCGCTTACGCCTGATGGCGCTGAGCCTCGCTTGTGCCGTCGTGCCCTTCCTGGGCGCGGGCGCCGCCGCGGCGCGGACCACCGACGACCCGGACCTCACGCGGCAGTCCACCGCCGCCGCGGGCAAGCCGCCCACCAGGGACACGACGGGCCCACGCGGCCAGGTCCCCGGCGGCTTCGCGGACTGGAACGCGCTCTTTTCCGAGCAGACCCGGCTGAACGGGGTGGCCGACCGCATCCTGGCCAGGGCCGAGACCGCCGACGGGTACGGCGGCATCATCGTCGCTCCCGAGAACCACGAGGTACGCCTGTACTGGAAGGGTTCGATGCCCTCGGCCGTGCAGTCCCTGATCGACGAGGGACGGCTGACGGCCCCGGTGTCCGTGCTGCCCGCCGCCCACTCTTATGCCGAACTCCTCGCCGAGGCGGACAAGTGGAGCGAGTCCGGCCAGGTGACGGGGGCGGCCCCGCAGCCGGACGGCAGCGGCGTGCAGATCTCGGTCGCGGGGCCAGGACACCAGCCCCGACCAGCTCCAGCGACCGAGCGGCGCCACCGCGCTGATCACCTTGGACCGGGGCGAGAGCTTCGACCCGGGCGGCCGGACCTGGAACGCCACGACCGGCGCCGGCTGCACCAAGCAGCCCGGCTACCAGTACTGACCAGCAGAGGCTGAGCGCCGTCTGACGGTGAGGGCCGCCCGAGGAGGGCCGCTTCGGCAAGGCCGATCCCCGCGATGGCGGGGATCGGCCGTAGGCAATGGTCAGGATCGGAGAAGCGTGCCCGAGCCCTGGACATGCGGCCCACGGGCGCAGGGATGGTCCGCAAGTGGAAGATCGAGGCTGAGGGCCGCCGGGTGCCCACGGGCGCGGGGACGGTCGTGAGCCGCCGCCAGCGGCCCAGGGGGCGAACGTGCGGCCCACGGACGCGGGGACGGGCGCATGGAGAAGAGCCGCCCGGCCCCCTCGCTGTTCAAGGGGGCCGGGCGGCTCTCAGTGGTGCTGGTGGTTGGATGCTGGTGGTCAGGGCGTCCGGGGCCAGTAGCTACGGTCCCGGACGCCTCTACTGTTGGGTCGGCACCCGGGGCAGGTGCGCGTGCCGGTGGCCGACGTCGACGGCCTGGCCGTGCTCGCGCAGCCGGGCGGCCAGGATCTCGACCAGTCCGGCGGCGCTTTCCGGACTACGCGATGCTTGTCGCCGGCGCAGCCGAGGGCGACGTGCGCGGGCCTGCGGGCAGCGTCGCGTACGCCGCCAGGTTGTGGACCAGCTCGACGGCGCCGGACGAGATCAGTCCGCGATGATGTACTCCGGAGCGCATGCCGACTCATAGACCCACTGGTGGGAGGAGATGGCGCCACCCATGTTGTAGCGCTTGTTCTGCTCGTATATGCGCGGGCTGAAGGAGAACTTGGACAGGTCTGGCGCCCAGTCGCCGGTCTTCAGGCAGGCGTAGCCCCAATCCCAGGAGTAGGCGGTGTAGTCGTACAGAGCCACGACGCTCTTACCCTCGTCGTAACCGTTGTTCAGCACCGAGTAAGCAGCGTTGGTGTCTCCTCCGCTGAACCCGCCACCGGACGCGCCCCAGTCGGAGTCGTTGCCCACGTCCGCACCCAGGTCGCCGGTGCGGCAGTCGAGGCCGGTGAAGGCATGGACCTTCCCAGTGGTGTGCAGGTTGATGTCGTAGCAGGTGCCGGCCAGCGCGGTCGCGGATGCGGGCGTGGAGCCCAGCGGGATGGAGACAACCGCAGCAGTCATGGCAGCAGCGGCCAGGACGGATCGGATCTTACTCAAAGGGATTCTCCTTCGTTCGCCTCACGCGAGGCGGGATGCTCCGCGGCGGTCACCGCGGAAGTCGTTCGGGCACCGGAGCGCGTCAACCACCCGTTGAGGGGAGGTCGGGTACGAGCTCGACGGCGCGCTGCAGTGCAGTTCGCTGCAAGGCTCGATGCGTCGCCAGATCGTCGGCGAAGCGGGCCTCGACCGGAGCCCGGTAGGAGGCGGCCAGGCTGCGGGCGGTGGTGCCCAAGGCCGATTCCCTAGCGCAGGAGGCCTCCGCCACGGCGAGCTTCACCTCAACGGGATGGGCCTGGGCAGGGGCCAGACCATCCGTCAGGCGAGGCAGCGTCTGACGGATCTCCGCCGGACTCCTAAAGGCGTGCCCACGCTTGCGCATGCATGTGCTCCAAGCGGCCAGCGCGGCGATGTACCGGCGGTCCTGCGCCACCTGGGGCATGTAGAGCGGCAGCAGATTGCTGACGAACCTGTCCAGGCGAAACCATGTCTGTCCGTCACCGTAGAGTTCCTGCTTGGCGTGGGCTTCGCAGCCGCCGAGCGCGTGCTGGACCGTCATGCCGGTGGGTAGCTTCGCGGTCACCACCCGTCTGTCAGAACCGCCCTTGAGTGCCACGAGATAGCGGTCGAGATCGGCCTTGTCGAGGCTTCTGCGATACGCGATGTTGGGATCGGTCCGCGCCTGCCGGTTCTCTTCGGCACGGATGAGGCCGCCGTAGCCGTACTGCTTGGCCCAGATGAGGTCGTCGAGCACGACCTCGAACGGGCGGCGCTCCACGGCCTTAGGCGCAGGAGGAACCCAGTAGCGGAATTGCTGCCGCGCCATGCACTGCTGGACGAGAACGGACTCGGCCTGGTCCAGGCGGATGCGGTCAGCCGCGGTGAGCGCGCGGGTGACGTTGCCCTCCCCTTGAGGCGGTGGAGTCGAGGACCGTCCAGCACAAGAGGCCGTCAGCCCGCAGGCCAGTACGAGAAGCAAGGATCCCCAATGCCTGCCTCTTGCGAATGTCGCCACGCGTCCTCCTTCGTTCCTGTGGCAGATCAGCTATTAGTCACGTCGCGGCTTCTGCTGCAGATGTGCGCATGTGCCGATTGCTTCGGCTCATGGAGCCCGCTCCAGAAAGACGAAAGATCAGGTAGCTCGGAATGGGCTATCGCGCCAGATGCGCCGCCGCGCTCGCCGGTCCGGTGAGAATCAGGCCGGCCGGATAGAGCGGGTGACGCCGACTGTGATGGACCATGCGACATGTCTTTGCCTGTATGGGGAACTGCGTAGTCCCCGGCTAAGTAACTGGTGGATTGTCTGAAAGACCTCATCTCGCTGCTGCAGGACAAGGTTGAGAAATGCGAAGCATGTCGCTCTCTGTATTGGTGGGCCGAGCCAGGTCATCCAGACCAGGATGACCTGGCTCGGCAGGGGCGCGAGCCTGGCCCTGGGTACGGTCCTGGCCGGGGATCCAGTACGGGCCTCAGCCTCCGGTGCTGGGGTAGAAGTCTTCCTTCATCGGGGCGATCCCGCCGCTGTGGGGCCAGAAGTCGTCGCCCATCGGGGCGATCCCGTCGGCGCCGGGGTAGTGGTCTTCCTTGGCAGCTGCGGGGTTGGCGGCCAGGGCGAGTCCGGCTGCGGTCAGCAGCCCGATCGTGGCCAGTTTGAGCGTTGTCTTGGTCATGTCGTCACCTCTCGTCACATTGATGGATGATCTCCGCCCGTGCCCGGGGCCTGAGCACGGGACTTCAGTGAATGATGGGGGTCGCTGGCTGTCTCTGTGTTCCAGCCTGAGCAGGAACACGCAGCTTGCAGCCTTCGTCTGTTGGCGGCCTTGTCGACAATCCCAGCTGCGGTGGACCCCGTGTGAGGCCGCCTGGAGCGGGCGCCCCTGGGCGGCCGTGCTGGTCGGGTTCGTGCGCCGGTCGCTGGGCTTGGCCGGATGGACGCCGCCGTCTTCAACAGCGCCCGAGTCGGTTGAGGGCCTGGACGGCGGCCCGGCAGCTCGGTTCAACGCCCGTTGGGGGCATCAGGTTGGAGCAGTTCCGCCCGATCACCGGCCGATATGGACTACCCGTTGCACGGGGAGGATTTCGAGTTGACCCAGTTGATGTAGATGACGGTCGCGGGGAGGTAGGCCCCGCCGGTCACCTCGTATCCCGCCAAGACGTTTTTGTCCTCGGCGCGGTGAACGCACTTCGTCTTGGTTATGCCGTCCGGAAAGGCGTACGTGACCACGACGTGGTCCTCGTCGGCGGGCCAGCCGTAGTTGAAGAAGGATCGGACACCGCGATACTCACTGTTGTAGGCGGTGACCGGCCCGTAGTCCTCGCCCCGACCGATGCCGATCTTGCTGCCTTCGGAGAGGGTCTCCGACCAATACATGCAGAAGTCGCCCCGCGCGCAGCCGTACATGCGATCGGGAAGGCTCGCCGCGCTCGCCGGCGACGCGAACGCCAGCCCTGCCAGAGAGGCGGCGGCGACGGCCGCCGGGATGAACCTTCGCAGCATGAGTTCTCCTCGCTTTGTTGCCTGGGCGGTCCCGGGTCGAGAGATGGCCTGGCCCGCCGATCAGATGGCAGCAGGTAGGGGCCAGTTTTGGTAGCTGCTGAATTGTCCGGAACCCCGATTCGCCACTCAAGACAAATGTGATCGCGGTGCTCGGGTCGAGGAACGCGAGAACAATCATGAGCGGTACGGGCTGTTCAGCCAGAGCGCGGTGAGGCCGGTCAGCGGCATGGACTCTCGCAGTCGCATGCAGTCAAGGTAGAAGAGACCTGTTTGGTTCAGGTTGGTTCCCTGTTGGGTCCCCAACGCCAGGTGGGCGCCGATGCGCAAGCTCCGTCAGGGGCGGCGACGGGCACTTGCTCGCCGACGGGAGAGTCCTAGCGAGACGGCAAAGCTGGCGGTCCATGTCGCCATGGTCGGGTCTGAAGCTGTCTCACATGGCCATCGCAGACCGCGCTGGGCTGCTTGAACAGCCCGTACCGCTCCTTGATGCCGTGGTGTTCCTCGACCCCGATGACGGGGAGCTGGTTGCTGGTAGCCTCGCTGGAGCGCCGACCAGCACGACTTCAGTCGACCAAGACACGCACGCTCGAATGCTGCTCGCCTCAGATCCAGCCTCCACGAGGGGATATGGCTTGCCTGCTCGGGGACCTTCATAATCAGCTCGGTGGAAATCGGGGTGCTCGGGGCAGTGACGGTCGACGGCGTGGCAATTCCGGCCGGCAAGCAGTTGACCTTGCTGGCTGCGTTGGCCTGCCACGCCAACCGGCCGGTGTCTGGCGAGGTCCTGGCGCGGGCGGCATGGCCATCGGCGGCGCCGTCGCCCGGCACGTTCCGGTGGCACCTGCACCGGCTACGCGCCACCGTAGGAGACAGGCTGGTGCGCGGGGGTGATGGCCACATGCTGATCGTTGCTGATGACGAGCTGGACGCGGTCCGGTTCACGCGATTGATCCAGCGCGCCGCCCTCGAGCCGGCCGAGCGCGCCTTGCCCTTACTGGATCAGGCATTGGCCCTGTGGCGAGGCGAGGCCTACAGCGGACTGCACGATCTGGAGGACATCAGAGTCGAGGCCGCCGCACTGCATGAGGCGCGGCTGGCAGCGATCGAGGCACGCGCGAAGGCTCTGATGCTGTTAGGGCGTCATGCCGAATGCGCCAGTGACATGGCCACCGCGGTGGCCGAGCAGCCGCTGCGTGAATCGTTCATCGAGCTGTGGTTGCGTGCCCTGGCAGCGGACGGCCGTCCCGCTGAGGCACTACGGGCGTACGGGCGCATCCGTGCCCAACTGGTGGAGGAGCTCGGCGTCGAGCCGAGTGGTCCGCTGCGTCGCCTTCATGAGGAACTGCTCCGCCACGACCCGGCTCCTCGCCTGCTGCCGCCCGACGTGTACGCCTTCACCGGCCGCATGAAGGAACTGGCCGTGCTGGATCAGCTCCTGCACGGCCCGCCGAACGTGGCCGTCATCAGCGGAGTGGGCGGCGTCGGCAAATCCGGACTGGCCCTGCACTGGGCTCATCAGTCCAGCGACCACTTCCCCGACGGGCAGCTCTATGCCGACCTTGGCCGGCACACCGTGGCAGAGGTGTTGACCCGCTTTCTGGCTGTGCTCGGTGTGATCCTCATTCCTGAGGATCACACCGAGCGCGTGGCGTTGTACCGCCAGATGCTGGCAGAGCGGCGGATGCTCATCCTCCTCGACAACGCGTCCGGGAGCGTGGAGGTGGAGCCTCTGCTCCCGGGAGCATCAGGCTGCGTGACGATGGTCACAGGACGGAGCAGGTTCGAAAAGCTGGTCGCCGACCGCGGGGCGCTGCTGATCCAGCTTGAGGTGCTGCCTCCCGCCGAGGCCGCCCTGCTGATAGGCCGCATCGCCCGCATCGATCCCGGCCATGCGGCAACGCTGGTCGAACTGTGCGCCAGGTTGCCGCTGGCCCTTCGTGTGGCCGGCGCGCGGCTGGTGACCCGCCCCGGCTGGAGTCCAGAGATCCTGGCCGCCAGACTCACCGAGGAACGGCGGCTGGACGAGCTGCGCGCGGGCGAACTGGATGTCCGCGCCTGCCTGGAGGCCGGCTATCAGGACCTGCCTGACGTTGAGCGGACCCTGTTCGTGTGCCTTGGCCTGATACCGGCCCCCACCTTCACCGCCTGGATGGCCGCGGCCTTGCTGAACGTGCCCGTCAGTACGGGCGGGGACCTGCTGGAACGGCTGGCCGAACGACAACTTCTCCAACCTCAGGGCCTCGACGTGGCCGGACAGGAACGCTATCGCTTTCACGATCTGATCCGGCTGCTGGCCCGCGAGCGTGCCGGGAGCGGGCCGGAGCAGGACAGCGTTCGTGATCGCTTCCTGTCGTGCCTGCTCGCGCTTGCCAAGGACGCCTGTGAGCGTGCATACGCAGGCGGGTTCCGCCTGATGGACAGCGGCGCCCCGCAGTGGCGGCCGCGAGGTCAGGTGCTACCCGATGAGCCGATGACATGGATGGCAGCCGAGCGCGAGACCCTGATCACCGGCATTCATCACGCCGCCGAACGCGGATACGCCGCCATGTGCTGGGACCTCGCACTGGCCGGCGTCCGGCTGTTCGAGATCCACGGACAGTTCGTGGACTGGGAGCAGACTGCGCGGCGCGCGTTACAGGTCTGCCGCGACCAGGACGACATGCGAGGCGTGGGGGCCATGCTCGCCTCGCTGTCCGGGGTCGAGGCGTTTCAGCGTCGGCACGAAACGTCCCTCGCCCTGGCCAAGGAAGCGCTGCCGTTGCTGGGCGAGAGTTCCATCAAGGCGCTGACGCTGGGCAACCTCAGCGCCGCGGAGCGGGCGCTGGGGGATGAGAAGTCCGCTCTGGCGCACATCACCCAAGCCGTGTCCCTCGCCGCCGAACTGGGTGACACCCTCAGCGAGGCGATTCTGCTCGCGCGATTGGCCTTCCTCAACGGGGGAGACCCACGCCCGATGCTGGACAAGGCCTTGAAGCTCGCGGCGGGCAACACCCGCGTGTCCTTGCTGATCTCCCTGTCCGACCTTCACGCTTCGGTGAGAGCTGGTCGCCACGCTTACGCCGAGACGCTGTCGCTGAGGGCCATCGAGGACGCCCGCCGCTCGGGTGATCGGGTGGCAGAACGGGACGCCTTGTCCCTGCGCGCCGACAGTCTCATCGCGCTGCGACGCCCTGCCGAAGCGGCTGTCTGCCTGCGCCGCGCTCACGAGTTGGCCGTGATCCAGAACGTACCGCTGGAGGCCCAGCGGATATCCGCGATCCTCAAGAGCCTATCCCTGCTCGCGGCCGAAGGCTGAGGACACGACCGGGCACGCGTGACCGGGCAACAGGGGAATGGCGGAGCCAAGAAGGAAGATTCTCCGGCGTCGCGAAACGGCCCGGAAGCTGTGGGTGAGCGACGCCGGTGATGCCGTCGAGCAGACGATCACCGTCGAGTAGGACGCGCGCGATGCCTGGGCCCAGGTGGCCGAGCACGAACGCGCCCGCGGCGCGGCCGAGCAGGCCCGCGACGACGCCCTGCGCGAGCGGGACCAGGCCCAGGCCGAGCAGCACCAGACGGCCGCCGCGCTGGAGGAGACGCGCGGCGAGCTCGACCAGCTGCGCACCGAGCTGGCCGAGCACGCCCGTCAGGCCGACGCCCTGCGGGCCGAACTCGCCGTCGCCGCCCGCTAGCGCGCCGAGCACGACAGCCGCCAGGCCCACGTCCGGGCCAAGACCGCCGAGAGCCGCGCAGAGACCGCCCGGCAGGAGGCGGCCGACGCGCGCCTGGCGCTGGCCGCCGCGCAGGGCCAGGCCGCCACAGCCACCCGGCTGCAGGAGCGCGCCGAGGACGAGCTGCGCCACGCCCGCACCGACCGCGACCTCCAGCGCGAGCGCGCCGTGACCGCCGAACAGGTCCGGGAGCTACGTGACCGGCTGGCCGCCGCCCAGACAGCTGCCGGGCTGGTGCTGCCCGACCTGGCCGACCTCAGCGGCGACCTCGGTGAAGGCGTGCGCGGCGTGACGGTGCCTGGCGCTGGTGTCGTCGTCGCCCGGCAGCCGGACGGCGCCGTGGTGCTGCACCACCAGGGTCGGCAGATCCGGGTGGGCGACGGCGAGCACGCTCCGGCCCACGGCCGGGCCCTGGCCGCCGCGCTGCTGGCCCTCTCCTCGCCGCGATCGTGAGTGCCCTGGCACACCCCGCCGCTCCCGGTCGAGGAACCGGCGGACAGCCGTTGGCGGCACCTGGGAGTAACTTGGCTGGATGCTCCGGCAGGGCCTTGGTCACGATGAGCTCGGGCGGTCACTGGACCGCTGCCAAGGGGAGCGGGATCAGCGGAGGAATCCCTGTGAAGGTCAGGGGTGCCCGCGAAGTGCGGCCGGGTCGTGTTCGGGGCGTTCGGGCCCACTTGCTGGCCCAGGATCCGGTTGGCGGCTATGCTTCGCGCATCCGTAGGAGCAGGCCGCCGGCCAGGAGCGCCGCGATGGCCCAGGCCGTGGCTGTGTCTCCGCTGGAAGAGGACGTTGCGATGATGCGGCGACTGGGTCGATCGGATGTGGTGATTCCGGGGAGGCCTGGCAGCAGGTGGGCAGCCAAGGGAGCAGCTGCCGTGAAAGTGCTTGGGGGGCACTAACCTCCGGGCATGGCTGAATCACGGCACCCCCGCCAGATCATCACGCGGCTCGTCGACGGACGCATCTGCGTCTACGACCTGGCTGCCAAGGCCAGCGGCGTGCTGTCACCCGCCACGATTTGTCCACCGTCTCCCGGGGACGACGTCATCGACCACGCAATTGCCGCTGACTTTCAGCGTGTCTACTACACGACTCTGAACGCGGTCGTGTGCGTGACGCCGGACGGAGCCGAGGTATGGCGGTCTGGGCTTGAACCAGAGTCAGTCCAGCGATACCGACACGAGCCTGGCTGTGTGCTGTCGTTCGATGGACGCGTGGTGTGGGTCTACCGCCCTGACGCCATGGCCGGCCGTGACCGACCCGACCAGTGGGTAGCCCTGGACGCCTGGTCCGGAGCGGTCATCGCGCAGGCGGATCTGCAGACCGTCGGGCACGGCGGAGTGCAACTGCTGCACGGGACGAGCGGTCAAGTCCTCCTCAACGTGGGAGAAGGACAGGACGGTTCGGTCATCTACCGCGCCTCACTGACCAAGGCCGGGATCGATCTCTTCTGCTACCCCTGGGACGATCGATGCCTCATCGACCTGTCGCCCGATGGCCGCCAGTTCATGACCGTTGACCACAACCAGGCTGACATCGCCGTCCACGCCTACCCCGAAGGCGGGGTGGCGTTCACCCTCTCGGTCGACGCCTTCGGACACGACCCGGACGAGGCCTATGTGGAATGGTGCGGCGGCTACCTGAGCCCAGACACCGTCATCGTCACCATCGCTGGCGAAACCGAGGACGAGCAGGAGTGGATCCACCACTACCGCGTCGATGCGCGCTCTGGCCAAGTCCAAGCCGAGCGCGACGCGCGCGGGGAGCATTCCTACGACATCCGCCCTCTCGGGGACGGCACCTGGCTCACCACGCATCCATCTGGTCACCCGGTCCGCTGGACCGATTCATAGGAGACCCCGCCGCTGAACTGGGCGAACCTCAGTAGAGCCGCAGTGCCAGGCACTCAGTTCGATGGCCGAGGCAGAAGGTGGATCACGCCCACCGAGGTGTCCTTGACTAGTGAGGCGTGGACGGCGCGAACCATCGGGCTGCCGGGCCAGAGCGGGACGGAGGCCTGCTCCGGCGTGCCTCCGCCGTTCGGGAACTCCGGGGTCGGCACGGCTGTTCTCGACTACCTGGCGGACGCAGCATCCAGGCGTAGGGCCTGCGGAGGCGAGTGAGAGCTGCCCAAGAGACCCCGCCGCGAGCCCGGCGTCGGATGGTCTCCGGGGTGAATTCGCCTGTTCGACTGTCTGGGCGGTCCACCAGCTCATCCTTGAAACCGGAAACTGCGCAAGCAGCTGGACCTACCCGAACCGAACGTCACCCCGCTCCACCGTCAGTGCTGAGAGAGGGCAGTAATGATCGCCACGGGGTGCCAATGAGTCACGATTCGGCACGAAATGGGCCGTATTGGATGCCACTGGAACGGGACAGCAGGAAGATGTCCAGGGTGAGGCGACGCCCCATCCGTTGGTGGAAGCCGGCCGCCCTGCTGGCCATCGCCGCGCTGGCCGCGACAGTGGGTACAGTATGGCGCGCGCTGAATCCGGACGACGACGTCAACGTGGCTGATCTAGCCTCGGCCACGATCACCGCGGCGATGGCTATGGCTGCCGTCGTGACATGGCTCAAGCGCCGCAACACCGCCGCCAACAGGCCCGCCGATGCGACCAGGGCCGCAGACGTACTAGCCGATCTGGTGCGCCAGCAATGGCAGGACGAGGCCCGCAACCGGCTGCTCGACGACCCCGAACCCATCCCCGTCCGCTGGCAACTCACCGCCAACGAGGCGGTGATGAGCACCCCTCGGCTGATCAGCACCGCGACCGAGTTCACCTTCGCCGGCCGCAGCGACGACATCGCCACCCTCGCACGCAACTTTCGCGCCCTGGCCCGGCGACGGCTGGTCATCACTGGTGGCGCGGGCATGGGCAAGACCACCCTGGCCGTCCAGCTGCTGCTGCAATTGCTGGCCACACGCGCAGCCGACCGGACCAGCGTCCGCGAGGGCGAGATCGTGCCGGTGCCGGTGCTGCTACCGCTCTCCGCTTGGGACACGACTACCTATCCCCGGCTGCAGGACTGGCTCGCCGTCCGTCTCGCTCAGGACTACCCGGCTCTTACCGCGCCGGAACTTGGCGTAGGCGCCGCCGCCGCGCTGGCCGAAGGTGGCCACATCCTGCCCGTCCTGGATGGCCTGGACGAAATCCCCGAATCTGCCCGCGTCCAGGTGATCGCGGCACTCAACGAGTCGTCCGATCAGTTCATTCTCACCAGCCGACGCGCAGAGTTCACCGCAGCCGTCAAGGCCGCCGGTCGATCGTTGACCGCCGCCGCGGTCATCGTCCCCAAGCCCGTCAGCTCGCAGGCCGCTGCTGATTACCTGACCGATTGCCTGCCTGCCGCCCCGTCTGATACCTGGAGGCAGACCTTGGTCGCACTGCGATCTGGCGCCGTACCAGGTCTGACCCGGCTGGCCGCCACGCCCCTCGGCCTGTGGCTGATCCGCAGCGTCTATGTGGCCCCTGGAGCCGATCCCGCACCGCTGATCGGTCCCCTCGGCAGCGACGCCGACGCGTTGCGCGCCCACCTGCTCGACCGGCTCATCCCTGCCCTGATCCAGGCTCGCCCACCCAGCACCAACCCCGCTGACCACTTCCGGCCACGCCACCGCCTCGACCCCGCCACCACGCGAAGCCGCCTGACATACCTGGCTCACGCCTTCCCGCCGGCCTCCACCCGAGACATCCCCTGGTGGCACATCGCCAAGACCGCACCTGACATCGGACCAGGCATGAGAGTCGTCATCGGGCTTGTGCTCGGACTTGCGTTCGGGTTGATGATGGGGTCGGTGGGCGGGCTCGAGCTTGGGCTCATGATCGCGTTCATGATCGGGTCCGTCATGCTTGTGGGCGCACCGACGGTCTGGGAGTGGATCGTCCTCGGTGATTGGGTTGATGAAGTGCCCGGCTACGCCAGCTTCCGGCTGCGCGGGCGGGTACTTCCCCTCCTCCGCGCCATCAGAGGCAAGCTCATGTTCGGGCTCTGCACAGGTCCCCTGGTCGGGCTCCTGGTCGCGACTGGGTCGGGTCCGGCGACGCCCGTAACACACCTGTCCAAACCCGGCGCTGGGCTCAGTGCTGGGCTCAGTGCTGGGCTCAGTGCTGGGCTCAGTGCTGGGCTCAGTGCTGGGCTCAGTGCTGGGTTCGCGGCTGGACTCGCCCTCATGCTCGCATCCGCGCTGCTGAAGTGGGCCGAACAACCCACCGTCACATCGACCACCACGCCCCTCTCCAGTTGGCGAGCCGACCGAGCCCTTACCCTTCTTCGCATGGTCGTATTCGGCCTCCCTGTAGGGCTGATACTCGGGCTCCCTGTCGCACTCGTCTTCGGGCCAGATGCCGGGCTGATCCTCGGGCTCGCGAGCGGGCTGGGGACCGGGCTCAAGATGGGGAATCATCATGCGTGGCTGGTATGCACCCTCACGGTGACCAATCTGGCACTCGAGCGTCGGCTTCCCTGGCGTCTCATGGACTTTCTCGACGACGCCCACCGCCTAGGGCTACTACGTGCTAGCGGGCCGGTCTATCAGTTCCGCCACGCCGCTCTGCATGACCACTTGGCCGCAAACGGCGAAGGAATCGCACGGCACACGCGTCAAGTCGATGTCTCATGAGACAAGCGGATCGTGAAGAACAGCACCACAGCGACCTGCGCAACGAGTTCTACGAGCGGGTCCAGGCCCGCGCCGCCCAGGCCGAACGCGAACGCGAGGCCGAACAGGTGTGGGACCTGCGTGAGCGATTGGCCGCGGCGCAGGCCGCCGCCGGGCTGGTGCTGCCCGACCTGGCCGATCTCAGCGGCGACCTCGGCGACGGGGCGCGCGGCGTGAGGCTGCCCGAGGCCGGCATCACCGTCGCCCGGGACCCGGACGGCGCCGTGGTGCTGCACCACCAGGGCCGGGAGATCCGGGTGGGCGACGGTGAGCACGCTCCTGCGCACGGCCGCGCCCTGGCTGCCGCGCTGCTGGCCCTCGCCTTGCCACGATCATGAGCCGTGGCATACCCGCCGCCGCTCCCCGGGGGGAGAGATTGACAAGAGTCGTTGGCGGTCCCCAGGAGTTACTTGGCCTGCTGGCAGGAGCCGCGCCCCGCGGGCCAAGCGAGCGGCATCACCGCAAGTCATGGCGTGTCACTGCGCCACCCGCTGGCGGCCGACTTCGGTCCCGGCTTTGGGGGCTGAAGATCGGCTCGTGCGAGCCATGGCCTCGCGCCCGATAGGGGACGCCCGAGCGGGTCACCACCTTGTCCAGGGCGTTCTGTATGCTGCGAGCCGTCGTTGGGACAACGGCTCGTTGATCCCGTCGGTCCCGTCGGTGTGGCCGACGACGGCGACTTCCTCGCCCTGGGAGCGGTCGATCTGAGCGGCCACCTCCTTCAGGAGGGTACGAGCCTTGGGGGACAAGTCCGCCTTGTTCAGGGCTCCGTCGACAGCCGCACCGCGACGCCTGCCGCCTGACGTCGTCCTGCGCCGCGCACAGGGTCGCGCGAAGAACGATCCATTCACCCGTCCGTGGACGTGACTGTGAGCGCAGTGTCCTGGACACATCCGCGAAGCGGTGCCTTAGCCAAAGCTGAGGTCCGGCAGGCGTCAAGAGGGCAGGTAAACCCAGGCAGTAGATCCGTTCTTAGGAGGAGCAGGTGGCGGATTGCTGCTACTGCAGGTGTTGACCATCGAATACGGCTCAGGACTGAAGACGAGGCACCCATCCTCTTGAAGAATTCGGATCCTCAATTGTGATCCGTGAGCAGGGGCACGACATGGTCCTCGAGGATCACTGTCGTTGCTGTTCATACGAGGAGGGAATCCGATGATAGGCAGAGGCATCGCGATCCTCGCTGCGGCGGCCACGCTTGTCGCCGGGACGGGGATAGCCGACGCCGCGACCGTCGCCAAGCAGACGACGTACCGGAACTTCCAAATCACTGTCCGGACGCGCTACTCAGACTCGATCTGGTTCTGCGGCGACAACCAGTATGGCAATTTCGTGTGCAGCCCCACCATCGACAGTTCCAAGGAGTGGACGCTGCTCAAGAACTGGTGGTGGAAGGGCGGTACCGCCGTCTCGGTTCAAGGGTTCCAGGACAGCACGGGCATAATCCGTGAGAAGTACTGCACTCCGCCGATGTCATCGACCACGTCGAACATCTACAAGTGCGACGCCTACGACAAGCTGTAATCCACCTTCTTTCTCGGATCAAGTCCGGAGCCACATGGTCAGGGCCAGGATGACGGTGCCCGATGAAGAGGTGAACGTACCGGGCGGCGCGCTGCGCGGCCGGATCTTCTCGCCGCAGTCCTCGCGCGGCGGCGTGTGTCGGGTAGCCGGGACGTCTTACTACGCCCCGGCCCCCCTCAGAATCGGACGTGCGGCTTGGCACCGCATCCGGCTCAAGCAAGCCGCGAGGGCGTTGCGGGTTGTCGTGGGATTTCTCTGCGTTGCCGGGCGTGTAGCCGTTGGTTGCAGGAGGTGTGCACCAAGCGAGTTCTGTCCCCCTCCCGGCCGCTGCGGCCCTGGTGTGTCAGGTAGTCAGCGGCGATGGCCCTGCCCGCGACGCCCAGCCACCGTCTCTCCCATTCATGCGGGGATTGGGGCGGTTGGTCTGCGGTGAGCAGGTGGTCTCCGCAGAGCGGACAGCGGCCCTTCTGCCTGTTGAGCAGGCGGAGGTTGCAGCTGTCCAGCGGCGATGTGACCCGCCGCCTGCGGGAGACCCAGTAGTCGATCAGGTCGGGATCATCCGCAGATGCCCGTCCCGTGACCACCTGGTGCCAGACGATGTCGGTCCAGCAGAACTTGACCAGATAGAACGGTCGGCCGGACCGGTTTCTCCCTTCATATCTAGGCAGCCGTCTGTCGAAGCCGGCCGCCGGGAGACAAGCTTGTCTCCCGGCGGCCGTTCTGGTTCTGTGGGACGAGCATGGCCCCCACGCCTGGCATCTCATCCTGGTCGCGGCAGACCCGTAACGCGCGCCGCGAGCGGTGACGATCCCCGCGTCGGATCTAGCCGTCGAGGTCGCGGTGGCCGAAGCCGTACAGGCCGAGCACGGCCACGCCCGCCGCGAGTTCTCGCGGTCCAGAGACTCCCAGCCCACGGCGGACGCGCCACCGTTGTGCGGCGCGACGGTCGGCGACGCGCAGCACCGGCGCGAACTCCTCCCAGGTGACTCCGGCCCGGCGCGCGGCGTCGATCAGATCGGGCTCGGCGTCGGTCAGCCAATCCCGAAGAGTGGCCAGGAGCGTGAGCCCGGCCAGTGCCTCCTCCCCGGTCAGTGTGTTGTCCGGGGAGGGGGTGGCTCGATACGAGGCTTATCCACGACACGCCTCGATCTCGATCTCGCATCTCCACGTCGACCAGCCCGGCCACCCGCACGCCGGTGCACGCGGGCCGCACGTGCCCAAATACCTCCGCGATGGCCTGCCCGACCAGGTCGAAATGGCGATGTTCCACCACGTAGTAGCGGACCATGACCACGTCCTCGGGGGTCAGCCCGGCTGCCTGGACCGCCTCCAGCGCGATGCCCATCGCGGTCATGCTCTGCTGGTAGGGGTCGCCCAGATCTTGCACCACGCCGTTGACGGTGGCGGTGCAGCCGGAGACGATGACTCGCTCGCCCGCGATCACTGCCCCTCGTCGATCGCCACGGCGTGGTGGCTGGCCTTGCCTGCGTCGATCCCGATCCACACATCCGCCGCCGGCACCTGGCCCCTCCTGCTGTTCTCGCTGGTCAAGCCCCTGGACGGCCCCGCCGGCAAGTCCCTAAACAGCGACGATTCGCATCAGATCTCAATCAGCGGTCAGGGTGTCCGGGACGACGAGGCGGCCATTCCTCCCGAGCCGCAACAGCAGCAGTAAGCCTTCAGCCACACCCCGTTGCCCTGGGCATCTGAAGCAACCATCTCCAGACGAATCGATCTTAGGGAGAATGCCTTGTTGGCGGCGACCGCGTCCGGCCGGGTGCGGGGGCGGCCGACAGCGCCGCGTATGCGTAGTGCGCTCAGCACAGGGATGAACTGCGGGCTGTCGGCGGCGTGGCCTACGCTCAGCGCGTGATCATCCTCGACACCAACCAACTCAAGGCTGTCCAGCCTCCCAACGGGGCGCTCTGCACCATGCTCGTAGCTGTCGCCGACCACGCAGGGCACAAGCTCGTGCTCCCCGAAATCGCATTCGAGGAGCACCTCGCGCACTACGGCCACGAGGTTAAGGAACTGCATCAGAAGGCGCGGACTGCGCTGCGCGCCTACAGCGCCAAGTTGGGGACGATGCAGAGCGACGACCTCAGCGACCTCAACCTCATCCCGATCATGGAGTCGGTCAGATCCACACTCAGGGAAATCTTCACCATCCTGCCGACGCCTGACTGGGCTGGCCGGGAGGCGATGCTCCGCGAAGCGCGCCGCCAGGCCCCGGCAGCCACAAACTGGCAGGCGAAGGGCGAGGGCTCTCGCGACGCCGCGATCTGGCTTACCGCCGTCGAGGCGCTCCGGACCAGTGAGGAGACGATCCATTTCGTTTCGACGGACAAGAGAGCGTTCGGCGACGGCACCCTGCTCAACGACCTGGCCGCCGACCTGGGCGAGGCGGCCGACCGCTTCGTGTACTGCTGTGGTGTCGAAGTCCTGCTGGACAAGCTGGCCAAGCGGCACACCGCGAAGATCGGTCAGAACGAGATCGAATCCTCCGCGGTCGTCCTCGATGTCGTGCGGACCGCGTCGATGGGCTCCCAATTCTTCTTCTCGATCCTCAGCGGGGCAGGGCTGGGCGGCGAAGGCATCGTCGCCTCGCGCACCGGAGACCAGAAGTTCTCGGTGACAGGCATCAAGGAAATGGTCACGTACATGCTGCCTGGGCGGGAGAAGGCGTGGGCGTGCGCGAACGTTCAGTGGAGGCTGGAGGAGAACGTCACTGCCACGCTGATCGATTTGAATCCGTCGGTGAACAGGACGATCCACGTGTCGTTCGGGTTCTCCGCCACGCTTCTGATGGAGCTTAGCGATGGAGGCGACATCGATAGCGCCTCAATGCTGCATGTGGGTGGCATGCGGGACTTCAAGGCGGAGGTCGTGGAGTAGCAGATGGCTGGCTGACGTCATCGCCGCCACCATCGGTACGCGGACTTCACCCGCGACGTGGCCGGCCAGCGGATGGCGAGCACGTCGCGGTCGAATCGGACGCTCTCCTTGTCCAGGCGGCGGTGCGGCCGCGCGGTGCCGTCGTCGGAGAACACGCGAGTGAGGCCGGTGCGGCGGTCGCGGCTGATGATGGGGTGCCACCGGAATACGGCAGAAACGGGCCGCCGAGAGGAGTTCGGCCTGGTCAGACTCTGCGGTGGGGATCGCGACGGGCTTGCCAACGGGTGAGGGCGTCGGGAGATACCCGGGTGTAGCGGGCCAGACTGGCGACCGAGGCGTGACCGGAGTAGGCCAGGAGAGTGCCGGTGTTGGCGCCGTTCTCGGCGGCGTGGGTGAGCGCGGAGTGCCGAAGGTCGTGCAGGGTCCACCCGGGCGCGGCGACGAGGTCTTCCAGGTCGGTGAGATCCGGGTGCGCGAGCGGTTTGGTCAGCTCGTTGAAGATCTCTTCAGCGCGCCGGTAGGACAGCCGGGCCCGACCGGTGACCGGGTCCAAGTCGCCGGCGGCGAGGGCGACACGGGCGCGCCGCTCGGTGAGGAACACCGGCCCCTTGCTGCGGCCGACGAGCAATTTCGGTAGAAGGCGCGCAGTACGGGTCTGCCAGACGATGATGTCGACCGCGCTGCCCTTGCGGGTGACCCTGGCGCGTCGGTTGCGCCGGTCCAGGTGCTCGACGTCCAGGCCGAGTACCTCGTTGGCGCGCGCGGCGGTTTCGTACAACATCGTCCACAGTATCTTTTCCCGGAGCGGAGCCTCCAGGTCGAACAACGCCTCGATGTCGGCGATGGCCAGCGCGCGAGTCCGATCAGGGGCACGGCCTCGCCGCCGGAGTCGGCGGGTCGGATCGGCGCTCAGCCAGCCCTGGTCCATCCAGAAGGTCACCGCGGAACGGAGGGCGTCCAGGTGCCGGTTGAAAGTCGCGGCGGCGCGGCCGCTCCACTGGCGGGCGAACCAGGCGGTGAGTCGCTCGGCGCCCTGTTCGTTGTCGAGCTCGGCGAGCAGGACGTGGGTGCCGGGCGAGGCGAACTCGGCGATCAGGGCGCGCAGGGTGGAGTGGTAGGCGCGCCGGGTGTTGCGCTGCTCGGGACCGGACAAGGTAGCTAGGTAGGCAGCCGCCGCAGCGGGCAGCGGTGGCGATCCGCCGCGCTCCAGACGGTGAAGCTCGCCCACGTCCACCTCCTGACGTCACTATCGCAGATAAGCATGCCGACCTGACCCAGGTTTGGCGAGGCGTTCTGCCTGCTCGATCCAGACAGTATCGCGGATAACAATTAGTTATCCGCGATAGTTCGTTCGCTGCCCTGCAACTCTAAGACGCGATTGTTTGCTGCTCGGAGGGGGCGTAAGCCTGGAGGAAGGTGCCGACGGCGACCCGAGCCACCTCCCGCAGTTCATCGTCGCCGAGGAGTCGGGTGCCCATGCGGGAGCGCGCCTCCAAAGGGCCGACGAGCAGGGCGAGTAGCTGCTCGGCCGCCAGCTCGGGGTCGGTGGCGCGCAGGCGACCGGCCAGGATGAGGCGGGCCAGCCGGTCGGCCAGCGCCTGGGTGAGCCGGTGCGGACCGGACTCGGTGACAACGTCGAGGACGTCGGGGAAGCGGATGATCTCCGAGTAGAGGAGCCGTCGCAGCGCGCAGGAGTGCTCGTCGCAGTGCAGGCGCAGCAGCTCGTGGCCGACGCCCTCGAGGGTGGCGCGCAGGTTGTCGCCCGGTTCGACGAGCGGCTCCAGCGCGGCCAGGCGCTGCTGCAGGCTGGTCTGCGCCGCATCCTGAACGGCGTGCCTGAACAGAGTGGCCTTGTCGGAGAGGTGGTTGTAGACCGTCGGCTTGGCCACGCCCGCCTCGTCAGCGATCTCCTGAACGCACGCCTGGGCGTAACCCTGCCGGGCGAACACGGCGAACGCGCCCCGCAAGATCGCCTGCCGCTTGTCGATCCGTCCGCGCGATGTGGTCATGGACCGACTATACCAACGGGTTCACTATGGTGGACTGACCAGTTGCAGGCATACGCATTGGATAACTATGTTGAACCCATGAGTTCAATAGACGATCGTTTGGACCCTCGGCTCCTGGCGATGATCGCCGTGATCCTGCTCGGCGGACTGCTGGGCATCCTCAACAGCACGATGGCGGCCGTGGCCACCGGCACCCTGGCCACCGCCTTCGACACTTCGCTCAGCACTGTCGGCTGGGCCTCGACCGGATTCCTGCTCGCCGTCACCGCCACCATCCCGTTCACCACGTGGGCGGTCGACCGGTTCGGCGGCAAACGGCTCTGGCTGGCAGGCCTGGCGGTGTTCATCGTGGGCTCGCTGGCAGCAGGGCTGGCCTGGAACGTCGGCAGCCTGATCGCCTTCCGTGCCGTTCAAGGCGTCGGCGCCGGACTCCTGGACCCGTTGGTGCTGATTCTGCTGGCCCGAGCTGCGGGACCGCGGCACGCGGGAAGGGTGATGGGGCTGATGGGAGTGGTGCTTTCGCTGGGGCCCGTCCTCGGGCCGGTCGCGGGCGGCGCCGTACTGGACGCCCTGAACTGGCGCTGGATGTTCCTGCTCAGCGTGCCCGTCGGCCTGCTCGCCTACCTGCTCGCGCGGCGTGTGGTGCCCGACGAGAGGTCTGCGGGCCATGTGCGGACCCGGCTGGACGTCCTGGGCCTGGCCCTGCTCGCGCCCGGTTTCGCGGCTCTGGTGCTGGCCTTGTCGCAGTCGGCCGAGCGGGGCGGGCAGGTCGCCCTCCCGCTGATTGCGGGCGCGGCACTGATCGCCGGCTATGCCGTGCACGCGCTGCGCAAGCGCGGCGCGCCGCCGCTGATCGAGCCCAGGCTGTTCGCCAGTCGCGGCTTCGTCGCCAGCGTCGCCATCATGGGGCTCGGCGGTCTGGCCAACTTCGCCACGCTCTTCGCCCTGCCGCTGTACTACCAGCAGGCACACGGACATGGCGTGCTGGCCGCCGGGCTGCTGATGGCTCCTGCGGGGCTGGGCGGAGCGATCGCGATGCCGCTGGCCGGACGGCTGTCGGACCGGTTCGGCGCCCGCGGCCTGGCCACGGCCGGCGCGATCCTGGCCGGGCTGAGCGCGCTGGCCTTCACCCGCGTCGGCGCCGGCACCGCCGAGGTCTGGCCAGTGCTTGCCGCGCTGGCGATCGGGCTCGGCATGGGTTGTTTCAGCGCTCCGACCATGGGGTCGCTCTACCGCAGCCTGCCGGGCCCGCTGGTGGCACAGGGCAGTTCCGTGCTCTACATGCTCAACCAACTCGGCGCCGCACTGGGCGTCGCCCTGGTCACGCTCATCCTGCAGATCGCAGCTGACCCGATCACCGGCTTCCACGGCATCTTCTGGCTCGCCCTCGCGATGATCGTGATCATTCTCGCCGTCATCCCGCTCCTGCCCGCGCGTGAACCCGTTCTCACCAGAAAGGCATCCCTGTGAAGACCCTCGTGATCACCGGTGGCACCGACGGGATGGGCCGCGAGCTCGCCCGCACCTACCTGCGCCGCGGCGACACTGTCGTGATCGTCGGACGCGACAAGGACAAAGCCCTGCCCGGCGCCCATCTCATCGCGGCCGACCTGAGCCTGGTCAGCGAGAACCGCCGCGTCATCGACGAGATCAACGCCACCTACCCGGCCGTCGACGCACTTGTGCTGTGCGCCCGCTACTTCCGCTCCGCCCGCTTCGTCACCGCCGAGGGATTCGAGGCCACCTTCGCACTGGAGTACCTGAGCCGCCACCTGCTCAGCCACGGCCTGACCGATCCCGGGGTCATCGTCAACGTGTCAGGACCCGGCGTCCCGATCGGACGCATCCACTGGGACGATCCGATGATCGAGCGCGGCTACGACGGTGTGGCGGCCCAGATGCAGGCCGGGCGCGCCAACGACCTGCTCGGCGTCGCCTTCGCCACCGAACGGGCGGCCAGCCGTACCCGATATGTCCTGATCAACCCCGGGCCGGTGTCCACCGCGTTCCGCGGCGAGTACGACGCCGCCACTGCCGCCCACGTCGAGTCGCTCAAGAGGTACGGCGCGCCCGTCGCCGAAGGCGTCAAACCCATCGTCGCCCTCCTCAACGACCCGCCCGCCGCCCCGCTCAGTGCCTTCATGCAGACCAAGCCGATCAGTCTGGACCATCCCTCGTTCTCCCCGGAGGCCGCCGCGCGGCTCGGCGAACTCACCCGCCACCTGCTGAGCTCCCTGGAGGGCTGAACACGTGACCACCACATGGACGGCGGCCTTCAGATCCGCCCCGGTCAGCGCCTATGAGTCGATGACGCTCATCTACCCCTCACGCGCCTTCCGCGATCAGACGCTCCGTCAGATCGTGCGCGTGCACGGGGCCAGTGATCGTCTGCGGGTACGGCTCAGCAACCAGTACGGCGAGCAACCCCTCACCATCGCCCGCACCCACGTGGCCGCGCACGACTCCCGATCCTCGATCACCCCTGGCACCGACACCGCGGTCACCTTCGCGGGGACAGCGCAGGTGACGATCGAGCCCGGCGCCGAAGCCGTGAGCGATCCCGTCGACTTCGCCACCGCAGGCGAGACCGACCTGGTGGTCAGCACCTATCACGCCTCCGATGCCGGGCTGGCCACCTACCATCCCTTCGCCCTGCAGACCGGGTACGTGGCGGCCGGGGACGCCGTCTCCCGAACGCACCTGACCGGCGCCGAAAAGGTAGAACCCCGCTTCTACCTGAGCGGCATCGACATCGAGGCTCCCGAGGGACGCCAGGTGGTCGCGGCCTTCGGCGACTCACTCACCGACGGGGTGGGCACCGCCCACGGCGCCCACCACCGCTATCCCGACCTCTTGGCCGGCAAGCTCGACGACACACTCGTGCTCAACCTCGGCATTGCCGGCAACAGGCTGCTCAGTGACGTCTTCGGCGAACGTGGCATCGCCCGCTTCGAGCGCGACGTGCTCGCCACACCGGGAGTGACACACGTCGTCGTGCAGCTCGGCACCAATGACATCGGCATGCCGGGCATGCTTGGCCTGCCCGCGGTGTCGGCGAGCGAGCTCATCGCCGGGCTGACCTCGATCACCGACCAAGCCGGGCGAGCGGGACTGACAACGATCGTCGCGACCGTGTCCCCCTTCGGCGGAGCCGACGGCGTCAGCCCCGGATTCGACACCCCCGAAGGGGAGCAGACCCGCCAGCTTGTCAACGAGTGGATCCGCGCCCACTGCGACACCGTCGCAGACCTGGATCGCCTGCTGCATGACCCGGCCGCGCCGAGCGTCCTGCGGCCCGCCTACGACTCCGGCGATCACATCCATCCCAACGACGCGGGAGCCGAGGCCATAGCCGACACACTCGCCAGACTCATCATCGCCTCCACCTGAACGCGGCGATCGGGTGGTGCCGGCAACTCGCCTACCGGGACCGGATGGCCACCGCCCCAGCAGAGCCCCACTGGTTGAGCAACCGAGCGCGATGTCAACGGGCTGAGCAGGGGCAGACGAAAGCCAGACCGGCGCCCCGCATCACGCGCTTCGACCTCGTCGGCGCCAGCAACTCATGGTGCGAACAGGACCCGGGATTCGAGGTCGAGGCGTGTCGTGGGTTCGGCAACTGGCGGGTTGAGGTTGAGGATCCAGTTGCCGAACCGGCGGATGACATGCGTGATGTACGGCGAGATGGTGGCCAAGTCGTCGGGGTCGACTGGACGGCCCTCGGCGGCGATGGCGTTGGCGGAGTCGGTGATGTCGCAGGCGGTGGAGTAGATCACGCAGTTGGCGAGCAGCTCGTTGAACTTGATGATCTTCTCGTGATAGTCGGGATCGTTGTGGCCGATCAGCTTGCCGCCGAACATCAGCCAGTCGGCGAAGTTGTGGAAGGACTCGTTGCGGTTGGTGATCTGCGTGATTTGCTCGCGCAGGTCCGGGTCGGAAAGGTAGCGAAGCAACGTGATGGTTCGTACGGCGCGGCCGAGCTCGCGGAAGGCGCGGTAGAGCCGGTTCTTGCGGGAGTGGTTTCCCAGGCGCCGAAGGAGGGTGACCGAGGAGATGCGGTTCTCCCGGATGGAGATCGCGGTGCGCAGCAGGTCGGTCCAGTGCGTCTCGATCAGTCGCCAGTCGATCGTCTCCTCGCCGAACAGCGAGTCGATGTGCTGGTAGCGGACCTCTGGGTCGGGCCGGTAGAAGATCAGGTCATGCCAGTTGCGGATGCGGGGCAGCAGGTCGAAACCCAGAAGCGCCGCGAGCCCGAAGACAGGCAGCGATTGGCCTTGGGTATCTGCGTGGATGGTGTCCGGCTGGATCTCCGAGGCGTTCTTCAGCAGCCCTTCGATGATGTAGACGGCCTCCCAGACGCCGCAGGGGATGAAGTGGCTGAACAGCGCCACGTAGGTGTTGGAGATGTGCCGGTAGGCCAAGCCCCCATACCCGCCGTACCGAACGTGGCTTTCAGCAAGGAGGTTGTTCTCCCACGTTTCGACCTGGGAACCGTCCGCTGCCACGGTCTTGCCGTCGCCCCACATCGAGGTGATGTCGAGCTGGTTGAAGGCGTTGATCACAGTCGTGGAGGCTTTGGCGATCTTCTCGCTGGTGGCGTGCTTGTTCGCGGCGCGAGCGAGTTCGGCCGCGCTGACCTGGCCGCGCATGTGCGCGGCGACCTGGGCGGGACCTAGGAATGTCCTGAAGATCTTGAGGGGCGAGTCGGCATGAGCTGGCTCAGCCTCGCGTTATGCGGTGATCAGGGCGAGGGTCCAGGTGCCGCTGGTGTGGGTGAGTCCCAGGTTGATGAGGCGGCGGAGGTTGAGGGCGGCGGCGCGGTGGTGGAGCCAGCGGTCGTTGGCAGCGGTGCCGCGGTAGCGCAGGCGGCGGTTGCCGCGGGCGACCAGCCAGGCCACGGCACGTTCGACCATGGGCCGCCAGCGCCGGTAGTCATCTTGCCAAGCGGGGTCGCTGGCGGCTTGGTGGCGGGCGGCGGCCTGCAGGTCGTGGTGCGGGCGGATGGTCACCATGCGGCCGGTTGCGGCGGTCGTGCAGCGTTCGCGCAGCGGGCATGCGGCGCATAAGCCGGTGAAGGTGGCGCGGCGTTGCTGGTAGCGGCCGCCGGGTGCGGCCAGGGGGACGGTGTAGCCGGCGGGGCAGGTGACCGTGCCGGCGGCGGTGTCGATGGCGAAGTCGTCCAGAGTGAAGCCGCCGATCACGGCGGGCTTGAGCGCGGGCGGTTTGATCAGCAGCCGATGCCTGGCCTCGGTGAGGGCGGCGCGTAACTCCGCGGTGGCGTAGGCGGCATCGGCCAGGACGTGCAGCCGGCCGCGCTCGTGAGCGAGCAGGCCGGGGGCGATGGCAGCCTCGTGATAGGCGGCGCCGGCGCCGGGCCGCAGGGCGACGGCGGTGAACAGGCCGGTCTCCGGCTCGACGGCCAGGTGGGCCTTGTAGCCGTCGTCACGCTGCTGCTGGCTCTTGTGGATGTGGCGGGCCTCGGGATCGACGGTGGAGATGATCCGATCGGGTGCGGTGCGGCGGGCGATCCGCCACCGTCCGTCGGTGCCGTCGGAGTCGCCTGCGGGTTCGACGTCCTGGCCGGCGATGAGGGCCAGCAGGCCGACCGCGCGCTCGGCCGGCTCGTCCAGGTCGTGGCCGGCCAGGTGGTCGAGCAGGGTGAGCGCGTCGGTGACCAGCCCACTGACCAGGGCGTTCCTGGCTTCCTCGTCGTCCCAGGCGATCTTCGGCTTGCCCGGGTCGGCGTAGTCGCAGGCGTGACAGTGCGCCGTCACCAGCGCGCTCGCGCCGGGCACCTGGCGGGCCACCCGGCGGATCGCGGCGATCAGCTGGGTGATGGTGTCCTGGGTGGCGACCGCATCCAGCAGCACCGTTGAATCCAGCGCGCGCCGGGCCCGGCCGGTCAGCACCCCGGTCTGCTCAACCACGGTGCGGACGGCCGCAAAGATGCGGTCCGGGGCCACCGATCGGGCCAGCCGACGCCGGAAGTAGGTCAGCAACGACGGATCGAACCCCTGGCCATACAGCCCCAGCCCGCAAGCGGCCTTCCACCGCAGATCGAACCGCAGCGCTGCGACCGCCTCCTCATCCGGCAGCCCATACAGCGCTTGCAGCACCACGACCGTGGCCAGCAGCCCCGGAGGCACCGACGGACGCCCGTTGACCGGCGCGTACATGTCCGCGAACGCCTGCGGCGGGAACAGCGCTCGCCGGTGTTCGGCCAGGAACGCGAACACGCTCCCGGCCGGGATCATCTCCCGGCACACGACCCACACCTCAGGCCCGGCTGGAACCCTCCGACGACCCATCATGACCCGAGTCTGAATCCTGAAATCCCACCTGGCCAGACCACCAAGATCTTCAGGACATTCCTAGTACTGCAGCGAGGTTTTGTGATCTGTAACGTGGAGGCATGCCAGATGACTTAACCACTGCTGATCTTCAGGAGTGGGTCACGGGGCTGGA
>NZ_JBFAOM010000080.1:0-26637 GCF_040675235.1 Nonomuraea sp. NPDC049637
GGGGGGGGCGGGGGGGGGGGGGGGGGGGGGGGGCCCGGGGGGGGGGGGGGGGGGGGGGGCGCGGGGGGGGGCGCCCCGCGGGGGGCGGGCGGGCTGTTGGGGGCGGGCGGCGCGGCGGGCCGCCCAGAGGTCCTGTCCGCCGTCGCCGCCGGTCGCCGGCTGCTGGGGGGCCGCGGCCTCGGCGGCACGAGCAGCGGAGGCCGCGGCCTCGGCGGCGCGAGCGGCGGAGCGGCGACGAGCCCTGCCGGACCCCGTGCCACGCCCGCCACGCGAACCGCCGGCTCGCCCGTCGCCGGCCCCGGCAGCAGCACCAGGCGCGCCGGAACGGCCGGAACCGTCATAAGCGCCGGGAACCCCGCTGGAACGGCCGGAACCGTCATAGGCGCCGGGAACACCGCCGTACCCGCCGGAAGCGCCGCCGGAGGCGAAGGGGCCGCCCGGGCCCGGGGTGTTGTCGGCGGGGTCGCCGGAGCGTCGTCCCGATCTCACAGCCCTGACGCCCCGATCAGGTTGCCCAGCCCGTACGTGATCCCCGCGGCCACCGCGCCCACCACGAGCTGACGCAACCCCGAGTACCACCAGCTGCGCGCCGTCACGGCGGACACCAGCGCGCCCGCCCCGAACAACGCCGCGCACGACACCACGGCCGACAAGGTAAGCCCCTCGACTCCGAACAGGTACGGCAGGAGCGGCAGCACCGCCCCCACACTGAACGACAGGAACGACGACACCGCCGCCACCTTCGGCGAGGGCAGCGCGCCGGGAACGACACCCAGCTCGTTCTGGGCGTGGACCTCAAGGGCCCGCTCGGGATTGCGGGAGATCTGCCGGGCCACCGCCGCGGCGAGGCCGGGCTCCACCCCCTTGTCCACGAACGACTGAGCCAGCTCGGCCAGCTCGGCCTCCGGGTTGCCGGCGAGCTCCCGCTGCTCCACGGCGATCTCGGCCTGGGCCAGCTCGCGCTGGCTGGCCACGGAGACGTACTCGCCGCCCGCCATGGACAGGGCCCCGGCCGCCAGCCCGGCCACGCCGCTGAGGGCGACGACCCTGGTGCTGGCGGTGCCGCCCGCGACGCCGGCGATGAGCGCGAAGTTCGACACCAGGCCGTCCATCGCGCCGAACACCGAGGGCCGCAACCAGCCCCCGCTGACGTCGCGATGGCGATGGTGGATCTCCGCGCCGCCGGTCATCGCGGGTTCTTCTCCTTCGCCGCGGCATCGTCGTCCGCGTCGGTGTCGGAGGGTTCGGCGGGGCCGTCGCGATCGTCGCCGTTCTCGCCGTGATCGGCTGGCTCGGCCGGCACGGCGGCCGGCGCGTCGGACGAGCCGGGATCGGCCTGACCGCTCTCGTGCGCCGGATCCACCGCCAGGTCGAGCGGCACGACCCGCTCCTCGGTGTCCTTGTTCCTGGTCAGCCAGAGGTAGACCAGCGCGCCGACGAACAGCACGATGGACGTCCACTGGTTGAGCCGCAGGCCGAGGAAGGTCACCGCGTGGTCGACCCCGCCGACCGGGTCGATGCGCAGGCCCTCGATCCAGAAGCGGCCCAGCGTGTAGCCGGCGACGTAGAGGGCGAACAGCCGCCCGTGCCGCAGCGCGAACCGCTTGCCCGCCAGGATGAGCAGGAAGCCGAGCGCGACGTCCCACAGCGACTCGTACAGGAAGGTCGGGTGGTACAGGACGCCCGGCTCGCCGCCGTGGTCGACGTCGATCTCCAGGCCCCACGGCAGCGTGGTCGGGCCGCCGTAGAGCTCCTGGTTGAACCAGTTGCCCCAGCGGCCGATGGCCTGCGCGAAGGCGATGCCCGGCGCGACCGTGTCGGCGACGGCGCTCATGGAGATGCCGCGCTTGCGCACGGCCCACCACACGCCGACGCCGCCGAGCGCGATCGCGCCCCAGATGCCGAGCCCGCCCTCCCAGATGAACAGGGCCTGGTACGGCTTCTTGATCGCACGGCTGCCGAAGTAGGTCTGCCAGTCGGTGATGACGTGGTAGAGCCGGCCGCCGATCAGACCGAAGATCACCGCGGGGACCGCGATGTCGATGATCGTCCCCTTCTGGCCGCCGCGGGCGACCCAGCGCCGCTCGCTCAGCCAGACGGCGACGACGACGCCGAGCACGATGCACAGTGCATAGGCCCGGATCGGGATGATTCCGAGATACCAGACCCCCTGGGAAGGGCTGGGAATCGAGGCTAGGGGCATGTCAGGTGAGGGTAGCGCAGCCTGCGGCTACTTGGCGGCCTTCGTGACCGCATCGCGAAGTTGCTGCGGCGAGAACGCCGCCTCGCCGATGCTGGTGCCGTTGACCTTCACGGTGGGCGTGCCCTCGATCGACTGCGCCGACATGATCTTCGCACTGTCCGTCAGCACGGCGGGAGCGTGCTTCTGGGACGTGACGCAACTCTCGAAATCGGGCGAGGTGACCCCGGCCTCCTTGCCCCACTCGACGAGCTGGCCGGTCTTGAACCCCTCGACGGTCTCGGCCGGCTGGTTCTTGTAGATCAGGTCGTGGAAGGCCATCCACTGCTTGCCGTCGGCGACGCAGCGGGCGGCCGCCGCGGCGCGCACGGAGTTGCCCTTCGTCGGCTCCCTGGAGAAGATCGTGATCGGATGGAAGACGACCTTGGCCTTGCCCTCGGCGGCCAGGTTCTTGAAGGTCGAGCCGCTGACCCGCTCCAGCTCCTTGCAGACGGGACACTGGAAGTCCTCGTAGATGTCGACCACCGGCTGCGTCACGCCCGCCTTGGCCATCACGGCGCTGCCGTCGGGCTGCAGGGTGATCGGCGCGAGCTCGGCCCCGGCCTGCTCCGACTTGGAGGAGCTGATCGTGTACCAGGCGCCGAGGCCGACCGCGGCCACCGCGACCACGGCCGCGGTCGTGTAGGTCACCACCTTCTTGCGCTTCTCCTGGGCGCGGGCGGCGGCCTGCTGTTCCCTGATCTTCTCGCGCGCCGACATGTTCTGGTCAGACTTGGTGCGCTGCGCTTTGCTCATCCTCGATCTCCTCTTCGTCACCTGTGTCCTCCTCGGCACCCGCCAGTCCGAGCGCCCCGTCGAGGGCGAACCGTCCCGGCGGGAAGCGGGCCGTCCATGCGCCGAGCAGCACCAGGCCGAAGTCGCGCAGGATGTCGAGCAGGTAGGCCGGCTCCTGTCCTGTCTCCAGCTGGCCGCCGCCGCCGAAGCAGCCGCAGTCGATCCGCAGGCCGTGCGCCCAGGCCCAGGCGATGCCGAACACGAAGGCGAACATGAGCAGCGCGGCGACCACCGCTGCCACCCTGGTCAGCAGACCGACGACCAGGAGCACGCCGACGACGATCTCCAGGATCGGCAGGACGTAGCCCACCATCTCGGCGATCGACTCGGGCAGCAACTGGTACGCCTTGACCGCGACCACGGAGTCGGACGGATTGCCGATCTTCAGCGCGCCCGCCGCGATCAGCACGCCCCCCAGGATCAGCCGGGCGACGGTCGTCACCCACAGTATCGCCGATCTGCCGTTGTGTGACGGTTGTGACGCGGCCACGGGTGATCTCCTCTTCCTCTGCGCCGGGAATGCGCACAGTACCGGGACATCATCCGATCACGCTCGGGATAAGCGTCGGCTAAGGCAGAGTCCCGTTCACGAAATGGTAGGAAGTCCACGATACTGCTGCGCCCGGAATTCGCTCGGCGGCAGACCGGCGCGGCGGGTGAACAACCTGGTGAAATAGGCCGGGTCGTCGTAGCCGACGCGCCGGGCCACGGCGGCGACCGGCAGGTCGGTGGTGGCCAGCAGGTCCTTGGCCCGGTTGAGCCTGATGGACAGCACGTAGTCCTTGGGGCTGCACCCGGCCAGCCGGCGCACGGCGCGGCGCAGCTCGGTGAGCGGCATGCCGAGGCGTCTGGCGTGCTCGGCGACCGGCACCGGCAGGCAGGCGTCCCTGGCCAGCCCGGCCAGCACCGGGTCGCCGTAGGGGTCCTCGTCGGCGCGGCCGCGCCTGAGGGCGACCAGGACCTCGTGCACGATGGCCGAGGTCTCCACCTCCAGGTACGGGCCTCCCCTGCGGCACGCCTGGGCGATGCGGCCGATGGCGTGGGCGGCCGGTTCCGCGGTGGTGAGCGGGGTGACCGGGTTGCCCGCGTCCACGAAGCCGAGGTCCTGGTAGGCGGTGGCGGCGGGGCCGGTGAAGTCGACGAACCACTCGTCCCAGCCGGCCTCGTCGGGCGCGTAGTGGTGGCGTACGCCGGGCAGGAGCCAGATGACGGCGGGCGCGACGACGTCGACGACGGGCCCCTCCCCCTGGCGGAACCACCCGCGGCCCGCGGTCACCAGGACGGCCACGTGGTGCTGCAGGGTGCGCGGCCCCACCGTGGGCAGCCGCCCCTCCTGGCGCCCGACGCCGAGGCACACCAGGCCGAGCCCGCGATGGGCGGGCCCCGGGGTCAGGTACTGCATCCACTTGCCGTAGGGCGGGGTCATCCGGTCTCCGCGGTTGAGTCCAACAGGTTGTCTGGGTTTGTCCATGGCCGTTGACCTGCGGTCTTGGCAGGGTTGCGGGGCGCGAAATCCTATCGGAGGAAGAGTTATGGGTGTTTTCTCGGTCGAGAACGGAGTGTTCCGGCTCGACGGCGCGGAGTTCAGGGTGTTGTCGGGCGCCATGCACTACTTCCGGGTGCATCCCGGGCAGTGGCGGCACCGGCTGGCGATGTTGCGGGCGATGGGGCTGAACACCGTCGAGACGTACGTGCCGTGGAACCTGCACGAGCCGCGCAGGGGCGAGTTCCGCCGGATGGAGGAGCTGGGCGCGTTCCTGGACGCGGCGGCCGAGGAGGGGCTGCTGGCGATCGTGCGGCCGGGCCCCTACATCTGCGCCGAATGGGACAACGGCGGCCTGCCGGCCTGGCTCACCGGCCGGATCAGGACCTGCGACCCCGAGTACCTGGGCCACGTGGACCGCTACTTCGACCGGCTGCTCCCGCAGGTCGTCGAGCGGCAGGTGACCCGCGGCGGCAACGTGATCATGGTCCAGGTGGAGAACGAGTACGGCTCCTACGGCAGCGACCTGACCTACCTGCGCCACCTGGCCGACGGCCTGGCGGCCAGGGGCGTCGAGGTGCCCCTGTTCACCTCCGACGGCCCGGCCGACTGGTACCTGACCGGCGGCACCGTGCCGGGCGTGCTGGCCACGGTGAACTTCGGCTCCGATCCCGACCGGGCCTTCGCCGCGCTGCGCGAGCACCGGCCGGACGACCCGCCGTTCTGCATGGAGTTCTGGTGCGGCTGGTTCGACCACTGGGGCCACGAGCACGTGACCAGGGACGCCGGTGACGCGGCCGCCGTCCTGGAGCGCATACTCGAACTCGGCGCGTCGGTGAACCTGTACATGGCGCACGGCGGCACCAACTTCGGCACCTGGGCGGGCGCCAACCAGGCCGGCGAGCGCGCGATGGGCGACTGGCGGCCGACCGTCACCTCCTACGACTACGACGCGCCGATCGACGAGCGCGGGGCGCCCACCGAGAAGTTCTGGCGCTTCCGCGAGGTGTTGTCGCGGTACGCGGGCGAGCCGCCGGCGGTGCCGCCGGTCCCGGCCGTGCTGCCGCCGGCGACGTTGCGGCCGGTGCAGTCGGCGTCGCTGGGCGAGGCGCTGGAGGCGGTGGCGGGGCCGGTGACGAGCGCGCCGGTGCCGCCGTCGTTCGAGGAACTGGGGCTGGAGCACGGGCTGGTGCTGTACCGGGCGCAGGTGCCGGGGCCGCGCGGCGCGTACCGGCTGCGGCTGCCGGGGCTGCGCGACCGGGCGCACGTGTTCGTGGACGGCCGGCTCGCCGGGGTGTTCGAGCGCGACGCCGAGGAGCCGGAGGTGACGGTGTCCGGCCCCGCCACGGTGGAACTGCTGGTGGAGTCGATGGGACGGACGAACTACGGGCCGCTGACCGGCGAGAGCAAGGGCCTGACCGGCGGCGTCCTGCACCACCAGCAGTACCTGAACGGGTGGAGCGCGCGGCCGATCCCGCTGGCGGACGTCTCCGCGGTGCCGTTCGCCGGCGGCCCGGAAGCCGGGCCCAGGTCGTTCTTCCGGTTCGTCCTGGAGGTGGACGAGCCCGCCGACACGTTCCTCGCGCTGCCCGGCTGGGGCAAGGGGTACGTCTGGGTGAACGGCTTCTGCCTGGGCCGCTACTGGGAGCGCGGCCCGCAGCGCACCCTCTACGTCCCGGCCCCGCTGCTGCGCGCCGGGACGAACGAGATCGTCGTCCTGGAGCTCGACCAGGTGGGCCCGGCCCTGGAACTGCGCACCGAGCCCGACCTGGGCTGACCCCGGCGGCGGCACGACATGACGAAAGGCGCGCCCCCTACTGGGGGACGCGCCTTTCGCGACGGACTGGGACGGCCCGGCGAGGGCTCAGCGGCGCACGCCGCGGGCCATGTCGCCGGCCAGCGCCATGATCGACTCGCGACCGGCGGCCTCGTCGGGCGCGTCGAGGATGCGGCGGATGAACGCCGACCCCACGATCACGCCGTCGGCGTAGCGGGCCACCTCGGCCGCCTGCGCGCCCGTGCCGACGCCCAGGCCCACGCAGACGGGCAGGTCGGTGTGCGCGCGGGTGCGCTTGACCAGGCCCTCGGCCGCCGAGTTCACGCTCTCCCTGGCGCCTGTGACGCCCATCAGCGAGGCGGCGTAGACGAAGCCGGTGCAGCAGTCGACCACGGCCTTGATGCGCTCCTCCGTGGAGCTGGGCGCCACCAGGAACACCGTGTCGATGCCCGCCTCGGCCGAGGCCGTGCGCCACGGCTCGGACTCCTCCGGCGTCAGGTCGGGCGTGATCGTGCCCACGCCGCCCGCGTTGGCCAGGTCACGGGCGAACCGGTCGGCGCCGTAGCGGTCGATCGGGTTCCAGTACGTCATGACGAGCGTGGCGGCCCCCGTGGCGGCGACCCCCTCGACGGTGCGCATCACATCGGCGATGCGGGTGCCGTTGACCAGCGAGCGGTGCACCGCGTCCTGGATCGTCGGCCCGTCCATGAGCGGGTCGGAGTAGGGCAGGCCGATCTCGATGACGTCGCAGCCCGCCTCGACCAGGGCCGCGGCGGCGGCGATCGCGCCGTCCTTGGACGGGAAGCCGGCAGGCAGGTAGCCGACGAGCGCGGCCCGGTTGTCCGCCTTCGCCTTGGCGAAAACCGTCTGAAGAGTCGTCATGTCTGTCCGTTTCGAAGGTCGAGTCCCACCATGATGCCCTGCCGCAGGCCGTCTCCCGGTCACCCGCGCCGCGCTGCCGGGGGCGTCAGAGGTTGAAGTACTTCATGGCGGTGCCCATGTCCTTGTCGCCGCGCCCGGACAGGTTGACCAGGATCGTCGAGTCGGGGCCGAGCTCGCGGCCCAGCTTCAGCGCGCCCGCCAGCGCGTGGGAGGACTCGATGGCCGGGATGATGCCCTCGGTCCTGGCCAGCAGCGAGAACGCCGCCATGGCCTCGTCGTCGGTGACGCCGTGGTAGGTGGCGCGGCCGGAGTCCTTCAGCCAGGCGTGCTCGGGGCCGACGCCCGGGTAGTCGAGGCCGGCCGAGATCGAGTGGGACTCGATCGTCTGGCCCTCGTCGTCCTGGAGCACGTACGTGCGTGAGCCGTGCAGCACGCCCACCGAGCCGGCGGTGAGGGTGAGCGCGTGCTCGCCGCTCTCCAGGCCGTGGCCGGCCGCCTCGTAGCCGTGCAGGGCCACGTTCTCGTCGCCGATGAAGGCGTGGAAGATGCCGATGGCGTTGCTGCCGCCGCCGACCGCCGCGCACACCGCGTCGGGCAGCCCGCCGGTCAGCTCCTGCATCTGGCGGCGGGCCTCGACGCCGATGATGCGGGCGAAGTCGCGCACGATCTCGGGGAACGGGTGGGGCCCGGCGACGGTGCCGAACAGGTAGTGGGTGGTGTCGACGTTGGTCACCCAGTCGCGGAACGCCTCGTTGATGGCGTCCTTCAGCGTCTTGGAGCCGTTGTGGACGGGCACCACGGTCGCGCCGAGCAGCTTCATCCGGGCCACGTTGAGCGCCTGGCGCTCGCAGTCGACCGCGCCCATGTAGATGACGCACTCCAGGCCGAGCAGGGCGGCCGCGGTGGCCGTGGCCACGCCGTGCTGGCCGGCGCCGGTCTCGGCGATCACCCGCTTCTTGCCCAGGCGCCTGGTCAGCAGCGCCTGGCCGAGCACGTTGTTGATCTTGTGGGCGCCGGTGTGGGTGAGGTCCTCCCGCTTGAGCACGATGCGCGCGCCGCCGGCCTCCTGGCTGAAGCGCCGCACGTCGGTCAGCGTGGTCGGCCGGCCGGCGTAGGTGCGCAGCAGGTGGTCGAACTCGCGCAGGAACTCGGGATCGGTTTTGGCCTTGTCGTAGACGGCGGCCACCTCGTCGAGCGCGGGGATGAGCGCCTCGGGCACGTAGCGGCCGCCGAAGATGCCGAACTTGCCGTGCAGGTCGGGGTCGTTGCCGTACGCGGCGCCGCCGGCCAGGTCGGCGGCGCTGAGGATGGAGCCTTCGTTAGCCACTGCTATCCCTCTGCTGAGTGGTCGGGGCGCGTCGACGGGTGAGCGCCGGCGGTCACCAACGCCTCCACGGCCTTGCGCGGATCCTTGCCGGTGACCAGGCTCTCCCCCACCAGGACGGCGTCGGCGCCACCCCTGGCGTAGGCGAGCAGGTCGTGCGGGCCGCGCACGCCCGACTCGGCGATCTTGATCACATTATCCGGGATCTTCGGCGCCAGCTTCGCGAAGACGTCGCGGTCGACCTCAAGAGTCTTCAAATTACGCGCGTTGACCCCGATGACCCGCGCCCCGGCGGCGACCGCCCGCTCCAGCTCCTCCTCGGTGTGCACCTCGACCAGCGGGGTGAGCCCGATGGACTCGGCCCGCTCGATCAGCGACACCAGCGCCTCCTGCTCCAGGCAGACGACCATCAGCAGCGCCAGGTCGGCGCCGTGGGCCCTGGCCTCCCAGAGCTGGTAGGAGGTGAGGATGAAATCTTTACGCAGGATGGGGATGTCGACGCGGGCGCGGACGGCCGCCAGGTCCTCCAGGCTGCCCCCGAACTTGCGCCGCTCGGTCAGCACGCTGATCACGTGGGCGCCGCCGGCCTCGTAGTCGGCCGCGAGCGCGGCGGGGTCGGCGATGGCGGCGAGCGCGCCCTTGGACGGGCTCGACCGCTTGACCTCGGCGATCACCGAGATCCTGTCACCCCCGAGTGCGGCCATCGCGTCTCTCGGCCCCTGGGCCCGCTCGGCTCGCCGCTTGAGCTCGTCGATCGACACGGCCTGCTGACGTGCGGCGAGATCGGCGCGCACCCCTTCGAGGATGTCGTCGAGGACACTCGGTCCTTCCGTCCGCTCACTCACGCGCTTGAGGTCCCTCCGGTTGACAGTGGGGGTGGCAGAGAGTTCGCCTCGCGTCCGCTCTCGGCCTTGTCCTGCGATGGTATCGGCCCCACCGGGGTCACCTCGCCACAGGGCCCGTACTACGGCGCGAGGAACGCCCCGAAGGGGAGGTTTCGGACGACCCAGTAGACCATCACGACCGCGAGGAAGGCCCACAGCCACGCCGGATGGGCCAAAGTGGTGCGCCGCGGCCTGCCCTGCCATGCCCGTACGACCCACCGGCCCCACCAGAACAGCAGGAACGGGATCATGGCGACGGCCAGCGGATTGAGCCCCAGGGCGGCCACCGGGTCGAGGTGGGCCAGCGCGTGGATGGTGCGCAACGTGCCGCAGCCCGGGCAGTAGAGGCCGGTGACCCACAGGAACGGGCAGGTCGGGTAGTGGCCGGGCTGGTTGGGGTCGACCACGCCGACCACGCCGAACACGGCTCCCGCCGCGGCCGCAACACCGAGCGGCGCGAGCAGGCCCTTCAGCCGCCCCGTCCCCCGCCGCCCGGTTGTTGCGATGTCCATGCTGTCAGTATCCCCGTCCGTCAGTACGAGCCGTAGCTGCTCGTCGAGGCGGCGAGCAGGATGAACACCACCACGTAGAAGATGATGAGCAGGACGATGGCGATGATGCCGAAGATCAGGCTGCGCTTCCACCAGGTCTTGGCCTCCTCGGCGGCCTGCATGGCGCCCTGGACGTCGCCGACCTGCCACTTGGAGTTGACCTGCGACGACTTCACGATGGCCACGATGCCGAGGGGCAGGCAGCAGAACAGGGTGGTGAGGATCGCCGGGACCAGCTGGTTGTCCGGCGGGGTGCCGCCGCCGCCGGGGCCGTAACCGCCACCGGGGTAGCCACCGGGCGGCTGCCCGTAACCGCCGCCGGGGGGCGGGCCGTAGCCGCCACCGCTCGGGGGCTGCTGCCCGTAACCGCCACCGGGGGGCTGCTCACCATAGCCGCCGCCACTCGGGGGCTGCTGGCCGTAGCCGCCGCCGTAACCACCGCCGCTGGGCGGCTGCTGGCCGTAGCCGCCACCACCGCTCGGCGGCTGCTGCCCGTAACCGCCGCCGGGCGGCTGGGCGCCGTAACCGCCGTCGCCCTGGTTTCCGTAACTCATGCTCGTGACTCCTCATGTCGTCAGCGTGAAGCGAGTTGCGCGCGGCAGCCTAGCGATAAAGCATCCCCTACGTGGACTAACGCCCACGTTGCGGACAATTCGTAATCACACCGCAAGCGGGGCGTCACGCTGCGCCCCGCCCGTTCACGAGTAGTCGCTGACGGAGGCCGCCGAGCCGATGCCGATCAGGGTCAGCCAGAACCCGCCGAACAGGATCCAGAAGAGCACGAACAGCACGACCATGATGTACGAGGTCACCAGGCCGCCCATCGCCATGCCCTGGCCCTCCTCCCCCGTGCGCTTGATGCGGTTGAGCGCGATGTGGCCGAGGATGACGCCGACGATGCTGGTCGCGCCGCAGGTGACCAGGCCGACGATGCCCAGGATGAGCGAGGCCACCGCCATGCCGTTGGTGGAGCGGGGCTGCTGCGGGGCGCCGTACTGGCCGTAGCCCTGCTGGCCGTAGCCCGGCCGCCCGTAGGTCTGCTGGCCGTAGCCGGGCTGGGCGTAGCCGCCGCTCGGGGGCTGCGGCTGCTGGCCGTAGCCGAGGGGCTCTTGGGGGTAGCTCGGCGGCTGCTGGTTGTAGCCGTAACCGCCGCCGCTGGGCGGCTGCTGGCCGTAGCCGCCACCGCTCTGCGGCTGCTGGCCGTAACCCCCGCCGCTCTGGGGCTGGTGGCCGTAACCCGGGCCCTGGCCGTAGCCGCCGCCGGTGGGCGGCTGCTGGCCGTAGCCGCCGCCGGGGGGCTGCCCGCCGTGGCCCCCGCTGCCGCCCTGGTCCCCGTAGCTCATGAGCTGGCTCCTCTTGTCTTCTGACGAGTTGCACCGGCAGCTTATTGAGAAAACGTTTGCCGAGCAGACAGAGGTTCAGAACCGTGGAGATTTCGTAACTACCGCCCTCAACGGGGTTCCGGGGACTCCGTCGGGTCGTCGCCGCGGTCGAGCGCGTCCCACAACTCGCGGTCCTCATGGCCCCTGCGGGCCGCGACCGCGCCCGCCCGCTCGCCCGCCCGCTCGCCCGTCGCGTCAGCCGCCCTGTCGTAACGCGACGACATGCCCGCCCACCTGCCGCCGCGCACCGCGGCCAGCACGCCGCCGGCCAGGAGCAGGAACGCGCCGAGTCCGGCCACCACCGGCCAGCCCGGCACGGGCTCCCAGGGCAGGCCGGCCACCGCGCGGACCGCGTTGTGCTCGCGCAGCCAGCCGGTCACGGTGGCCGAGGCCAGCCCCGCCCACGTGCCCGCCGCCGCGCCCGCGCCGCAGAGCGCCACCAGCGCGCCGACGACCCGGCGCCCGGCGCCCTTGGTCGCCAGGACGGCCACCACGCCCGCCAGCCCGGCCAGCCCCAGCGGCGAGAGCACGGGGCTCAGGTCGCCGCCGGTCGGCGCGACCGCGTCGGCGGCCTGCGCGCCGAGCACCCGCACCCAGACCTGACCGGCCGCCAGCAGCACCAGGCAGCTGCCCAGGACGGTCAGCGCCAGCCACGCCCACAACTCGCGCCGCCCGTTCCCGGAGCCCTTGCCGGAACCCTCGCCAGACGTCATGCCGGAGCCGCTAACCGAGCAGACCGGCGTCGAAGCAGGTGCGGTCGCCCGTGTGGCACGCGGCGCCGACCTGGTCGACCTTGACCAGGATGGTGTCGCCGTCGCAGTCGAGGGCCACGCTCTTGACGTGCTGGACGTGCCCGGAGGTGTCGCCCTTGACCCACAGCCGGTCGCGGCTGCGCGACCAGTAGGTGGCCCGGCCGGTGGTGAGCGTGAGATGCAGCGCCTCGTCGTTCATCCAGGCCATCATGAGCACTTCGCCGGTGTCGTGCTGCTGGGCGATGGCGGGCACGAGGCCGTCCGCGTTGCGCTTCAGCCGTGCGGCGATCTCGGGGTCGAGGGACATGGTGCCATTCAACCAGCCCTCCCCCGTGCTCCCGCCTCCGGCTGGGCCAGCGCCTGCGACAAGGTGTCATGGATCGGGAACAGGGCCGCCAGGTTCGTCCTGCGCAGCCGCCGCAGCACCTGGCCGTCCGAGGCCACCAGCGCCATCGTGCCGTCCCTGTCGCGCAACGCGGCGAGCTGACGCACCAGGACCCCGAGCCCCGTGGTGTCGATGAAGGTCAGCCCCGTCAGGTCGACCACCAGCCGCGTGCCGTCGGCCGCCACCGCCTCGTCCAGGCACCTCCTGACCCGGGCGACGTTGTCCACGTCGACCTCGCCCGTGAGGGCGACCACCACGATGTCCCCGTGCCTGCTGTGCGTCGTCTCCAGAACGTTCACGCCCATGCCTTTCATGACCCTTCCTGGGCGGCCCCGCCGAAAACGTACACCGGCGGAACGGGTGACGGTGTGTTTTGCCGAGAACGCGTTACGTGATCGCGGGCATCACGGTAATTTCTAGGCGACGCGTGCTAGGGAGGACACATCGTGGTGCACGTCGCGGGCTCGGTCCTCGACCCCGATCTGGGGGACCACGTCTGCCTGCCGTTCGAGGGCGAGCGGGAGCGCATGACGACGACCAGGCAGTTCACACTCAACGGGCTGCGCCGCCGGACCAAGGTGGTGATCATCACCCATGCGGAGACCCCCGAGCGCACCCGGGGCCGGCTGGCGCCGCTCGTCCCGGGCTTCGACGACGCCGAGGCGGCCGGGCAGGTGGAGATCCTGTCCTGCGCCGACACGCACTTCACCGACGGCCGCCTCGACCCCGACCGCCTGCTGCACGCCCTGGCCGACGCCCACCACCGGGCGCGCCGGCACGGCCAGCACGGCGTCTACGCCCTGATCGACGCCTCCTGGGGAGCGCGCGACGCGCAGGCCCAGGCGGCGTTCGAGGCCACCGCCAACGAGCTGTTCGGCGAGCGCTGGCTGGCCGCGGTGTGCCAGTACGACCGCGAGCTGTTCCCCCTCGACGCCATCGAGCGGGCCACCGCGGTGCACCCCATCGCGCCCGAGCAGGCCCTGCTGCGCTTCGCCAGCACCTCCTCGCCGCCGGGGCTGCGGGTGTGGGGCGACGTCGACCTCACCAACCGGCCGGCGTTCGGCTCGGTGTTGTCGCCGCTGGAGAAGGAGCCGGGCCAGGTCGTGATCGACGCCTCCCACCTCGACTTCATCGACGCCGGCTCGGCCAGGCTGCTGACCGTCACGGCCGCGGCCAGGCCGTACGGCTCGACCGTGGTCGTCTGCGCCGAGCGGGTGGCCCGGGTGCTCCGGCTGGTCAGGGCCGACACGCACGTCGTCGTCCGCCGGGTGGGCGATGGGTAGGCAGGTGCTCCGGGCGACCTTCGCGCGCGGGCGCATCACGTTCCTGCGCAGGGCCGTGGCCGAGCAGGCCGCCTACGAGGGGCTGAGCGGCCGGCGGCTGGAGGACTTCGTGCTGGCGGTCAACGAGGTCACCACCAACGCGGTCCTGCACGGCGGCGGCCAGGGGCGGCTGCGGTTGTGGTCGGGCGAGGGACGGCTGTGGTGCGAGGTCACCGACCAGGGTCCGGGGCTGCCGCCCGGCTGGATGGGCGAGGCGCGCCCGCCCGCGGGGCTGGAGTTCCGCGGGCGGGGGCTGTGGCTGACCCGGATGTTGTGCGACCACATCACGATCGTGTCCGGTCCCGCGGGCACGAGCGTGACGTTCGCCGCCGCCCTCGACTAGGGACGCGCGCTCAGGAGTGCGCCGCCGAGACCCAGGAGGCGTGCAGGTCGGCGTAGACGCCGGGCTGGGTGACCAGCTCGGCGTGCGGGCCGCGCTGCACCAGGCGGCCGGCGTCGAACACCAGCACCTCGTCGGCGTTCTCCGCCGTCGACAGCCGGTGGGCGATCGAGACGGCCGTGCGGCCCCGGGTGACGCCCTCCAGCGCGCGGGCCAGGCGCACCTCGGTGGCCGGGTCGACGGCCGAGGTGGCCTCGTCCAGCAGCAGCAGGTCGGGGTCGGCGAGGTAGGCGCGGGCCAGGGCGACGAGCTGGCGCTCGCCCGCCGACAGCGACTCCCCGCGCTGGCCGACGGGCGTGTCCAGGCCCGCGGGCAGGCCCTCGACCCAGTCGGCCAGGCCCAGCTCGGTCATCGCGAGCTGGATCTCCTCGCGGGTCGCCGGCGGCCTGCCGTACCGGACGTTGTCCTCCAGGGTGCCGTCGAACAGGAAGCCGTCCTGGGGGACCATGACGATGCGTTCGCGCAGGGAGGAGAAGCGCACGTCGCGCAGGTCGTGGCCGTCCACCGTGACGCGGCCGCCGACCGGGTCCATGAGCCGGGTCAGCAGCTTGGCGAACGTGGTCTTGCCCGACCCGGTCTCGCCGACGACGGCGACGCGCGAGCGCGGCGGGATCTCCAGCGAGACCTCGCGCAGCACGGGCGGGCCGCCCGGGTAGGAGAAGTGCACGTTCTCGAAGGCCACCGAGATCGGGCCCCTGGGCAGCTGCACGCCCTTCTCGCCGGGGTCGGCGACGTCCGGCGGGGTGTCCAGCACGCCCAGGATGCGGCGGTACCCGGCGACCGCGTTCTGGGCCTCGTTCAGCACCTCGGTGGCGGTCTGCAGCGGCGAGACGAACAGCGTGACCAGGAAGAGGAAGGCCACCAGCTTGCCCGCGGTGATGTCGCCGGACACGCCGAGCCGGACGCCGAGCAGCACGATCCCGGCGATGGCCAGCGCGGCCACGATCTCGGTCAGCGGGAAGACGAAGCCGACGATGGTCTGGGCCTTGATCTGCGCGCTCCTGTTGGCGTCCACGGCCTTGTCGATGCGGTCCGCGGTACGCCGCTCGGAGGCGTAGGCCCTGATGACGGCGGCGCCGACGACGGACTCGCTGACCGCGGCGAGCATGTCGCCGGTCCGCTCGCGCACGGTCGTGTACGCCCGCGACAACAGCCGCTGGAACCGCGGCAGCGCGATCATCAACGGCACGAAGCACACCCACACCAGCAGCGTGAGCTGCCAGGAGTAGACCAGCATGAGCACGCTGGCCACGAAGAGCTGGCCGAACGCCACGATGATCATCAGCCCGCCCCACTGCATGAACGTGCTGATCTGGTCGATGTCGTTGGTGACCCGCGAGACCAGCGCGCCGCGCCGCTCGCTGTTCTGGGTGAGCACCGACAGGTCGTGAACGTGCCGGAACCCGCGCACACGCAGGCTGGCCAGCGACGACTCGGTGGCCTTGTACAGGCGCACGTTCATGATGTAGCCGGCCAGCGCGGTCAGCAGCACGGCCGCGGCGCACACCAGGACGGCCCGGGTGATGTACGGCAGGTCCGGCGTGCCGCTCTTGATGCCGGTGTCGATCGTCTGCTGCACCGCGATCGGCACGATGATCTTGCCGATGGTCGCCACGACGGCCAGCCCGAGCGTGCCGGCCAGCCCCTTGCGGAACTCGGGGGTCAGCGACAGGCCGTGCCAGATGGTGGCCAGCGCCGACCGCTCGACGTTGCCCTGGAGCGCCTCGCTCATGCGCTGACCTCTTCCTCTTCCTCTTCGGCGTCCTGGGCCAGCGACAGGTCGATGGCGGCCCGTTCGGCCTCCTCGCGCTCGTAGGCGGTCACCAGGTTGCGGTATCCGGGACAGCGCACGAGCAGCTCCTCGTGGGTCCCGCGGTCCTCGACCCGGCCGTGGTCGAGGTAGACCACCTCGTCGGCCAGGGCGATGGTGGCCATCCGGTAGGCGACGACCACGACGGTGGAGGCCTCCGCGCTGTCGCGCAGCCCGTGCAGGATCTTGGCCTCGACCTGGGGGTCCACGCTGGAGGTGGCGTCGTCGAGGATGAGCAGGCGCGGGCGGCGGACCACCGCGCGGGCCAGCGCGATGCGCTGGCGCTGACCGCCGGACAGCGACGCGCCGCGCTCGCCGACGCGGGTGTCGAGCCCGTCGCCCAGGCGGCCGACGAAACCGTCGGCCTGGGCCAGGCGCAGCGCCGCCCACACGTCCTCGTCGCCGGCGTCCAGGCCGAGGGCGACGTTGCCGCGTACGGTGTCGTCGAACAGGAACGTCTGCTGCGGCACCAGCGCGGCCGAGCCGGCGATGGCGCCGTGGGGCAGGTCGCGCACGTCGACGCCGTCGAGCAGCACCTGCCCGGAGTCGGGGTCGACGAGCCGGACCAGGAGCTGGACCAGCGTCGACTTGCCCGACCCGGTCGGCCCCACCAGGGCCACGGTACGGCCGGGCGGCACGTCGAAGGTGACGTCGTGCAGCACCTCGGCCTGGCCGTAGGCGTAGGACACGCCGGCCACCTTCAGCTCGGCGGGCCCGGACGAGGCCACGGGCGTGTCGCCGTAGTCCATGGAGCCGTCGGCGTCGAGCACGGCCTGCACCCGCTGCCAGCCGACGACGCTGCGCGGCAGCTCGGCCAGCACCCAGCCCAGCGCCCTGATCGGGAAGGCCAGCAGCGTGAACAGGTAGGCGACCTGCACCAGGTCGCCGGAGTCGATCGAGCCGGTGGACAGGCGCAGCGCGCCGACCCCCAGCACGGCGAGCACGCCGATCGTGGGCAGCGCCTCCAGCATGGGGTCGAACAGCCCGCGCACCCGGCCGACGGCGATGTTGGCGTCGCGCAGCTCGTGGGCGCGGCGGCGGAACCGGTCGGTCTCCAGTTCCTCGCGGCCGAGGGTCTTGATGACCAGCGCGCCGTCGAAGCTCTCGTGCGCGATCTCGCTCACCTCGGCGCGCAGCTGCTGGGCGCGGGTGGCCAGGGGGCTGAGCCTGCGCTGGTAGACCAGGTTCAGCACGGCGATGGCCGGGAAGATCAGGAAGCCCACCAGCGCGAGCACGAGGTCGGTGAACAGCATGGCGACGGCCGCGGTGAACAGCATGACCAGCACGCCGACGGCCATCGGCAGCGGCGCGAGCGGCGCCCAGGCGGCCTCGGCGTCCGCGCTGGCGTTGGACAGCAGTTGCCCGGTCGGGTGCCGGTGGTGCCAGGACAGCGGCAGCCGCAGGTACTGCTTGGTCACGTCCCTGCGCGACCTGGCCTGCATGCGGTACTGCACGACGCCGGCCAGGATGCGCCGTCCCGCCACGCCGATCGCCTTGAGCAGGGCGGTGCCGATGATCAGCAGCGCTCCCGTCCACAGGGCGCCGGCGGAGGTCCGGCCCTGATCGAAGGCGGGCAGCACCACGTTCTGCGTCGCCCAGCCCAGTGCCCAGGCCGAGGCGACGGTCATGCCGCCGTAGACCGCGCTGGCCAGCGCGGCCATCGCGAACACGGCTCTCTCCGTGCGAATGGCCACCCCAAGGACACGCAGCCCTTGACGCATGACGGCCGAGGTGACCTTGCTCGCCACTCCGTGTTTTTCCCTTCAAACGTCGATATTTCTATCTATGTCCCTATCACGACCGATCATCTCCTTATTCCCACAGGTAGGCTTGGCGGGGTGACTCACGCTCGTGGCGAACGCACCGCGCTCTGCGACCTGTTCGACCGGCTCGGCCCCGACGCGCCCACCCTGTGCGAGGGGTGGACCACCTACGACCTGGCCGCCCACCTCGTGCTGCGCGAGCGCCGGCCGGACGCCATGGGCGGCATCGCGATCAGCGCGCTGGCGGGCTACACCGCCTCGGTCCAGAACGGCCTGAAGGCCAGACACCCCTACCCCGAGCTGGTGGGCATCGTGCGGCGGCCCGGCGGCGTCTACGGGCTGCTGCCCTTCCTGGACACCGCGGTCAACACCCTGGAGTTCTTCGTCCACCACGAGGACGTGCGCCGCGCCCAGCCCGGATGGGAGCCGCGCGAGCTGCCGGCCGACCTCGACGAGCTCATCTGGAAGCGGGTGTCGGCGGGCGCCCGGCTCATGCTGCGCCGCTCGCCGGTGCGCCTGGTGCTGCGCCGCGCGGGAGGCGGTGCGGCAGGCGGCGGTGCGGCAGGCGGCGGGGTGGCGCTCGGCGGGGCGCGGGAGGGCGCCAAGGTTCAGGTCACCGGCACGGCCCAGGAGCTGCTGCTGTTCTGCTTCGGCCGGCAGGAGCACGCCAGGGTGGAGCTGACCGGCGACGACGCGGCGGTGAGCCGGGCAACCGAAGCCCGGCTCGGATTCTGACCGAAACCCTCGGCCCAGAAACCCCTCGTCTTAAACCTCCAGCCCGTACGATGGCACAGGAAAGAAGCCCCCCGGTTAGGATCTTGGACATCTTCACAGAAGATGACCGTGATCGCCCAGATCCGGGTATATACGGCTGGGAATGGACTGCAGGAGGCCCCCCATGCAGGTCAAGAAGGTGGCTACGTACGTTCTGGTGGCGTTCGTGGTCTTCTACCTGTTCACCCGGCCGGCCCAGGCGGCGGCCGCGGTCAACGGCGTGTTTGACGGAATTGTCCAAGGAGCCAACCAATTGGCGGTCTTCTTTACGAATGTTCTGACCTGATGTTCGCGTTCTGTCCGCGCTAGGTGCTTCCACGCGCTGACAGATCGTGTTACGCAGGCAGGATGAGAGATCGCCCCAGCGGCAACAAGATCAATCAGCTCGATCCGCAGGCCCGGCGCGTCCTCGAACGGGCAGAGCTTGAGGGCATCGAGCTGATCCGTTTCCTGTACGCCGACCACGGTGGCGTGGTCCGTGGCAAGGCGGCGTCCCGGTCCCGGTTGGCCGAACGGCTCAACTCGGGCATCGGGCACACCGTGGCCATGATGGCGATGAACATGCTCGACCAGCTCCAGGAGGTCGAGCACCTGGGTCCGGTGGGCGAGGTTCGCATTGTCCCCGACCCGGCCACGTTCGTCCCGTTGCCCCATGCGCCGGGCGCCGCCGCGATGCTGTCGGACCTGCGCCGGCCCGACGGCTCACCGTGGGAGGCCTGCGCCCGCACGTTCCTCAAGGACGCCGTGGCGGAGCTGGCCGGCGACGGCTACCGGATCGAGGCGGCCTTCGAGCCCGAGTTCACGCTCGGCCGCCGCCTGCCCGACCCCAATGGCGGCCCCGACCGGCTGGTGCCGCTCGACGACTCTCTCTGCTATGCCGGCACGGGCTTCGACACCGCGCACGACTACACGATCAAGCTCATGCGCGCGCTGGAGACCCAGGGCCTGCGCGTCGAGCACTACCACCCCGAGCTCGGCCCCGGCCAGCAGGAGCTGTCGGTGCGCCACGCGCCCGCGCTGCGCGCCGCCGACAACCACGTGCTCTACCGGGAGACCGTGCGCGGCGTGGCGATGCGCATGTCGATGTGGGCCTCGCTGGCCCCCAAGCCGCTGGCCGACCAGGCCGGCAACGGCGCCCACCTGCACCTGTCGCTGTGGCGCGACACCCAGAACCTGTTCGCCGAGGACGGCGCGGAACGCGCGCACTTCATCGGCGGCCTGCTCGCCCACCTGCCCGGCCTGACCGCCCTGACCTGCGGCAGCGTCAACAGCTTCCGCCGGCTCGCACCCCGCATGTGGTCCAGCGCCTACGCGGTCTACGGCCCCGACAACCGGGAGGCGGCCGTGCGCGTGTGCTCGCCGCTGGGCGAGAGCGGCGAGCCGAACCTGGAGCTGAAGCCGTCGGACTCCTCGGCCAACCCGTACCTGTCGCTCGGCGCGGTCATCCACGCAGGGCTCGACGGCGTCCGCCGCAAGCTCGACCCGGGCGAGGCCGTGGACATCGATCCCGACACCATGCCGGACCGCTACCCCCGCCTGCCCGGCTCCCTGGAGGAGGCGCTCGACGCGCTGGAGGCCGACGAGGTGCTCATGGAGGCGCTCGGGCCGTTGCGGCGCAGCGCGTACCTGGCGGTCAAACGTTCGGAGGCGGCCTCGTTCGCCGCCAAGGACGCCTCCTACGAGCTCTTCCACCACATGCGCGTGTTCTGACCGCCTGCCGGCCCCAGCGCCGCCGACCCCGCGCGGGCGGGGCCGGCGAGCGGCCTCAACGGACCGGGGACCGCAACCGACCGGGCGGCCCCAGCGGACCGGGTGACCTCGAGAACGGATCGGGCGGCCCCAGCGGACCGGGTGACCTCGAGAACGGATCGGGCGGCCCCAGCGGACCGGGTGACCTCGAGAACGGATCGGGTGCTCTCAGCGGACCGGGTGGCCCGCCATCCGCAGCGTCTCCTTGACGTCGCCGATCTTCAGCGTGCCGAAGTGGAACACGCTGGCGGCCAGCACGGCGTCGGCCCCGGCCGCGATCGCCGGCGGGAAGTCCTCCAGCCGGCCGGCCCCGCCGCTGGCGATCACCGGCACCCGCACCGCGGCGCGCACCGCGTGCAGCAGCTCCAGGTCGTAGCCGTCGAGGGTGCCGTCGCCGTCCATGGAGTTGAGCAGGATCTCGCCGACGCCCAGCTCCTCGCCGCGCGCCGACCACTCCACCGCGTCGATGCCGGTGCCGCGCCGGCCGCCGTGGGTGGTGACCTCGAACCCGCTGGGCATGCCCGGCGCCCGGCGGGCGTCGACCGACAGCACCACGCACTGCGCGCCGAACCGCCGCGACGCCTCGGTCAGCAGCTCGGGCCTGGCGATGGCCGCGGTGTTCAGGGACACCTTGTCGGCCCCGGCCCGCAGCAGCCGGTTGACGTCGTCGACCGCGCGCACGCCGCCGCCCACGGTGAGCGGGATGAACACCTGCTCGGCGGTCCTGCGCACCACGTCGAGCATGGTCTCCCGCTCGCCCGAGGAGGCGGTGATGTCGAGGAAGGTCAGCTCGTCGGCGCCCTCCTCGTCGTAGCGCCTGGCCAGCTCGACCGGATCTCCCGCGTCGCGCATGTTCTCGAAGTTGACGCCCTTGACGACCCGTCCGGCGTCGACGTCGAGACAGGGGATCACTCTTACCGCTACGGTCATGCTCGCAGTGCCTCGATTTCGATCTCGACCAGCATTCGAGGGTCCACCAGCCCGGCGACCCTCACTCCTGTGCAGGCGGGCCGCACGTGCCCGAAGACTTCGTAGATGGCCCGGCCGACGAGGTCGAAGTGGCGCTGCTCCACCACGTAGTAGCGGACCATGACGACGTCCTCGCGGGTCAGGCCGCCGACCTCGACGGCGTCGAGCGCGATGTCGATGGCGGTCAGGCTCTGCCGGTAGGCGTCGCCGACGTGGCGCACCTCGCCGTCGATCGTGGCCGTGCACCCGGAGACGATCACGCGCTCGCCCACGACCACGGCGCGGGCGTAGCCGTACTTCTCCTCCCAGATGCCGCCCGAAAACACCCTCGGACCGGTGCTTTCCATGCTGACGCTCATTCCGCCCCCTCCCGGCGAAGCTAAACGCGTACCGCGGCCAGCGCGTCCTCAAGAGTGAACGCGTGAGCGTACAGGGCCCTGCCCACGATGGCTCCCTCCACTCCGTCCGGGACGAGAGAAGCCAGTGCCACCAGGTCGTCAAGACTGGACACGCCGCCACTGGCGATCACGGGCTTGTCGGTGTGTGCGCAGATCCGCCGGTAGAGGTCGAGGTTGGGACCCTGCAGCATGCCGTCCTTGGTCACGTCGGTGACGACGTAGCGGGGGCAGCCGTCGGCCTCCAGGCGGTCGAGCACCTCCCACAGGTCGCCGCCCTCCTTCGTCCAGCCGCGGGCGGCCAGCGTGGTGCCGCGCACGTCGAGGCCCACCGCGATCCGGTCGCCGTGCTCGGCGATGATCTTCCGGCACCAGTCGGGGTTCTCCAGGGCGGCGGTGCCGATGTTGACCCGGCGGCATCCGGTGGCCAGGGCGGCGGCCAGCGACTCGTCGTCACGGATGCCGCCGGACAGCTCGACCTTGACGTCGAGCTTGCCGATCACCTCGCTGATCAGCTCCTTGTTGGAGCCCCTGCCGAACGCGGCGTCGAGGTCGACCAGATGGATCCACTCGGCGCCCGCCTCCTGCCAGGCCAGTGCCGCGGCGAGCGGCTCGCCGAAGCCGGTCTCGGTCCCGGCCTCACCCTGGACGAGGCGTACGGCCTGGCCATCGGCGACGTCCACGGCGGGAAGCAATACGAGCGACATTCAGGTCCTCCGGTCGAAAGCGAGGGTCACGACAACAGGTGCGAGCAGCAGGGAGAAGACGAACACGGCGAGGCTCACCGCCGGCGAGCCCCAGACCAGCCACACGATCGCCTGCACGATCAGGAAGCCGAGCGCCACCGCGACGTTCTGGGCGCGATGGCGGCGGGCGATCAGGCCGCCCTGCCGGGCGAACCTCACCGGGCGCGGGATCAGGCGGGCGGTCAGGGCGCGGCGCCGGGCGCGGCGCGCCTGCCGCTCCTCGTTGAGCCGGATCGCGCGCGCCCGCCCGGCCTCCCGCTCGGCCCGCCGGCGCGCCCGCTCCTTGCTCATACCGTCTCTAGCCAGTTCCTCAGCAGGGCGGCTCCGGCGTCGCCGGACTTCTCCGGGTGGAACTGGGTGGCCATGAGCGGGCCGTTCTCGGCGGCGGCCACGAACGGCACGCCGTGCTCGGCCCAGGTGACCACGGGCGCGGCGAAACCGGGGTCGGCCGGCTGCAGCTCCCACTCGCGCACGCCGTAGGAGTGCACGAAGTAGAAACGGGTGTCGGCGTCGAGCCCGGCGAACAGCACGCTGTCAGCGGGCGCCTTGACCGTGTTCCACCCCATGTGCGGCAGCACGGGCGCCTCCAGCCGCTCGACCGTGCCCGGCCACTCGCCGCAGCCCTCGGTCTCGACGCCGTGCTCGACGCCCCGCGCGAACAGGATCTGCATGCCGACGCAGATGCCCAGCACTGGACGCCCGCCGGCCAGGCGGCGGCCGATGACCCGGTCGCCGTGCACGCCCTTGAGCCCGGCCATGCAGGCCGCGAACGCGCCGACGCCCGGCACGACCAGCCCGTCGGCGTCGAGCGCCGCGTCGAAGTCGGCGGTCACGGTGACGTCCGCGCCCACCCTGGCCAGGGCCCGCTCGGCCGAGCGCAGGTTGCCCGAGCCGTAGTCGAGCACCACGATGTTCTTGCTCACCACCACAACACCCCCGCCGTGATCGCCATCGCCGCGCCGAGCGCGCAGCACGCCGCGCCCACCTTGAGCCCCTGCTTGGCCAGCGAGAACACGCCTCCGGCGAGGAACAGCCCGAGGAACACCATCACGCCCGCGATGAGGTTGTCGGTCATAGCACGCCCTTGGTGCTCGGCACGCCCGAGGCGCGCGGGTCGAGCTCGGACGCCTCGCGCATCGCCCTGGCCAGCGCCTTGAACTGGGCCTCGACGATGTGGTGGGCGTTGCGCCCGTACGGGACGTGCACGTGCAGGCAGATGGCCGCCTGGGCCACCAGCGACTCCAGGATGTGCCGGGTCATCGTCGTGTCGTAGTCGGGGCCGATCATCGGGGCCATGCCCGCGGGCTCGGTGTGCACGAGGTACGGCCGCCCGGACAGGTCGACCGTGACCTGGGCCAGCGACTCGTCCAGCGGGCACGACGCACTGCCGAACCGCCGGATGCCGGACTTGTCGCCCAGCGCCTGGCGGAAGGCCGCGCCCAGCGCGAGCGCGGTGTCCTCGATCGTGTGGTGGGAGTCGATGTGCAGGTCGCCCTCGGTCTTGACGGTCAGGTCGAACAGACCGTGCTTGCCGAGCTGGGCCAGCATGTGGTCGAAGAAGCCCACCCCGGTCGAGACGTCGACCAGCCCGGTGCCGTCGAGGCCCACCTCGACCAGCACCGAGGTCTCCTTCGTTGCCCGCTCCACGCGCCCTACGCGACTCACAGAACCTCCTCCATCGCGGCGCGGAAGGCCGCCATCTCCTCGCCGGTGCCGATCGACACACGCAGCCATTCTGGCGGGCCCACCTCGCGGATGAGCACACCGCGCGCCAGCAGCCCCTCCCACACCTTGCGCCGGTCGGGGAACCGCCCGAACAGCACGAAGTTGGCGTCGGAGTCGGCCACCGACAGCCCCTTGCCGCGCAGCCACGCGACCGTGGCGTCGCGCTCGGCGCGCAGCGCGTCGACCGTGCCGAGCAGCTCGGCGCGGTGGCGCAGCGCGACCCGGGCGGCCGTCTGGGTGAGCGTGGACAGGTGGTACGGCAGCCGCACCAGCAGCAGCGCCTGCACCACGGCCGGGTGCGCGGCCAGGTAGCCGAGGCGGGTGCCGGCCATGGCGAACGCCTTGGACATCGTGCGGGTGACGATCAGCCTCGGGTGGCGCGGCAGCAGCGTGAGCGCCGACGGAGTGCCCTGGCGGGCGAACTCGGCGTAGGCCTCGTCGATCACCACCACGCCCGGCGCGGCGGCCAGCACGGCCTCGATCGTCGACAGCGGCTGCGCGGTGCCGGTCGGGTTGTTGGGCGAGGCCAGGAAGACGATGTCGGGCCGGTGCTCCTCGATCGCCGCGACGGCCTTGCCGGGGTCGAGGGAGAAGTCGTCCTCGCGGACGGCGCTGATCCACTCGGTGCTGGTGCCGGTGGTGAGGATCGGGTGCATCGAGTACGACGGCTCGAACCCGATGGCGGTGCGCCCGTGGCCGCCGAAGGCCTGCAGGATCTGCTGGAGCACCTCGTTGGAGCCGTTGGCCGCCCACACCTGCTCGGGGCTCAGCCCGTGGCCCAGGTAGGCGGCCAGGTCGGCGCGCAGCTCGGTGGCGTCGCGGTCGGGGTAGCGGTTGAGCTCGCCCGCGTTCGCGGCCACGGCCCGCGCCAGGTCGGCGACCAGCGCGGGCGAGGGCGGATAGGGGTTCTCGTTGGTGTTGAGCCGGACCGGCACGTCGATCTGCGGCGCGCCGTAGGGCGAGCGGCCCTTCAGGTCGTCGCGGATCGGCAGGTCGGCGAGGGTCAGGTCGTCGGACGCGTTCACTCGGTCTCCGTGGGGACTCGCCAGTCGAAGCGGGCGCGGATCGCGGCGCCGTGCGCCGGCAGGTCTTCGGCGTCGGCCAGCACCGACACGTGGGCCGCCGCGCGGGCCAGCGCGTCGCGGGTGTAGTCGACGACGTGGATGCCACGCAGGAACGACTGCACCGACAGGCCGCTGGAGTGGCAGGCGCAGCCGCCGGTGGGCAGCACGTGGTTGGAACCGGCGAGGTAGTCGCCGAGCGAGACCGGCGCGTAGGTGCCGACGAAGATCGCTCCGGCGTTGCGGACGCGGGCCGCGACCTCGGCCGCGCCGGCGGTGTGGATCTCCAGGTGCTCGGCCGCGTACGCGTCGACGACCTTGATGCCGTCGTCGATCGAGGAGACCAGCACGATGCCCGACTGCCGGCCGCCCAGCGCCTCGGTGATGCGCTCGGAGTGGCGGGTGGCCGAGACCTGGCCCGGCAGCTCCTTCTCGACCGCCTCGGCCAGCTCGAGGCTGGTGGTGACCAGGACGGCGGCGGCGATCGTGTCGTGCTCGGCCTGGCTGATCAGGTCGGCGGCGACGTGCACCGGGTCGGCGGTCTCGTCGGCCAGGATGGCGATCTCGGTGGGGCCGGCCTCGGAGTCGATGCCGATGCGGCCCTTGAGCAGGCGCTTGGCGGCGGCGACCCAGATGTTGCCGGGGCCGGTCACCATGGTCGCGGGCGGGCACTCCTCGGTGCCGTAGGCGAACATGGCCACGGCCTGCGCCCCGCCCACGGAGTAGACCTCGTCGACGCCGAGCAGCGCGCACGCGGCCAGGATGGTGGGGTGGGGCAGCCCGCCGAACTCCTTCTGGGCCGGGCTGGTGACGGCCAGCGAGGCGACGCCCGCCTCCTGGGCCGGGACGACGTTCATGACCACGCTGGAGGGATAGACGGCACGGCCGCCGGGCACGTAGAGGCCCACGCGGTCGACCGGCACCCAGCGCTCGGTCACCGTGCCGCCGGGCACGACCTGCGTGGTGACGTCGGAGCGGCGCTGGTCGCGGTGGACCAGCCGGGCCCGCCTGATCGACTCCTCCAGCGCGGCCCTGACCCGGGGGTCGAGCTCGTCGAGCGCCCGCCGGACGGCGTCGGCGGGCACGCGGGCGGAGGCGATCTCGACACCGTCGAACCTGGCGGTCAGCTCCCGTACGGCTGCCGCCCCGCGATGGCGCACGTCGTCGCAGATGGGCCGCACCTTCTCCAGGGCGGCCTCGACGTCGAGCTCGGCGCGGGGCAGCACGTCGCGCAGGTCCGCAGGAAGGGAACCGCGCATGTCAATACGGGAAATCACCCTGACAGTCTACGGAGTCCGGGCCCCGCATCCGCTTCTGTCCAGAATGCGGGACGCAGGTTGGACACGTTACGGGGGCCGCGAGCGCGGCGTTCGCCTCACCGTGATCCCGACGTTCCTGATGTTCAGCCAGGCCGGGCTGGTGGACACGCTCGGGGCGCTGGTCATCCCGCAGCTCAGCTCGTCGGTCGG
>NZ_JBFAOM010000081.1:0-22188 GCF_040675235.1 Nonomuraea sp. NPDC049637
GGGTGGTCGAAGTGGGCGGGGTCGCGGTTGGCGGCGGGGAAGGAGAGCAGGACCCAGTCGTCGGCCTTCATGTCGACGCCGTTCCAGTGCATGTCGTCCTTGACGAGGCGGGCCATGGTGACGGGGGCGTAGGCGCGCAGGAACTCCTCCATGGCGGTGGGCAGCAGGGCGGGTTCGGCGACCAGGCGTTCGCGGTCGGCGGGCGTCCTGGCCAGGTGCCACAGGGACGCGCCGATCGCACTCCAGGTCGTGTCGATGCCGGCGATCAGCAGCAGCGTCATCGTCCCGACGACGTGGACGGGGTCCAGTTTCGCGCCGTTGAGCTCGGCGTCGAGCAGGTAGGTCGTGAGGTCGTCCCGCGGGTGGGCCAGGTGGTCGTGGATCTGCTCGACCAGGTAGGACGACAGCTCGGCGAAGCGCTCCAGCCGGTGCTCGGTGGGCTCGTTCACGCTTTCCAGGGCGTTCTCCACGAACCACCGGAACCGGTCGGCATCCTCGGGCGGGAAGCCCAGCATGTCGGCGATCACCCGCATCGGGACGTACTGGGCGTAATCGCGGGCCGCGTCCACGACCTCCCGCCCTTCCAGGCCGTCGATCAGCTCGTGACACAACGCCCTGGTGCTCGCCTCCCGCCTGGCGACCGCCGTCTTGGTGAAGGCCGGCAGCAGCAGCTTGCGGGCGTCGTGGTGGAAGGGCGGGTCGGACGAGATCGGCGGAACCCCGCCCGCCGGCGCGAGATCCCGGGGCGGCTTGAGGTTGCTCACGACGACCGCCCTGGAGGAGAACCGCTCGGTGTCGTAGGCGACGGCGGCGACGTCCTCGTACCGGGTGGGCAGCCACACCCCGCCGAACCGGTCGGTGTGCGCGATCGGGCAACGTTGCCGCAGGTCGTCCTGGATGGGGTACGGGTCGGCGGCCCACTGGGGGTCGACGTGGGAGAAGTCGGTGGCCCAGTCGGAGACCGGATCGGTGACGATCTCACTGACGGTGCCGCGCAGCCGGCTCCTGCGCGTCTCTTCCAGCTCCGGGCCGAAGCGGTCGTCCACGGTCATCTCGCAGCTCCATCCCTGACGTCGATGAACCGGTCGGAGTCGATCTGAGGTGAATCGCACCCTCACCCGAATTAAAAAAGCATTCATTTGATACGTCAAGACACCCCACGAACGATGTCCTTTGTCTGAGGCGCTTGCAGATGTCAGTACGGCGCCAGTCCTTCAAGTCGTGGGTCGATCGGATGGCCCTGCGGAACGGATCCCCGCCCTGAACGATCACCGAGGCGTCAGGGCTGGATGTGCGCGCGTCGAGTGACGTTCGTTCATTGGCGTACAGCGTCGTCACGATGCCGGAGGCGTGCAGGGCGATCGCGGCCGCCACAGGCCTGAGCTCCGAGATTGTCCGTGGGATGCACCTGGAGATGTTCGACGGCTCGGCCGTGGACCTGGCAAGCGTCCGCGTGGGCGACAAGGAGTCAGTCCGCCGGGCAGAGACCCGTGAGTGGGCGCAGCTCTTCGGCAGCCGGGCATGCCCGACCTGCCTCGCGGCTTCGGGCGGAGTGTGGCTGGCCTGGTGGAAGCTGGGCTGGGCCGCGGTTTGTCCCGCACATCGGACACTGCTGGTGGATCTCTGCCCGAGGTGCCGCCGTTGGCCCCAGCGTCGCCGCCGGGACATCGGGCCCGGCGACCTCTGGCGGGGCGCCGGGCCGGAAGCCGGTGGTCAGTCGGGGACTGGGCTGCCCTGGCAGCCGCTGTCGATCTTGCCCGTCTCGAAGTACCGCACCACGTCGGCGGCGCACTCGGGCACCCGGGTGGTCGACACGTGCACGTCGTCGGCGACCGTGTAGACGGTACCGCCGATGGCGCGCCGCGTCTGCAGCGTCCAGTCGTAGACGGACATGAACTCGTGCAGGTGCCCCGCCAGCACCAGTGACCCGCTGCTCCGCTTCAACGTGGCCTGCTGCGCCGGCAGGGGCCAGCCGGGACACATGGCGGGCAGTCCCCAGGAACGGCCGGTCGCCGGATGGCGCTTCACGAGCTGCTGGTAGTCACGCCAGGCGGTGTCGAAATTGGCCCGGCTGCTGTCCTCGTTGCACGCGACGGCCAGGTTCATGGTCCTGTTCAGCGTTTCGGGCGCGCCAGGCACGGGCGTCCCTATCCTCGGTGCGCCGAGCACCTCCTTGACGGCGGGCGGGGCGGTTGCGCCCGTCGCCGTCCGCAGTTCGGCCAGCGCCTTGCCCGCGCGCACCCACTCGGTCGAGTTGCGCCTGGCCAGGTCGGCGACGGCCGAGCCGTCGATCGGCCGCGGCAGGTCGGTGTAGGTCCTGGGACTCCTGTCGTACGTTCGGACCAGCTCCGCCACCTCCTCGCGCACCTTCCGCGCGGTGACGCCGAGACCGTAGGTCCCGTCGCGGCGGGCCAGCCAGGCGGCCATGCGCTCGAAGTCACGCTCGGCCGCGTCCGCGCTGTCCTTGGCGTGCTGGTCAACGCGTGTCCACGGCGGCGCCACGCTGTCCAGGAAGGCCCTTTCGGTGTGCCCGGGGAACAGGCTGCGGTACACCATGCCCAGATAGGTGCCCCAGGAGAAGCCGAGCAGGTTGAGCTTGCTCTCACCCAGCGCGGTCCGCACCAGGTCCACGTCCTTGGCCACGTTCTCGGTGGTGAGCTGTCCGAGGAAGGCGGAGTCGGAGCCTCCGCACTTCTGGTTGGCGGCGACCTGGGCGTCGTATATCTTCCTGGCCGCCTCCTTGGTCAGCGTGCCGGGCTCCGGCGGGCCTCCTGGCGCGAAGGGGCAGGCGACCTTGGTGCTGTTCCCGGCCCCGCGCGGGTCGAAGCCGATGATGTCGTATCGCCCGTTGAGCCTCGCCATCTCCTCGTTCCTGAGCGCGGCCCGCAGGACCGGGTCCAGGTATCCGCTGTTACCCGGCCCGCCCGGCAGGACGGCGATGGCACCGAGCCGGTGGGCCTCGTCCGTGGCGGCCAGCCGGGTCACCGCGATGTCGATCTTCCGCCCGGCGGGCTCACGGTGGTTCAGCGGGACGCTGACCGTCCCGCACTCCAGGCGCTTCATCACGGAGCGGAAAGCCGCGACCTTGTCCTCCGACACGCCCAGGCTGCGGATCACCTCATCGGAGTAGGCCGGACAGGATTTCCATTGCACGGAAGCCACGCCGGAACTTGAGCTGGGGTTCGCGCTCGTGCCGACGGCGGCGGCTCCCGCCGCGGAAGGATGCGTCACCAACCCCGCCAACGCCAAGGCCAGGGCAGGGAAGGAGCTTCGGAATGTCATGCGGGCCAGTAGTAGCGCAGCCGTAGTTTCCTGACCGTTTCCGTGAGGATGGTCGCCGATCAATGCACATGAGCAGGCCGGTGAGCAGCCGCACGACGTAGGGCGGGAGGCCGCCGGCGACGGCCCGGTTGCTGCCACAGGTGCCGCTCCTGGCCGCTGAAGGGTTACGCTCACGGGAGAGGGTTACATCGTCCCGAATCGAGCCCACTGAAGAAGCGCGAGCAGACAGGGCATCGAACCCATCGGTAGTTTCTGATCATGATCGAGGCCTTCTTCGCCGCTCATCCCGAGGTCCATGAGCAGGCCGAGACGTTCGAGAAGGTCCGCGCCACCGCGAGAACCCCCGGGGCGTCGCCGGAGGACTACGCCTGGGTGAAGGGCAGCGGGCTCGGCGAGATCTACACGATCGTCTTCGTCCGCGGGCTCGACGAGCATGAGGTGCTTCGCCGGATCGGGGCCGCGGACGAGGACATACGGCTGATCACGGACGAGGACCACTCCCAGCCGGAAGGGCCTGAGGTCATCACCGTGAGGCGCATCGGGGACTGGACTGTCGCCATCGAGGACTGTGGCTGGCGGGCCTCGCACATGGAGGTCCTCTGCCCGTTGTCCCGCGACGGCGGACAGGCGGTGGCGGTGCTGCGGCATGACTACGCCGCCCGGCACAGGCTCGCCTACGCCGTTGACGGCGAACACCTCACCGACATCGACCCGACCTTCCCCAGCCGAAGGCATGGCGAGGATCCTGATCGGCTCAATCGCCACCTTCGTGAGCTCGGCATCGATCCAGCCGCCGATGACCGCATCCAGAACGCCATCCCGGCGGCTCTGGCAATCGCCAGCCGGATCAGCAATGTCATGCTCACCCCGGAGCATCTTCGCCGCCCGGTCCTCGGCGCGGCCATACCCGGCGCCTACTGATCACCGACGGGCCGATCGTGCGCGCGGCATTCGCAGGGCCAGTTGGCATCAGATCGCTCGTCGGACGCAAGGGGGACTGCCGAGCACGGCTACGCCACCAACACGCAGTTTCAAGATCCAGTAGGTGTCTTGAGCATCTTCACGTGCTGGTCCTACCGTCGTGACCATGCGCCACATCGACGACGACGTGGACGTGCTCAAGGTCATGACCAGCCGGTTCCGAATGAAGCTTTTCAGCCTCCTGTTCCGGATCGGCCCGGTCACGGTGAGCGAGCTCGCCAGGCGGATGGACGCCGACCCCGGCCAGGTGAGCTACCACCTGCGGCAGATGCAGCCCCATGGGTTGATCGAGGACGTGCCGGAGCTGGCCCGGGACAGCCGGGAACGCTGGGTGCGGGCGGCTTTGAGCGGATGGGCCCTGGTGCGGGACTCCGAAGCCCCGGAGGCCAGAGCCGCGCTGCAGGCGTGGACTTCACAGTGGGTGATCGACCAGTTCGAGCGGCTGCGTGACTTCGAGCGCACATACATGACGCTTCCGGAGAACTGGCGCCACGCGTCCTTCGGCAGCAGCCGCCACCTACGGCTCACCCAGGATGAGCTCACGCAGCTCGCCGATCAGCTCAATGCCGTGTTGAAGCCGTGGCGCGAACTGACCCAGGCGCGCGTCGAATCGAGCGAGATTCCGCCGGACACCCGTCCGATCTTCATCTTCTACCACGCATTTCCCGAAGAGCCCTGAGGAGCCTTTCGTGCATCACTTGCAGGAAGAGCTCGTCCGCGCGGACTTGGCTGAGCGGCGAGCCGAGGCCGCACGCCTGCAGATGATCCCGCCGCGCTCGCGCCGGCGTGCTCTTCCAGGCCTCCGCGGGCGGCTCGCAGTCACTCTCCGCCGCCTCGCTGATCACCTCGAACCGGCCCTGGAGTCCCGAGGTCGCCAGCCGACCCGCTGAGGCCCGTGTGCTCCGGTATGACGAGCCCGAGCCAACGACCTTCGTACGCCCCTACGCGGGCCGAGGTGAGCGATCTCGGCCGGATTCTGTCAACTCCCATGACGTGAGCGGCGATTCTCCGAGGCCCATCGAGGCAGCAGTCGGCCCCGCGTGTCCGCCGGGCCGGGCAGACTGAGCGCTTCGATTGGCGGGATGGGCCGCTTGAGGCGAGTTCTGTGCATACGAGCAGCGAGGAGAGGCCACTTCGGCCCGGGTCGATCCGCTGCATTCGGTGGCGTGCGGGATGTCATGCCGTTTGCCTGCCTGACCAAGATCTGCCGTATGTCTGTGCCGCCGGGAATGCTGGGCCAAGATGGCCCGCATGTCTGACACGCCCGAAGATCACGTTGAGACCGCGACCCTCTCCGCACTCAACGACTACGACAGGATGGCTGAGGGGTACGCGGCCGAGAACGAAACCAGCCTCCTCAACGCGTACTACGAGCGGCCGGCGATGCTGGAGCTTGCCGGGAAGGTGACCGGAAGGCGCATCCTCGACGCCGGCTGCGGCGCAGGTCCCCTGTTCTCCGAGCTGCGCGATCGAGGCGCCATCGTGACCGGCGTCGACGCGAGCGCCGGAATGCTGGAGCAGGCCCGACGGCGGCTGGGCGCCGACGCCGATCTGCGGGTCGCCGACCTGGCCGGCCCACTGCCCTTCCCCGACGAGGCGTTCGACGACGTCATCGCGTCCCTGGTGCTGCACTACCTGGAAGATTGGGGCCCGACGCTGGCCGAGCTGAGACGCGTGCTGAAGCCTGGCGGCCGGCTTCTCGTCTCGGTGGACCATCCTTTCAGCGTCACCTTCTTTCAGCACATGGCCGGGGAGAAGCCCAAGTACTTCGAGACCCGCAGCCGGACCGACGAATGGACCATGGGCGGGCAGACCGTCCAGATGCGTTTCTGGGACCGGCCCCTGCACGCGATGACCGAAGCCTTCACTGCGGCGGGCTTTCGGATCAGCGTCATCAGCGAACCGCCGTTCGTGCCTGAAGCCCGCGAACTGTTCCCGGAGGAGTTCCGCGAGACCGAGCCCACTCGCACGCGGTTCCTGTGCTTCTTGTTCTTCGTTCTCGAAGCCAGTCAGGCCGTGTTTCACGAGGACGGGTCCTGTCGCCGGTGACCGTCCGGACGCCAGAGTCCGTACGGCGTTCCGGGGGCCGTACGGCGTTCCGAGGGGGTGGGGCGGACATGTGGTTAGTTATGCGAATATAATCGTTATATGCCTATAACGAGTAGAGCGCCCCTCTCCCCCGCCCCCGCGCTCAGCCCCCGCCGGCGGATGCTCGTGCTGGCCATCTGCTGCATGAGCCTGTTCATCGTCGGGCTGGACAACACGATCGTGAACATCGCGCTGCCGGCCATCCGCCGCGACCTCAACGCCTCCATGGCCGGCCTGCAATGGATCATCGACGCCTACACGGTGGTACTGGCGAGCCTGCTCATGCTGGCCGGCTCGACCGGCGACCGGGTCGGCCGCCGGCGCACGTTCCAGACGGGGCTGGCGCTGTTCACGCTCGGCTCGCTGATGTGCTCGCTCGCGCCCGGCCTCGGCTGGCTGATCGCGGCGCGGGCGCTGCAGGCCGTCGGCGGGTCCATGCTCAACCCGGTCGCCATGTCGATCATCACGAACACCTTCACCGAGCCGCGCGAGCGGGCGCGGGCCATCGGCGTGTGGGGCGCCGTGATCGGCGTCAGCATGGCGCTCGGGCCGCTGGTCGGCGGCACGCTGGTGGACTCGGTCGGCTGGCAGGCGATCTTCTGGATCAACATCCCGGTGGGGCTGGCCGCGTTCGCGCTGTGCGCGTTGTTCGTGCCCGAGTCGCGCGCGCCGCGCCCGCGCCGGGTGGACCCGGTCGGGCAGGTGCTGGTCATCGTGCTGCTGGCCACCCTGACGTACGGCTTCATCGAGGCGCCGGCGGCCGGCTGGGGGTCCCCGCGCACGCTGGGCTGCTTCGCGGTCGCGGCGCTGGCGCTGGCCGTCCTCGCACCGTACGAGCTGCGCCGCACCGACCCGCTGATCGACCTGCGCTTCTTCCGCAGCGCGCCGTTCACCGGGGCCACGGTCATCGCGGTGTCCGGCTTCGCCGCGCTGGCCGGGTTCCTGTTCGTCAACACCCTCTACCTCCAGGACGTGCTGGGCCTGTCCGCCCTGCACGCCGGCCTCTACACGCTGCCCATGGCCGGGCTCACCGTGGTCTGCGCGCCGCTGTCGGGACGGATCGTCGGGAACGCCGGGCCCCGCGTGCCGTTGGTGGTGGCCGGGGTCACCATGGCGGCCAGCGGCCTGATCATGACCGGGCTGGCGGCGGACACGCCGACCTGGCGGCTCATGGCCGCGTACGTGCTGTTCGGGGTGGGGTTCGGCATGCTGAACGCGCCGATCACCAACACCGCCGTGTCCGGCATGCCGCGCGCCCAGGCCGGCGTGGCCGCGGCGGTGGCCTCCACCAGCCGCCAGATCGGCCAGTCGCTCGGCGTCGCGGTCATCGGCTCGCTGGTCACCTCGGCCGTGGCCGGCCCGTTCGCCAGCGGGTTCCCGCAGGCCAGCCACGTCGGCTGGTGGATCGTCGCCGGGTGCGGGCTGGCCATCCTGCTGCTCGGTATCCTGACCACGACCGGCTGGGCCCGCCGCAGCGCCACCCGTACCGCCGAACGGCTCGCCCACGCTCCCGACAGAACGGCGGACGCTTGATGACCGACACCCCCGAAGGCCCCGGCAGTTCCGGGCACGACGCCGTGACCCGCGTCTGGGCGGCGATGTACGACCTCGTCCTGCGGCAGGAGGACCGCCGCAAGGAGGTGGCCGAGACGCTCGGCATGAGCTTCTTCCGGATCAAGGCGCTGCGCCGCCTGCTGGCCGGGCCGATGACCATGCGGGAGTTGACCGCCGAGCTGTCCACCGACAAGCCGTACACCACCCTGATGGTCGACGACCTGGAGCGGCGCGGCTACGTGACCCGCAGCGTCTCCCCCGACGACCGCCGCAGCAAGATCGTCACGCTGACTCCCGCGGGGACGGCCGCCGCCGAGGAGGCCGAGCGCATCCTGGCCCGCCCGCCGCGTTCCCTGCTGGCCCTGGACCCCGGCGACCTGGCCGCGCTCGACCGCATCATGGCCCTCCTGCTCACCCCGGAGGAACCGGCCCGCCGGCGGTGAGGCCGGGGCCGGCCGCGAGCGTCAGCCCTGGAACCAGGACAGGCGGGCGGCGCAGAGGGTCTGCTCGGCGCCGAACTCCTCGAAGGCGGCGACCGGCCGGAAGCCCAGGCGGGCGGCGAGTCTCAGCGACCGTTCGTGCGCGGTCCGGGTGACGATCACGACCGGCTGGTCGGGCAGCTCGCCCGCCGCGGCGCGCAGCGCGGCCGTCGCCGCCTCGTGGGCGAACCCGCTGCCCCATGCGGGGCGGCGCAGCACGTAGGACAGCTCCAGCTCCTCGCCGTCGCCGGTGACGTGCCCGGGACGGTCGGCCGCGCGGCGGTCGAGCGCCAGCGTCCCGAGGAGCCGGTCGGTGATGAGGTCCGCGATGACGTAGCCGCCCGGGGCGGCCGTGGCGGCGGCGGTTCCGGCGGCGTCGAGGAAACGTTCGACGTCGTCCCGCGGCCGCGGGCCGCCCAGGTGCTCGCGCACCTCGGGGTCGGTCATCAGCTCGACGAGACCGTCACGGTCGCCGTCGTGGGCCTTGCGCAGCAGCGGGCGTTCGGCGCGGATCTCCGTGGCGGACAGCGTGGGCAACCGGCTCATGGGTCCTTGATCCTAGGACAGCCGGGCCGCCGCTCAGGGCGAAGGCGTCGGCGACCAGACCCCGGCCGCGGTCCCGTCCCGGACGTGCCGGCGGTAGGCGACGACCTTGCCGTGGATGATGTCCAGGCTCGCCGTCAGGTCGGCGATCCGCTCGCGGACGGCCCGCTCGTGCTCCTCCAGCAGCGCGAGCCGCTCCGGCTCGTTGCCCGGCCCCGACCGTACGAGGTGGGCGAACCTGCGCAGGGTGGCGATCGGCATGCCGGACTCCCGCAGCCGGTTGCACAGCAGCAGCCACTCCACGTCGGCCCGGTCGTAGGCCCGCTGCCCGCCGGCCGTTCGCGGGATCGGGCGCAGGAACAGCTCCTCGCGCTCGAAGAAGCGCAGCGCGTGCACGCCGAGCCCGGTGGCCCGCGCGACGTCCCCGATGGACAGGCGGTCGGCGTCCCTGCTCATGGCACCTCGCCATAGTTTGACCTAGATTGCACTCTAGATTCTACGGTCGGGGGCATGGCACGTACACAACACAGGATCGGCTCGGGTTTCGGCGCGCACAGCACGGCCGACGACGTCCTGGCCGGCATCGACCTGTCCGGCAGGAACGTCCTGATCACCGGCGGCTACTCGGGCCTCGGCCTGGCGGCCACCCGTGCGCTGGTACGGGCGGGGGCGCACGTCGTCGTGCCCGCCCGCCGTCCCGGCGTGGCGCGGGACGCGCTGCGCGACCTCCCCCGCACGGAGGTGCGCGAGCTGGACCTGGCCGACCTCGGCAGCGTCCGCGCCTTCGGCGACGGCTTCCTGGAGACCGGCCGCAGGCTCGACATCGTCATCGGCAACGCGGGCGTCATGGCCTACCCCCACCGGCCGGTCGGCCCGGGCTGGGAGGCGCACCTGGCCATCAACCACCTCGGCCACTTCGCCCTGGTCAACCGGCTGCGCCCGGCGCTCGCCGGGGCCCGGGTGGTGTCGGTCTCGTCCTCGGGGCACTTCCTGTCCGACATCCGCTGGGACGACCCGCACTTCCGCCACGGCTACGACCACTGGACGGCCTACGGCCAGTCCAAGACCGCCAACGCCCTGTTCGCCGTCCACCTCGACGCCCTCGGCGCGGCCGACGGCCTGCGGGCCTTCGCCGTGCACCCCGGCAGCATCCTCACCCCGCTGCAGCGCCGCATCCCCCACGAGGAACAGGTCGCCCAGGGCTGGATCACGGCCGACGGACGCCGGGCCGACGGCTTCAAGACCCCGGAACAGGGCGCGGCGACGGCGGTGTGGGCGGCCACGTCACCCCTGCTGGACGCGCACGGCGGCGCCTACTGCCAGGACTGCGACCTGGCCGAGCCGGCGACGGGCGACGACATGCTGATCGGCGGCGTCAAACCCTGGGCCCTCGACCCCGACTCCGCGGCCCGCCTGTGGAAACTCTCCGCCGACCTGACCTGCGAAGCCGCGTACTCCTGACCTCCGAAGCCGCGTCTCCTGACCGTCCGAAGCCGCCTACCCTGACCGCCGAAGCCGCCTGCTTCCGACCGCCCGGCTCACCGGTGGCGGCCGGGCCCGAGCAGCAGCGCGACCGCCGCCGCGAGCACGGGGATCGCCACGGCCAGCAGGACGATCGAGCTCCACGGCGTCTCGAACGGCACCCGCGGCGCCGGGTCCCAGTCCACCGAGGTCGTGAAGGGCCAGTACGTCCGTTCCGGGCAGTTCCTCCCGGACGGCGGCGCTCCCGAGCGCCGGTCGTGCGGGATCGAGCCGCACGACGAGCGCCCCCGGCCGCGCCTGCGGGACGTACTGCGCCCTGGACTGCGCGATCCCGGCCGCAGCGATGGTCGCCACCGCGACGGCGAAGGCCGTGGCGATTATGGTCGCGGCCACCGCGGGGGCCGTCCGCGCGCGCCGGTCGGCCAGGTGCCGGGCCGAGAGCCGCAGGGCCACCGGAAGCCGGGCGCCGCCCTGCCCGACCACGCCCAGCAACCAGGGGACGAAGGGGCCGAGCCCGAGGACGAACGTCGCGGCGCCCACGATGGCCGCCAGCAGGGTGAGCGTGGATCCGAAGTCGTCATAGTGCACGTCCTCGTGCGTCGACCAGGCCACCAGCGCCATCACCGTGAGCCCGGCCGCCGCCACCCACCCGCCGGCGACCAGATGGCCGGAGTGCATCCGGCCGTGCCGCCCGCGCGGAGCGGTCTCCGCGGCGAAGATGGTCGCGCCGCAGGCCGGCATCACGAGCACGCCGATCAGCACCAGGAGGAAGATGAGGGAGGCGAGGTCCGACATGGAGGGAGCGTACGGGCGGAACGATCATCGCGACACCCCCACGGGCCGGGAACGGCGACGGCCGGCCGCCGCGGGGTTCGCGGGGCCGGCCGGAGGGTTCGAAGGTCAGCCGTGGGAGTCGGTGGTCGCGGCGCGCTTGATGCTCAGCTCGTCGCCGCCGATGGAGCAGGAGGGGCCGTTCGGGCCGCCGAAGCGGACGGAGTCGAAGAAGTCGCGGAAGGTGATGTAGAAGTTGCCCTTGCCGCGCGGGCCGGTGACGGCCGAGCAGCCGCCGTAGTCGGCCTCGGAGTAGAGATGGATGAGCGTGTCGGTGCGGTTCCAGTCGGACTTGGCGCGGTCGCCCATGCCCAGTGCCGCCAGGTTGGCCGTGCTCGCCTGGAGCTGGACGATGTCGCCGGTGCCGTCCAGACCGGAGAACAGGCAGTAGTTGCCCTCCTGGCAGCGGTCGTATCCCGTCGCGGCCTGCGCGGGGGACGCCACTGCGGCCAGCGCGGCCACGGCGATCGGTAACGCCAGAACGTGAAACTTCTTGCCCACCATGCCTCCATGGACGAAACTTTCCTTCGGTCCGAACATACCCAGTGAGATCAACTTGCGCTAGACCGTCAGGGTGCACGTTCTTCAGCGGATAATCCGCTACGGGATGAGTTGGTAGCCTCGGTGACATGACTTCGATGGCGCCCTCGCGTACCGAGCACGACCTGTCGTTCCTGCTCGACCACACCAGCCACGTGCTGCGCACCCGGATGGCGGCGGCCCTGGCCGAGCTGGGGCTGACCGCGCGCATGCACTGCGTGCTCGTGCACGCCCTGGAGGAGGAGCGCACGCAGATCCAGCTCGCCGAGATCGGCGACATGGACAAGACCACGATGGTGGTCACCGTCGACGCCCTGGAGAAGGCCGGGCTGGCCGAGCGGCGGCCGTCGAGCACCGACCGGCGGGCCCGGATCATCGCCGTGACGGAGAAGGGCGCCCAGGTGGCGCGGCGCAGCCAGGAGATCGTGGACGGCGTGCACGCCGCGGCCCTCGGCTCGATCCCGGACGACGAGCGGGAGGTGCTGGTACGCGCCCTGAACCGGCTGGCCACCGGCCACCTGGAGACCCCGGCCGAGGCTCCCCAGCCGGTCCGGCGGGCGAGGGAGCGCAGCTGAAAAGTTCCGTGAGATATCGTCTGTAACGGAACTATCTGCTACGGTCTCTCCTGTTGCACCCCTTGAACAGGAGACGACCATGTCCCTCACCTCCCGGCGCACCGCCCTGGCCGTGTTGTCGACGTCCGCCTTGATGACCATCCTCGACGGCAGCATCGTCACCGTGGCCATGCCCGCCATCCAGCGCGACCTCGGGTTCTCCCCCGCCGGGCTGAGCTGGGTCGTCAACGCGTACCTGCTCGCCTTCGGCGGGCTGCTGCTGCTCGCCGGACGGCTCGGCGACCTCGTGGGCCGCCGGACGATGTTCCTGGCCGGGAACGCGGTGTTCACCGGCGCGTCCCTGCTGGCCGGCGTGGCGAACAGCGAGGGCCTGCTGATCGCCGCCCGTTTCCTGCAGGGCGTCGGCAGCGCGATGGCCTCGGCCGTCGTGCTCGGCATCCTGGTGACGCTGTTCACCGAGCCGCGCGAGCGGGGCCGGGCGATCGCGGCCTTCAGCTTCACCGGCGCAGCCGGCGCGTCGATCGGGCAGGTGCTCGGCGGCGTGCTCACCGACGCGCTGAGCTGGCACTGGATCTTCTTCATCAACCTGCCGATCGGGCTGGCGACGATCGTGCTGGCGCTGCCCGCGCTGCCCGCCGACCGGGGCCTCGGCCTCGCGCGAGGCGCCGACGTGACCGGCGCGCTGCTGGTCACCTCGGGCCTGATGCTGGGCATCTACACCGTGGTCAAGGTCGAGGAGCACGGCTGGCTCGCCGCGCACACCCTGGCGTTCGGCGCGGTGTCGCTGGCCCTGCTCGCCGGCTTCTTCCTGCGCCAGGCCACCGCGCGCACGCCGCTGATGCCGCTGCGCGTGCTGCGCTCCCGCAACGTGGCCGGGGCCAACGTCGTGCAGATGCTGGCGCTGTCGGCGATGTTCGCCTTCCAGATCATCGTCGCGCTCTACATGCAGAAGGTGCTCGGGTACGGCGCCCTCGCCACCGGGCTGGCGATGCTCCCGGCGGCCGTGGCGATCGGCGGCGTGTCGCTGTTCGTGTCGGCGCGGCTGAGCGCCCGCTTCGGCGCGCCGGCCGTGCTGCTGGCCGGGCTGGTGCTGCTGCTGGCCGCGATGGCCTGGCTCACGCGGGTGCCGGTGGACGCCGACTACGTCACCGACCTGCTGCCGGTCATGGTGCTGATCGCGGGTGGCGGGCTGGCGCTGCCGGCGCTGACCACGCTCGGCATGTCGGCCGCCCGCGCGGACGACGCCGGCCTCGCCTCGGGGGTGTTCAACACCACCCAGCAGATCGGCATGGCGCTGGGCGTGGCCGTCCTGAGCACGCTGGCGGCCTCCCGTACGCAGGAGCTGCGCGCCGGCGGGGCGGCCGAGGCGGCGGCGTTGACCGGCGGCTACCACCTGGCCTTCGCCACCTCGGCGGGGCTGCTCGCGGCGGCCGTCGTGGTCGCCCTAGCCGTCCTGCGGCGTCCCCGCGCCGCCGCGTCCGCCGAGGCGTCGCGGCTCGACGAGCCCGCCGCCCGCTGATCCCCCTTCCACCGCGAAACGGAGCTGATCATCATGACCGAGCCCGCCTACGGACCCGGACAGGGCCCCGGCGCCCGCCCCCTCACCGAGGACGAACTGCTGCGCATCCTCGCCCGCCAGCCCTTCGGCGTGCTGGCGACGCTCAGGCGCGACGGCCGCCCGCACCTGGCCTCGATGGCCCTGCGCTGGGACGCCGCCGGACGCGTCCTGCGCATCTCCTCCGCCGAGGGCCGCGTCAAGGTGCGGCACCTGCTCGCCGACCCGCGGGCGACGGTGCACCTGCAGGGCGACGACGTCCTGTCGTACGCCGTCGCCGAAGGACGGGCGGAGGTCTCCGAGCCGTCGCTCACCCCCGGCGACGCCACCGGACGCGAGCTGCTGGAGATGGCCGGTGGCTTCCCCGACCCGGCGGACGAGGCCGCCTTCCTGGCGGAGATGGCCAGGGCCCGCCGCCTGGTCATCAGGATCCGGGTGGACCACCTGTACGGCATCGCCCTCGACGCCGCCTGACCGGCGCCCCCGGTTGCCGGGCCCTGTACACCAAACCAAGCGCTTGCTACGCTCCGCCCATGACGTCCACCGTGGTGTGGGGTACCGGCAACGTCGGCCGCGCCGCCATCAGGGCCGTGGAGGCCCATCCCGACCTCAGTCTCACCGCCGTCGTCGTGCATTCCCCCGACAAGGCCGGCCGCGACGCCGGGGAGCTCGCCGGGCTCGGCCGCGACCTCGGCGTCACCGCCACGGACGACGCCGCCGCCGTCCTGGCCGCCCGCCCGAGGGCCGTCGTGTACGCCGCCTCCGGCGACCTGCGTCCCGACGACGCCCTGGCCGACGTCCTGCGGGCCGTCCGGGCCGGCGCCGTCGTCGTCACGCCCTCCCTGTACGCCCTCTACGACCACCGCGGCGCCCCGCCCGAGCTGCGCGACCAGGTGCTGGCCGCCGTCGCCGAGGGCGGCGGCTCGCTGTTCGCCTCCGGCATCGACCCCGGCTGGGGCAACGACCTGCTGCCCCTGCTGCTCAGCGGCCTCGGCTCGGTCGTGGACGCCATCCGCTGCCAGGAGATCTTCGACTACTCCGGCTACGACCGCCCGGACGCCGTCCGGTACATGGTCGGGATGGGCCAGCCCATGGACTACGAGCCGCCGATGATCGCGCCGACCGTCCCGTCCATGGTGTGGGGCGGGCAGGTACGGCTGATGGCGCGGGCCCTCGGCGTCACGCTGGAGGAGATCCGCGAGGTCGTGGAGCGGCGGCCGCTGGACCGCACGGTCACCACCGCCGGCATGGGCGACTTCGAGGCCGGCACCCAGGGCGCGGTGCGCTTCGAGGTGCAGGGCGTCGTCGAGGGCGAGCCGCGCATCGTGATCGAGCACGTCACCCGCATCCACCCCGCCTGCGCCCCCGACTGGCCGCTGCCCCCGGACGGCGGCGACGGCGCCCACCGGGTCATCGTCGAGGGCCGCCCGCGCATCGAGGTCACGATCGAGGCCACCGACGAGGGCGGCAGCCGTTCGGCGGGCGGGAACGCCACCGCGGCGGGCCGGCTGGTGAACGCCATCGACTGGCTCGCCGCCGCGCCGCCCGGCCTGTACGACGCGCTCGACGTCCCGCTGCGTCCCGCGTCCGGCCGGCTCGGAAGGAAGAACCCATGATCGTCGACGTTCCGGGCGGCAAGGACCCGATCGCCTACGTCTGGGGCGAGCTGGTCCCCGGCATCGGGACCGCCGCCTCGAAGTTCTCCATGGCCGTCTACGCCCACACCACGCTGGGCCTGCGCGAGTTCGAGGCGGCCCGGCTGCGGATCGCGCAGATCAACGGATGCGTCTTCTGCCTCGACTGGCGCACCGAGCGCGACGGCGTCAAGGTCGAGGACGGCTTCGCCGACGCGGTCGCGGACTGGCGCGCCACGGACGCCTTCGACGCGCGCACCCGGCTCGCCGCCGAGTACGCCGAGCGCTACGCCCTGGACCATCACGGGCTCGACGAGGAGTTCTGGTCCCGGATGACCGAGCACTACAGCCAGAACGAGATCGTGGAACTGAGCATGAGCATCGGTTCCTGGTGGGCCTTCGGCCGGCTCAACCACGTGCTGGGCCTGGACACGGCCTGCATGCTGACCGGCGGCCCGGCACCCTCCGTCCGACCGACCGAGTCCGCGTCAGACCGACCGAGCGAGGGCACGTGACATGAACACCAGCCGCCGCACCTTCATCGCCGGAACCGCCTCCCTCCTGGGCGCCGCCGCACTGCCCGGCCGCGCCGCCGCCACCGCCACCGCCGCTGCCGGCGACGGGCCGATCGCCGACGGCGCCCGCGTGCCCGTCCTGGTGATCGGCACCGGGTACGGCGGCTCGGTGGCCGCCCTGCGCCTGGCCCAGGCGGGCGTCGAGGTGCACATGATCGAGATGGGCATGGCCTGGGACACGCCCGGCTCGGACGGCAAGATCTTCTGCAACACGCGCGAGCCCGACTATCGCTCCTACTGGCTGCGCACCAGGACCAAGGCGCCGCTCAACTACTTCCTCGGCTTCCCCATCGACCGGGACATCCCCCGCTACACCGGCATCCTGGACGCCGAGGAGTTCGCCGGCATCACGGTCTACCAGGGCCGCGGCGTCGGCGGCGGCTCGCTGGTCAACGGCGGCATGGCCGTCACGCCCAAGCGGGAGAACTTCGCCGCCGTGCTGCCGTCGGTCGACGCCGACGAGATGTACGGCGTCTACTACCCGCGCGCCAACTCCGGCCTCGGCGTCGGCCTGGTGGACCCGGCCTGGTTCGACAGCACCGCGTGCTACCAGTACGCCCGCGTGGGCCGCAAGCACGCCCAGCGCTCCGGCTTCCCGTTCACCTTCGTCCCCGACGTGTACGACTGGGACTACATGAAGCAGGAGGCGGCCGGCACGGCCACCCAGTCGGCGCTGGCCGGCGAGATCCTCTACGGCAACAACCACGGCAAGAAGTCCCTGCAGAAGACCTACCTGGCGCGGGCCCGCGCGACCGGCAGGGTGACGATCTCGCCGCTGCACCAGGTCACCTCGGTCGCCCCGGCGGCGGGCGGCGGCTACACCGTCCGGATCGACCAGCTGGCCACCGACGGCTCGGTCACCGCCGCCAAGACCGTCACTGCCGCCCGGGTGTTCTTCGCCGCGGGCAGCGTCGGCACGAGCAAGCTGCTGGTCAGGCTGAAGGCCACCGGCGCGCTGCCGGGTCTGAACGACGAGGTCGGCCAGGGCTGGGGCGACAACGGCAACGTCATGTGCGGCCGGGCCAACCACCTGTGGGACCCGACCGGCAAGCTGCAGTCGGCCATCCCGTGCGCGGGCATCGACAACTGGACGGCCGGGGGCGCGTTCGCCGAGGTGGCGCCGCTGCCGACCGGGATCGAGACGTACGCCTCGTTCTACCTGTCGATCACCAACACCCCGCGCCGCGCGCAGTTCTCCTGGAACGCCGCGACCGGCAAGGTGGACCTGAGCTGGCAGACCGCCTGGAAGCAGACGTCCATCGACATGGCGAAAACGATCTTCGATAAGATCAACGCCAAGGAGGGGACGATCTACCGCACCGACCTGTTCGGCGTGTACAAGATCTGGGGCGACCACCTCACCTACCACCCGCTCGGCGGCGCGGTGCTCAACAGGGCCACCGACAACTACGGCCGCCTGACCGGGCACCCCGGCCTGTACGTCATCGACGGCTCGCTGATCCCCGGCAACACCACGGTGAACCCGTTCGTCACCATCACGGCGCTGGCCGAGCGGAACATCGAGAAGATCATCGCCACCGACCTTTAACGCAGGGTTTGCCGAAACGGCAACGGAGTTGGCGGGCCGCGGCACGGGCCGCGCATGATCCTGGTGACAGGCCAGGACTCATGTGCGTGGAGGAACGATGTCGCAGCTCACCCCGGTCGCCGAGGGCGTCCACCGCCTGGTGCCCTCCCCCGCCGGCCGGGTCCATCTCGTGGAGGCGGGGCAGGGGCCGCTGGTGTTGCTGGTGCACGGCTTCCCGGAGTCCTGGTACTCCTGGCGGCACCAGCTCCCGGCGCTGGCCGCCGCCGGGTACCGGGTGGTGGCGGTGGACGTGCGCGGCTACGGCCGCTCGTCCAAGCCGGCGGACGTGGCCGCGTACCGGATGACCGAGCTGGTCGAGGACGGCGTGGCGGTGGTGCGGGCGCTGGGCGAGCGGACGGCGGTGATCGTCGGCCACGACTGGGGCTCCTCGATCGCGGCCCACAGCGCCCTGCTGCGGCCGGACGTCTTCCGCGCGGTCGCCATGCTCAGCGTGCCGTACACGCCGCGCGGCGGGCCGCGTCCCACCGAGACGTTCGCCGCCATGGGCGGGACGGACGAGTTCTACGTCAGCTACTTCCAGACGCCCGGCCGGGCCGAGGCCGAGATCGAGCCGGACGTCCGGGGCTGGCTGGCGGGCACGTACGCGGCCCTGTCCGCCGACACCAAGCCGGGCCCGGACGCGCCCCACCCGCTGTTCGTGGCCCCGGGCGGCAGGATGCGCGACCGGTTCCCGGCCGGCGGCCCGCTGCCCGGCTGGCTGAGCGAGACCGACCTCGACTTCTACGCCGCCGAGTTCGAGCGCACCGGCCTGACCGGCGCGCTGAACCGCTACCGCAACATGGACCGCGACTGGGAAGACCTCGCGCCCCACGACGGCGCGCCCATCGTCCAGCCCTCGCTGTTCGTCGGCGGCGCGCAGGACGACACGACCCAGTGGCTGTCCGGCGCGATCGACGCCTTCCCCACCACCCTGCCCGGCCTGGTCTCCTCCCGCCTCCTGGACGACTGCGGCCACTGGATCCAGCAGGAACGGCCCGACGAGGTCAACGCCATCCTCCTGGACTGGCTGACCCGGCTCTGACCCGCGGCGCCGCGGGCCCGCCCGCGCGAGGCGGGCCCGCGGCGCCGGTCACAACACGGCTCCCGAGCCCTCGCGGGGCCGCCGGGCGGCCTTGGGCGCGGGCGGCTGGGGGGCCGGACGGCGGTCGTAGCGGGCCAGCCCGATGGCCGCAGGGCCGGCCACGAACGACGACGTCAGCGTGCCCACGACGATGCCGGTGACCAGCGCGATCGCGAAGTCACGCAGCGAGTCGCCGCCGAAGACGGCCAGCGCGACCAGCACGAACAGCGCGCCGAGCCCGGTGTTGACGGTCCGCGGCACGGTCTGCAGGATCGCCGTGTTCACCGCCTCGGCCAGCGGCGCGGTGCGGCGGGCGGCCCACAGCTCGCGCACCCGGTCGAACACCACCACCTTGTCGTTGACCGAGTAGCCGACCACGGTCAGCATCGCGGCGAGGAACACGCCGTCCACCGGCTTGCCGAGCCAGGCGAACAGCCCGATCACCACGGCCAGGTCCACCAGCAGCGCCAGCACGGTCGCCGTGCCGAACGTCCAGCGGAAGCGCACCGCCAGGTAGAGCAGCTGCGCCGCCACGGCCACGCCGAGCGCGATGACGGCGTTGCGGCGCAGCTCCTCGCCCAGCGTGGGGCCGATGAACTCGTCGCGCGCCTTGCTCACCTCGCCGCCCTGGCCCTCCAGCGCGGCCTGGATCCTGGCCGGGTCGAGCTGCCCCGCGCGCACGGTCACGCCGTCGGCGGCGGCCTGCACGACCGCGCCCGGATAGCCGGCCTCGCTCACGAGCCGCCGGGCGGTGTCGGCGTCGACCGGCCTGGAGGTGCCGAACTCCACGAGCCGGCCGCCGGTGAACTCGACCCCGAAGTCGAGGCCGCGGGTGAACAGCCCGGCCAGCGCCGCGACGACCAGGCCGCCCGCGACCGCCAGCCACAGTTTCCTGGCCTTCATGAGCTGGGGGTTCCGGCGGGCCAGCCACGTACGGACCGCGCCCGGTGAGCCGAGCCCCGACAGGCGCGGCCCGATCCGGCCGATGACGGCATGGGTGAGCACGCGGGTGATCAGCATGGCCGACACCAGCGAGGCCAGCACGCCGATCGCCAGCGTCACGCCGAACCCCTTGACCGGGCCGGAGGCCAGCCCGAACAGCAGCGCGGCGGCGATGAGCGTGGTGACGTTGGAGTCGGCGATGGCGCTCCAGGCGTTCTTGAACCCCCGGTTCAGGGCCGGGGCGAGCCCGCGGGCCGGGGCCAGGCCGTACTCCTCCCTGGCGCGTTCGAAGACAAGCACGTTGGCGTCGACCGCCATGCCGATGGCCAGCACGAACCCGGCCAGGCCGGGCAGCGTGAACGTCGCGCCCATCGCGACCAGCGCGGCGTAGGAGATCAGGCCGTAGCAGGTGAGCGCGATGGCGGCGAGCAGGCCGGACAGGCGGTAGATCACGACGATGAACAGGGCGGTCAGCACCAGCCCGGCGATCGCGGCCTTGACGCTGGCCTCGATGGCGTCGGCGCCCAGCGTGGGGCCGACCGTCCGCTGCTCGACCAGGTCGAGCGGCACGGGCAGCGCGCCGCCCTTGATCAGCACGGCCAGGTCGCGGGCCTCCTCGTGGGTGAAGGACCCGGTGATCTCGGTGTTGCCGCCGGGGATGCCGGCGCCGCACGGCACGGACGGGTCGAGCTGCGGCGAAGAGATGATCTTCTTGTCGAGCACGATGGCGACGCGCCGCTTCGGGTCGCCCGCCGGCTGGCAGGCGGCCGCGCCGGTCATCCGCTGCCAGGCGTCGGCGTCGCGGAAGTCGACCGTGACCGACCAGCCGGGGCCGCGCTGCGGGTCGCTGCGCTCGGTGGCGTCGCTGACGCCGTCGCCGCTGATCGCCGCCGGGCCGAGCGCGAGCGGGCTGCCGCTCTCGTCGGGCAGCGCGGTGGCGTCCCCGGCCTTGCCAGGACCGGTGACCGGGTGGAAGGCGAGCTGGGCGGTGCGGCCGATGACCTCGGCCGCCTTGCTCGGGTCGAGCACGCCGGGCAGCTCGACGATGATCCGCTTCTCGCCGGAGCGGGCCAGCGTGGGATCGACGACCCCCAGCGCGTCCGCCCGGCGGCGGAGCACGTCGAGGGCGCGGTCGGTGGCCGAGGAGTCGGCCGTGACCGTCGGGGAGTCTCTGGCCTCGAAGACGAGCTGGGTACCGCCGCGCAGGTCGAGGCCGAGGCGTGGCGTGGCGGTGAGGGACAGGATGATCGAGGTCGCGATGACGGCGAACGCCGCCAGCGCGCGCCACATGGGCGCACGTGACATGAGGCCTCCACAGGCTCAGGTGTGCGGAAGAGGGATCTTCAGAGCACTGTGGAGGGAGGCGCGCGGGCCGCCGCCGCGCCGCCGGGGCGGTCGGCGGCGACACGGACGGCGGGCCGCCGTACGACGGCCGACCAGACGTGGAGCGACCGGGCCGGGGCCGCGGCGGGCAGCGCCTGCCCGCCGGGCCCGGCCTGGTCGTGCCCCGCCTGCCTGACCTGCGCGAGCGGAGGCGGCGGCGGGGTGGAGCCGAGCTGGGCGACGGCGAGCCGGTCGGCCGCCGCCTGGACCGCCGTGACCTGCTCGACGGCCTGCGTGACGGCCTGTGTGACGGCCGGGGCGGCGACCTGGGCGGCGACCTCGGCATGGCCCGTCGCGGGGAGCAGCCACGACAGGACGAGAAGCAGCGCGGCGGGCAGCCTGGTGCGCACCTCGCCTCCTTCCCGTCGTGGCCGTCGCCCCTACCGTAGCCCGCCGCCGGGCCGCTCAGGGCAGGGTGCGCAGGTACGCCGGGGGTTTGCGGACCTGAGTGGCCTGCTCGAAGGCGTATCCGAGGGCGATCAGGGACGGCTCGGAGAAGCGCCCGCCGAAGAACGTGACGCCGAGCGGCAGGACGTCCCTGGCGTACCCGGCCGGGACGGTGACCGCCGGGTAGCCGGAGATCGCCGAGGGGGCGGAGGAGGAGACGAAGCCGGTGAAGTCGTCGCCCTTGGTCAGGTCGGTCAGCCAGGCGGCGTGGTTGGTGGGGGCGAGCAGCGCGTCCAGGCGGCCGGCGGCCATCGCCGAGTCGATCGCGCGGCGGGCCAGCGTGGTGGCCCGGTCGCGGAGGGCGCGGTAGGCGGGGTCGTCCAGGTCGCCGGTGGTGGCCTGGGCCTGCTCGAAGACCTCCTGGCCGAAGTACCGCAGCTCGGTCCCGGCGTGCCGGCGGTTGAAGTCGATCAGTCCGGCCAGGTCGGCGGGGTGCCGTCCGGGGGTGGCGGCCAGGTAGGCGTTCAGGTCGTGCTTGAACTCGGTCAGCAGCGCCGGGAACTCGGCCTCGCCGGCCTGGTCCACGCCCTCCAGCTCGACGTCCACCACGGTCGCCCCGCGGGCCTTGAGGGTGGCGACGGCGGCGTCCAGGGCGGCGCGCACCTCCTGGTTGTCGCCCGCGACCGAG
>NZ_JBFAOM010000082.1:0-21243 GCF_040675235.1 Nonomuraea sp. NPDC049637
GCCAGCGCCAGGTCCAGCAGCATCCGTACGTGCGGATCCTCCAGCCGGTAGTACGCCATCCGGCCCGAACGGCGGGCGGCCACGATGCGATGGGCGCGCAGCAGGCGCAGCGCGTGGGAGACCGCGGACTCGCTCTGCCCGGTCACCGCCGCCAGGTCGCACACGCACAGCTCGCCGTCCAGCAGGGCGACCAGCAGCTTCAGCCGGTTGGGGTCGGACAGCAGGCCGAAGACGTCGGCGGTGTCGGCCAGGTCCGCGGCGGCGGGCATGCGCTCGTGCACGGCCGCGACGCGGTCGGCGTCCACCACCTTGACCGCGCAGCCGTCCACGGCCAACACGTGGTCATCTGAAGAACTGTTCACATATCTAACCTAGCGGGACATGTCGGTGATCTGTCAACCTGCCTCAGGCCCGCAGCCGCGGGGTCAGCCGCCGCAGCGCCGCCGCCAGCCGGTCCACCTGCGCCGCCGAGGTGAACAGCGCCGGCGTGACCCGGACGGCGTCGCCCCCGGCCATGCCCGTGCGGGCGACCGTGTAGAGGCCGTAGGCGTCCAGCAGGGTGGCGGCGACGGCCTCGTTGTCGGCCGTGGAGGTGCGGCCGGCGATGCGGAAGGCGGTGATCGCGCCGTACATGCCGGGCTCGTCCGGGGTGAGGATCTGCAGGCCCGGCAGGTCGCGGACCTGGCTCACCCAGCGGTCGCGCAGGTGCCGCAGCCTGGCCTGCTTGACGGCCGCGCCGAGCCGCAGGTGGAAGTCGAGCGCGTCGGGGACCGTGAGGGGCGCCGCGACGTCCATGGTGCCCGAGTGGACCCGCGAGCGGATGTCGCCGGCCGGGAAGCTCTCGTCGCCGAAGACGGGCTCGATGTCGGCCAGCCGGTCCCGGCGGATGAAGAGGAACCCGGTGCCGAGGGGCGCGCCGATCCACTTGTGCAGCGAGAACGCGGCGAAGTCGGCGTCGAGGTCGGGCAGCGTGAAGTCGAGCTGCCCCCAGGAGTGGGCGGCGTCCACGACGACGTCCACGCCGCGCTCGCGGGCCATCGCGACGATCTCCCGGACCGGCAGCACCAGGCCGGTGCGGTTGTTCATGTGCGACAGCAGCAGCAGCCGGGCTCTCGGGGTGGTCCGCAGCGCCCGCTCGTAGGCGTCCAGCGCCGCCTGCCGGGTGGCGGGCTCGGGGAGGACGAACCGGGCCACCGTGGCCGCGCGCCGCCCGGCCAGCCAGTTCATGGTGTGCTGCGCGGAGGGGTAGTCCAGGTCGGCGTAGAGCACGGCGTCGCCGGGCCGCAGCCGCCGGTAGCCGGAGATGAGGTTCTGCAGCGCCTCGGTGCCGCCCCGGGTGAGCGCGATCTCCGCACGGGTGACCCCGAGCAGCGCGGCGATCCGGTCGCGCACCTCGTCGGCCCTGGCCTTGTACGCCGTGCGCAGCAGGTGGGAGTTGCGGGCGTTGAGGACGTCGACGTTGCGGTGGTAGGCGCGCCGGACCGGCTCGGGCATGATCCCGTAGTAGCCGTTCTCCAGATTGACGAAGTCGTCGCTGACCCGGAACTGCCGGGCCACACCCGCCCAGAAGCGTTCGTCCCGGGCCAGGGTCGTGGCGTCGGCGGCGTCGGCGGCGGCGGCCTGGGGGATCGCTCGGGAGAGCGCCCGCGGGAGCGCGGCCAGCGCGCCGGCCCCGGCGATGACCGCGCGTCTGGACAGAACTATGGGACACCCCCAAGATCGGGCGGCGCGGAATCGGGGCCGCGCCGGGCGAATGCCAGTGTCGCGGAGATGTCGCCGCGCGGCGAAAAAGGCTCGCCGTCGTTCCCGCCGTCCGGCGGGAAATCGCGGGCGCCGGAGATGATCGGTGGCGGCGATTCCCGTGCGCCGGAAATTTCTTTACCTCGGCCTTGGCCTTTTCCCGGCGCGCCGCGCCGCGTGGCGGGCATGATCTGCGGTGATGCTCACGACCAGGTCAGCCCGCGCGCTCCGCCCGCCCGTCCCGGGGGCCGGCCGGTGGTGGCCGCACGCGATGCTGGCCCTGGCCCTGCTGATCACCGTCGTGTTCGCGCACGGCGGCGCGTGCGCGGCCGTCGAGCTGTCCGAGCGGGCCCAGGGCGGCCCCGCTCCGTCCGCCCAGAGCGCCCACCTCGACGTGCACCGGCACGTCAGATGGCTGTCCGGGCGGATGCCGGTGCGCGACGCCGGGTGCCTGCACGGCGAGCTGCCGCCGGGCCACCTGCACGGCACCGAGCAGGAGTGCGCGGCCACCACGGCCACCGCCGCCGCGCCGGCCGTGGCCGCCGTCCCCGCGCTCGCCGCCGGGCCCGCGGCCGTCGGGTCCGGGGCCGTACGACCCGCGCCGCGGGCCGCCTCGCGGCAGGCCGTTTCCGGCCAGGAAAATCTCCGCGTGATGCGCATATAGGACGCGTGTCTTTCGTCGCCGTCCTTTTCCATCGCGCCCGCGGCGTCTTCCGTGCCGCGCGAGCGCCGTTCATCTCGGGGATAACAACCAATGTCGAACGACACTTTGCCGCGCCCTGACATTCTGCCCGCCATCGGCAATTCGGGTATTTGCGTAACCGTCGGAAACACACCGCTGGCGTTCGTCGCCGCGCCGTTCGTCGCGGACGGCGGCGGCTTCTGGGCCAAGCTGGAGGGCTTCAACCCGGGCGGCATCAAGGACCGGCCCGCCCTGCACATGGTCCGGCAGGCCCGCGCCAGGGGCGAGCTGGCCCCCGGCGCGACGATCGTCGAGTCCACCAGCGGCACCCTCGGACTCGGGCTGGCCCTGGCCGGCATCACCTTCGGCCATCCGGTCGTCCTGGTCGCCGACCCCGGCATGGAACCGCTCATGCAGCGGCTGCTGACCTGCTACGGCGTACGGCTGGAGATCGTGCCGGAGCCGCATCCCACCGGCGGCTGGCAGCGGGCCCGCCGCGACCGGGTCGAGGAGCTGCTGGCCGAGCTGCCCGGCTCCTACTGCCCCGACCAGTACGGCAACCCCGACAACGTGGCCGCCTACGCCGGGCTGGCCCGCGAGCTGCTGTCCCAGCTCCCGCACATCGACATGCTGGTCTGCTCGGTCGGCACCGGCGGGCACAGCGCGGGCATCACCCGCGAGCTGCGCCGCCACCTGCCCCGGCTGCGGCTGGTCGGCGTCGACACCGTCGGCTCGACCATCTTCGGGCAGCCCGACCGCCACCGCCTGATGCGCGGCCTGGGCTCCAGCATCCACCCCGCCAACGTGGCCTACGACGCCTTCGACGAGGTCCACTGGGTGAGCGCCGCCGAGGCGGTGTGGGCCTGCCGCACCCTGGCCGCCCAGCACTACGTCTCCGGCGGCTGGAGCACCGGAGCCGTCAGCCTCGTGGCCCGCTGGCTGGCCGGACGGGCCGGGCCGGGCGGCTGCGTCGTCGCCGTCTTCCCCGACGGGCCCTGGCGCTACTGGAACACCGTCTTCGACGACGGCTACTGCCGCGCCCACGGCCTGCTCGGCGTCACCCCCGCCGACGAGCCCGACGAGCTGGACGACCCCGCCGAGCGCGAGGTGCGCCGCTGGAGCCGCTGCGCCGCCGTCCGCGACCCGCTGGCGGGCAGGCGATGAAGGCCACGCTGGCGCAGTTCCGCTCCTTCGACCGGCCGATCCGGCTGCTGCAGGTCAACCAGGCGGGCATCAACATCGGCTTCTACATGCTGATGCCCTACCTCGCCCAGCACCTCTCGGCCGGCGCGGGGCTCGCCGCCTGGACGATCGGGCTCATCCTCGGCCTGCGCAACGCCAGCCAGCAGGGCATGTTCCTGATCGGCGGCGCGCTGGCCGACCGGTTCGGGCACAAACCCATGATCATGGCGGGGTGCGCCCTGCGTACCGTGGGGTTCGCGCTGTTCGGGCTCACCACGTCGCTGCCGCTGCTGGTGGCGGCCGCGGTGATCACGGGGCTGGCGGGGGCGCTGTTCAACCCGGCCGCCCGCGCGTACCTGGCCGCCGCGGCCGGGGAGCGCAAGGTGGCCGCCTTCGCCGTGTTCAACGTGTTCTACCAGGGCGGCATCCTGCTCGGGCCGCTGCTCGGGGTGCTGCTGCTGGCCGGCGGGTTCACCGCGGTGTGCCTGGGAGCGGCGGGGATCTTCGCCGTCCTGACCGTGCTTCAGGGGTTCTACCTGCCCGCGCGGCCCCGGGAGCCGGGGCGGGCGCGGCAGCCGGTGCTGCGGGCTTGGCGGCAGGCGTTCGGTGACCGGGCGTTCGTCTCGTTCGCGGCGTCGATGATCGCTTCGTACGCGCTGTCGTACCAGATGTACCTCGCACTGCCGCTGGAGGTGCAGCGGGCCGGCGGCGGCCAGTGGGCGGTGACCGCCCTGTACGCGGTGTCGGCCCTGCTCGGCATCGCCGGGCAGGTGCGCCTGACCGCCTGGTGCGGCGAACGGTGGAGCCGCGGCCAGGCGATCACCCGCGGGCTGGCCCTCATGGGGGCGGCCTTCCTGCCCATGGTCGCCGCCGCGCAGCTCCACCTGCCGCGGGCGGCGACGCTGACGGCCGCGCTGTTGTGCGCGCTGCTGCTCGGCGCCGGGACGCTGGTGGCCTTCCCCTTCGAGATGGCCACCATCGCCGACATGGCGGGCGAGGAGCTGGTCGGCACCTACTACGGCCTGTACAACCTGGCCTCCGGCGCGGGGATCCTGGCCGGGAACCTGCTGTCGGGCGCGCTGCTGGACGTGGCCGCCGAGGCGGGCTGGGCGGGCCTGCCCTGGTTGTCACTGACCTTCGCGGGGCTGGTCTCGGCCCTGGCGGTGGCCCGCCTGGAACACCGCAGCGCCCTGCGGCCACGCCTCCCGGCGACCATGGCCACCTAGCTCGCCCGCGACGCGGCCAGGGCCAGGGGGCGCATGGCGACCTGGAGCGCCCGCGACCTGGGCAGGGCCTGGGGCGCATGGTGATCTGGTGGGCCCGCGACGCGGTCAGGGTGTGGGGTCGGCGTCCCCGGTGGCGCGTCTGCGGCGGCCGGCCACGACGGTCGCGGCTCCGCCCGCCACCAGTGCCGCCGCGGCCACCCACAACCAGCCGGGCACGCCGCCCGAGCCCGTCTCCGCCTCGGCCTGGGCGACCGGTGACGAGGAGGCCGCCGGGGCGACCTCGGCCGGAGTCCCGGTCGAGGTGGTGGTCTCGGACGAGATCGGGGTCTCGGATGGGGTCTCGGCCGGGGTCTCGGTCGGGGTGGCGGGGGCGGTGACGGTGAAGCGCAGCTCGCCGGCGATCGGGTGGCCGTCGGAGGAGACCACCCGCCAGGCCAGCCGGTACCGGCCGGGCTCCAGCGGCGCGGCCGGCTCGGCCTTCACCGTGACGCCCTGGGCCCGCGGCTTGCCCAGCGGCAGGTTCTCGCCCGCCGGGCCGTCGAGCACGAGGGTCGGCAGGGTCATGCGGGAGGTGAACTCCAGCTCGATGCTCTCCACCCGCGCGACCTTGGCGCCGTCGGCGGGGGAGCTGCTCTTCAGCCGGTCATGGGCCAGCGCGGCGGGCGCGGCGGCCAGCAGCACCAGGACGGCGCCACCGACGGCGACACCGGCACGAAGGGCTGCCCGGAACGGGCGACGCGCGGGACGAAGGGGATGAATCACTGCGAACTCCGAGGTTCCTGGATCCGGCTCGACCGCCGGATGGACATGCGGTCCGGCGCGCGACGGGATGCGGAGGGCGTGCCGCGGCGGCGCCGGCTGGGTCGTCTGCCTGCCGGGAGGCACGCCGGACCCGCCGCATGACGGGGAACGTCAGCGGCCGGACGGCCAGGCGTGCGCAGCCGGGCGGGGCGGCCCGCGCCGGGAGAGCACCGGGGCCAGCAGCAGCGCCCGGTGACCCGCCACCGGCGGCCACAGCGGGCACGCGCGGGCGGGCCCGGCGGGCGGCGGGGCCAGGACGGACAGCCAGTCGCACAGCACGGCCCACAACCGGGCCAGCCGTACCGTGCTCAACCGCAGCAACGCCGCCAGCGCCGCGTCCCCGCGGGCCAGCCACCAGCTCGACGAGACGGCCACCGCCAGGTGGATCACCACCATCCCGGAAGAGCCGTGCTCATGGGCGCCGCCCCCGGCGAACGGGCCGGCGAACGGGCCCGCGAACGGCCCCGCGAACGGCCCCGCGAACGGGCCGGCGGAAGGACCGGCGAAGGATGGCGTGGAGGTGTCGAGCAGGTGGCTCAGGCCGTAGCGGGCGGACTCGGAGGCGTCGAAGAGCTCGTGGAGGCCGTACTGGGCGGCCACGCACATGGTCAGCAGGGGCGCCCATCCGCGGGGACGGGAACCGGCGGCGTAGGCGGCCGCGAAGGTCGCCGCGACGGCCAGGGCCAGCGGGCCGGGCGCGATCGCCGTGCCGCCGACCAGAGCGTGCAGCGCCGCCGAGGCCAGGACGCACACGGCCGTGAACACCGCGGCGCGAAGCGCGCGGACCACGGGACGGGCGACCTGCATCCGGCCATCGTGCCAGAGCCCGGCCGGGCCGTCATCCGCGTCCTTGCGCACCGGGCGGGCACGACACGCGGACGCGCCAAGCGGACGCACCGGGCAGGCGGGACACACGGGTGCCCGGGCAGGCGCGACGGGGAGCCGGCGCGGCTGGGAGGGTCAATGGTGTCGTGGGGTCTGGAGTTCGCCGCCCAGGCGGTCGTGCAACCGTTCCAGCAGGTCGGCCGTGGCGACGACGACCCAGCGGTCGCCGACCAGGTACGCGCCGCCGTACGCCTGGGCGATGTCGAGCCAGTCTCGTTTGCCCTTGTCTGTGCTGAACGTCACGATCGTCAGGCGGCCCTGCGGGCTGTCGCAGGCCGCCTGCCGCAGCTCGGCGGCGTCGGTCTGCAGCTTGCCGGCGGGGCAGCCGAGCAGCGTGGTGAGCTGTTTCATGTCGCCGGCCGGCACCTTCGGCGCGACGGCGACGGCGGGGGGAGCGGCGCCGTGGTGGTGCGCTGGCTGCGCCTGGGGGACGGGGGCGGTCGCGCACCCCGTCAGCAGGGCGATGCCCAGGGCGGCGATCGCCTGCCGCGACGCGCGGACGGGTGATGAGAGAGGTTCGGGCATGAGGTCAGTGTTCCGCCGGAGTGTCGATGGATCCGGTCCCCGTGGAAGGACGCGCTTCCAGGGGCCGGCAGGTCAGGAAGTGGGCGGGGCGGGGGACGGGAGCGGGGGCTCGGGGAGCTGGTTGTGGTTCACCAGGCCGGTCGATTCGAGGTACGTCATGTGGCGCATGACGAAGTTGATGCCTTCCTGGGCGAACTTGCGGATCTCGGCGTTCCTGGTCCCGGCCCGGACGAGCGCCAGGGTGCCGAAGACCTTGCCGTGCGCGGCGCGCAGCAGGTTCGCGTAGTCCTGGTCGAAGGCCGGTCCGCTCTCGGCCGCGAGCTGGGCCAGCCAGCGCTGCTGGTCGGGGTTGGGCTGGTCGGGCAGGGCGACGCCGAGCCTGGCCGCGGTGTCGCGGGTCATCTGGTCCAGCTTCTGGTGCTCGCCCATGATCTGCTTGCCGACCTGCTTGACGCGCTGCGACTGGGCACGGGTGGCGGCGTACTCGCCGGCGGGCATCTCCCACAGGCCGGCCTGCCGCACCTTGATCAGCAGGTCGATGTCGGCGGCCGAGAGGGGGCCCGAGGGCGTGAGGGTCCGTTGCGCGTCCGCGGGGTCGATCGACGGGGGCAGGATCAGCAGGATCGTCGCCGCCGCCGCCGCGACGAAGCCGCCGAGCATGAACATCTCACTGCGCAGGAGCCTGTGCATGCTCGAAGGTACGCGGGCCCGCCCGATCCGGTTCAACGGATCCGGGACCGGTTTCCCGCATACCCCCTATGGGTATAGAGTGCGCCGTATGAGACGTCTTGAACCCCTTGTTCCTGAGAAGGCCCCCGAGAAGTCCCGTCAGATCCTGGACGACATCGTCACCAGGCACGGCGCGGTGGGTGACATGGTGTCCACGATGGCCCACTCGCCCGCGTTGCTCCAGGGATACCTGGACTTCTCCCGGGCGATGAAGCGGGTGAAGATCCCGCGCGCGCTCAGCGAGAAGATCTCCCTGGCCGTGCAGGAGTGGATCGGCTGCGGCACGTGCCTGGCCGCGCACACCGAGGGCGCGCTGGCCGCCGGGCTGAGCGAGGCCGACGTCGCGCTGGCCCGCCAGGGCACCTCGGCCGACGCGCGGGAGGCCGCCCTGATCTCGGTGGCGGTGCGGGTGCTGGTCGAGCCGTCGTCCATCACCGACGAGGAGGTGGCCGGGCTGCGCTCGCTCGGCTGGAGCGACCGGGTGATCGCCGAGGTCGTCGGCCTGGTCTCGCTCAACCTGCTGACCGGCGCGTTCAACCTGCTCGTGGGGAACCAGCCGGAAGCGGAGCAGGCCAGGGGTTAGCTCGTGATGTACTGGCTCATGGCGATCGGCGTGCGACCGGACCGGGTTCCCGCACGCCCCGGCGACGGATGGAGGACGACATGACCGCGCACGAACCGGCGGCATCCCCGCAGGGGCACCACCGGGCCCACGCCGACGCGATCGACGCCTTCATCGCGGCCGCCAACGCCGACGACCCCGACCACCGTTCCGCGCTGCTCAGCCGGGCCCTCGCCGCCGACGTGGTGTTCTGGGGGCCGCTCGGCCGCGGGTCGGGCCGGGGCGCGGTGGCCGACTTCGTCACCGAGGTGGTGCAGGGCTACCGGGCCGGCGGTTGCCGGATGGTCCGTACGACGTCCGTCGACGCGCCGCACGAGTGGGCCAGGTTCGGCTGGCGCTTCGAGGGGCCCGACGGCGCCACCGTCCTGTCGGGCACCGACATGGTGCACCTCACCCCCGCCGGCGACATCGACGAGATCGTGGTCTTCGCCGGTCCGCTGCACTGACACCCGCTCCCGCCGTCCAGGACCTAAGCCCTTCGCCCGCGGGACGTTCGCCGCTGCCGCCACCGCCCCCGCGCGAGGGACCGTGGAGGCGGAAAGCGAGGTGGCGATCATGTCGATCGAGGTCAAGGACGTCATGGGACGCGTGGCGATCGCGGTGCTGGAGCACGCGTCGTTCGCCGACATCGTGGCGGCGATGAAGCGGTACGCGGTGGGCGCGGTCACCGTGATCGACGCCGGCCGTCGGCCGGTGGGCGTGGTGTCGGAGGACGACCTGCTGCTCAAGGAGACCGGCCACGCCCGGCACGCCGTCTCCGTCCTCGACCCGCGGACGCGGCGGCAGGAGCACCGCAAGGCCGCCGCCGTCACCGCCGCGGAGCTGATGACGTCGCCGGCGGTCACGGTGACCCCGGGCATGCCGGTGCGCGAGGCGGCCAGGATCATGCACGCCCGGCGCATCAAGCAGCTGCCGGTGATCGACCCGGTCACCGGCCGCGTCGTCGGCACCCTGCACCAGCGCGACGTGCTGCGCGTCTTCACCCGACCGGCCGCCGAGCTGGAGGCGGACGTCAGGGCCGTGCTCCCGCCGGACGGCATGTACGCGGTCGCGGCCGACGCCGGCGTGGTCACGATCACCGGCGGGCCGGCGGGCGGGGCGCGGGCCGCCGCGCTGGCGGAGGCGGTCCGGGCGGTGGAGGGCGTCGTGGACGTCGTGATCGAGCTCGACCGTGACCGGGAGGACCTGTTCACCGTCCCGCCGCTGCTGTAGTGGCCGGGCGCGGCCCGGCCTGATTCGGGCGGCGAGGCGACCTGCTGGGACACTGAACGGTATGTCGGAAAGTGCGCAGCGCAGCCTGATGCCCCAGATGCGGCTCGACGAGCTGCTGGCCGAGCTGCAGACGAGGCTCAACGCCGTCCTCGCCACCCGTGACCGGGTGCACGCGCTGCTGGAGGCCGTGGTCTCGGTCGGCAGCGACCTCGACCTGGAGACCGTGCTGCGGCGGATCGTCGAGACGGCCACCAAGCTGGTGGACGCCACCTACGGGGCGCTCGGCGTGGTGGGGGAGGAGAGCACGCTCGTCCAGTTCATCCCGGTGGGGCTGAGCGAGGAGGAGATCGCCCGCATCGAGCACTGGCCGCACGGGCTGGGCCTGCTCGGCCTGCTGATCAAGGACGCCCGCCCGCTGCGGCTGGGCCGCATCTCCGACCACCCCGAGTCCTACGGCTTCCCGCCCGGCCATCCGCCGATGGGCACCTTCCTCGGCGTCCCGGTACGCGTGCGCGACGAGGTGTTCGGCAACCTCTACCTGACCGAGAAGCGCGGCGGCGGCGACTTCGACGAGGAGGACGAGGCCATCGTCGTCGCGCTGGCCACCGCCGCCGGCGTCGCCGTGGAGAACGCCCGCCTGTACGAGGAGTCGCGCCGGCGCGAGACCTGGCTGAAGGCGTCCTCGGAGATCACCACCAGCCTGCTGTCCGGCGCCGGCTCCCGCGAGGTGCTCACCACCATGGCCGCACGGGCCCGCCAGATGACCGACGCCGACCTGGTCCAGGTGCTGCTGCCCGACCCGTCGGGCGGCACGCTGACCGTCGACGTGGCCGAGGGCGAGGGCGCGGGCGAGCTGCTGGGGATGGCGTTCGACGTCTCGGCCACCCTGGCGGGGGAGGCGTTCACGCACGCCGAGCCCAGGTCCGAGCGGGACCTGCCGGGCCCGCCCTACCCCGACTCGCCGCTGCGGCGGCTGGGCTACGGGCCGGGCCTGATGGTCCCGCTGGGCGCCGCGCCCCGCGTGCGCGGCGTGCTCATGCTGGCCAAGCGCGGCGGGCGGCTGCCGTTCAGCGGGGCCGACCAGCAGATGCTGGAGTCGTTCGCGGGGCAGGCGGCGATCGCGCTGGAGCTGGCCGAGGCCCGCCGCGACGCCGAACGGCTCGGCCTGCTGGAGGACCGCGACCGCATCGCCAAGGACCTGCACGACGTCGTCATCCAGCGACTGTTCGCCACGGCCATGACGCTGATGAGCACCGTCCGGCTGGTCGAACGCCCGGAGGCGGGCAAACGGCTGCAATACGCCATCGACGAGCTGGACGAGACGATCCGGCAGATCCGCTCGTCCATCTTCGCCCTCCAGGCGCCGCGCGAGGACGCCGCGCCGAGCCTGCGCACGAAGATCGTCGACCTGGTGGAGGGGGCGGGCGCGCACCTGGGGTTCATGCCCGGCCTGCGCATGGAGGGCCAGATCGACACCCTGGTGCCCGACCAGGTGGCCGGGCACCTGCTCGCCGTCCTGCGCGAGGCGCTGTCCAACGTGGTGCGCCACTCCCGCGCCACCCGGGCCGAGGTGTCCATCGAGGTCGCCGGTGGCCGGCTCACCCTCGTCGTCGGCGACAACGGCGTCGGCGTGGGCGACGGCGGGCGGCGCAGCGGCCTGCGCAACATCGAGGAACGGGCCGCCGACCTCGGCGGGGCCGCCGAGCTGGAGACGCCGGAGGAGGGCGGCACCCGCCTGCGCTGGCACGTCCCGCTGTGAGGGCCGCCCAAGCCCCTCGCGCGTCCTAGGTCCCGGCAGGTCGGGACCTTCGTCCATACCTCGCGTCATGCCCGCTGAGCTGTGATGGGACGGCACAGCCAGGTGATCGCGGCCATCCAGGCCGCCCCACCTCCGCATGAACCACGTGAGGAAGACATGACGAACGCACCGGCCACCACCCCCGGCCGCAGCCCGGCGTTGATGCTCACCCTGGCGACCCTGGGCTTCGCGGTGAACTTCTGGGCCTGGGCCCTGCTCAGTCCGCTCGGGCCACGCTTCAAGGAGCTGCTCGGGTTGTCGGCCGGGCAGCAGGCGCTGCTGGTGGCCGTCCCGGTGATCGTGGGGTCGCTGGGCCGCATCCCGGTCGGCGCGCTCACCGACAGGTTCGGCGGCCGGGTGATGTTCCCGCTGGTCTCGGCGGCCACCATCGTCCCCGTCCTGTTCATCGGCCTGTTCGGGCAGATGTCGATGGCCGCGCTGCTGATCGGCGGCTTCTTCCTCGGCGTCGGCGGAACCGTGTTCGCCGTGGGGGTGCCGTTCGTCAACGCCTGGTTCCCGCCGAACCGGCGCGGCCTGGCCGTCGGGATCTTCGGCGCCGGGATGGGCGGCACCGCGATCAGCGCGCTGACCACCGTCCCGCTGGTCCGCGCGGGTGGCGCCGCCGTGCCGTTCCTCATCACCGCCGTCGTCCTGGCCGCCTACGCGGTCGTGGCGTGGCTGGTGCTGCGCGACGCGCCCGGCCGCACCGCCGTCACCCAGCCGCTCGCGGCGCGCCTGGCCGCCGCGCTCAGGCTGCCGATCACCTGGCAGGCGTGCGTGTTGTACGCGGTCGCCTTCGGCGGTTACGTCGCCTTCTCGGTCTACCTGCCCGCCTACCTGCAGACCGGGTACGGGCTGGAGCAGGCCGACGCCGCCAACCGGATGGCCGGGTTCGTCCTGCTGGCCGTGCTGGCGCGGCCCGTCGGCGGCTGGCTGTCGGACCGCGTCGGCCCGGTGCCCGTGCTGACCGGCGTGTTCGTCGTCACCGCCGGCACGGCGGGCGTGCAGGCGCTCACCCCCGGCCTCATGCCGGTCGGCACCATCGCGTTCCTGACCATGGCGGCCGCGCTCGGCGCCGGCAGCGGCGCCACCTTCGCGCTGGTCGCGCAGGTCGCCCCGGCCGACAAGGTGGGCACGGTCACCGGCCTGGTCGGCGCCGCCGGCGGGCTCGGCGGGTTCGTCCCGCCGCTGGTGATGGGCTTCCTGTACGGCCGGCTCGGCTCGTACGGCCTCGGCCTGGCCCTGCTCGCGGCCACCGCCGTGCTCACCCTGGCCCTGACGGTGACCGCGGTCCGCGCCCTGGCCGCCCGCCGCGTGGCCGGCCCGGCCGGCTCACGCTGACCGCGCCGCACGAATGGGGGCGGGGCCCGGCCGTGCGGCCGGGCCCCGCCCAAGGGTGTTCAGCGGCAGGTCACTCGGCGATCCGGCGGCCGGACAGCTGCTCGGCGTCGACCACGACGTAGTGGTCGCGGCTGCCCGGAGCCCACGGGGACAGGGGCAGCGCGGCCAGCCGGGCCGTCTCGGCCGGATCGGTCACCGCCCGCGCGTGCCCGACCGCCGTCACCGACCAGCCGGTGCGCATCGCGGGGTCGAACTCGTCGGCCTCGAACGCCACCACGGCGTGCCGGGTGGCCGCGGCCAGCTTCGACCCGATCGAGGTGCGGATGACGACGCGCTCGCCGTCGAGGCAGAAGTTGACCGGCTGCACGGCCGGCAGGGCGCGATCGGTGAAGACGATCCGCCCGATCGGCGTGGACGACAGCAGGCGCAGGCACTCCTCACGGGAGAGCACCTGGAGCCCGGACGAGTCGAGTTGCATGCTGCACAGCCTCCCACCAGGTACGTTCCCGGCGTCAGAGGCGAAAGTCCCATCGCGGGGGACGCTCAGTCGCGACGGTCGGCCCGCAACCGCGCCGACAGCGCGGCGGCCTGCGTCCGGCGCTGCATGTTGAGCTTGGCCAGCAGGTTGGACACGTAGTTCTTGACCGTCTTCTCGGCCAGGAACATGCGCTCGCCGATCTGCCGGTTGGTCAGCCCCTCGCCGATCAGGTCGAGGATGTTCCGCTCCTGCTCCGACAGCGCCGCCAGCGGGTCCTGCCGGGCGGCCTGGTCGCGCAGCCGCTGCAACATGGCGGCGGTGGTCTGCGGGTCGAGCAGCGACTGCCCGGAGGCCACCGTGCGCACCGCGCCGACCAGGTCGGAGCCGTGGATCTGCTTGAGCACGTAGCCGGAGGCGCCGGCCATCACCGCGTCGAACAGGGCGTCGTCGTCGGCGAACGAGGTCAGCATGAGGCAGGCCAGCCCCGGCACCTTCGAGCGCACCTCCCGGCACACGTCGACGCCGTTGCCGTCGGGCAGGCGCACGTCGAGCACCGCGACGTCGGGCTTCAGGGCCGGGATGCGGGCGATCGCCGACTCGGCGGTCCCGGCCTCGCCGATCACCTCGATGTCGTCCTCGGAGCCCAGCAGGGCGGCCACGCCACGCCGCACGACCTCGTGATCGTCGAGAAGGAACACACGAATCATGTCTGCGACGCTACCGCCTCCCGTCACCCGGAAGTAGGGACCAAGGTCCCCGGCCGCCGGTCGTGGGCCCATCGGCCGGCACGAAGGGACTTTGGTCCCTGCCGGGGCCGCCGGCCCGCCCACCAGCCTGGATCCATGACCGTTGTGGCAGGGGATGAGTTGTGAGCGACATGGACGCGACCCCGGGCATGGGGCCGTTGCTGGCGGCCAGGAAGTTCTTCACCAGGGCGGAGGTGTCGGCCGACGGCCGCACCCTGCACCAGATCGACCCCGGCGCCTGGGACCGCTTCTACCGCGACCGGTGGGCGCACGACAAGGTGGTGCGGTCGACGCACGGCGTGAACTGCACGGGCTCGTGCTCCTGGCAGGTGTTCGTCAAGGACGGCCTGATCACGTGGGAGCACCAGGCCACCGACTACCCGTCCGTCGGCCCGGAGTCGCCCGAGTACGAGCCGCGTGGTTGTCCCCGTGGCGCGTCCTTCTCCTGGTACACCTACTCTCCCTCGCGGGTGCGCTACCCGTACGTGCGCGGAGTGCTGCTGGAGATGTGGCGCGAGGCCAAGGCCCGGCTGGGCGACCCCGTGCCGGCGTGGGCCGAGCTGACCGGCGACCCGGAACGCGCGCGGGCCTACAAGCGGGCCCGCGGCAAGGGCGGGTTCGTCCGGTCGAGCTGGGAGGAGGTCCTGGAGCTCATGGCCGCCGCCCACGTGCACACCATCAAGGAACACGGCCCGGACCGGGTGGTGGGCTTCTCGCCGATCCCGGCGATGTCGATGGCCTCGTTCGCGGCCGGCACCCGCTTCCTGTCGATGATCGGCGGCACGCTGCTGTCGTTCTACGACTGGTACGCCGACCTGCCGATCGCCTCGCCGCAGGTGTGGGGCGACCAGACCGACGTGCCCGAGGCGGCCGACTGGTGGAACTCCCGCTACCTGATCATGTGGGGCTCCAACATCCCGGTCACCCGCACGCCGGACGCCCACTTCATGACCGAGGCCCGCTACCAGGGCACCAAGGTCGTCGCGGTCAGCCCGGACTACGCCGACAACGTCAAGTTCGCCGACGACTGGCTCGCGCCGCACCCGGGCACCGACGGCGCCCTGGCCATGGCGATGGGCCACGTGACGCTGACCGAGTTCTTCCGCGACCGCCAGGTGCCGTACTTCACCGACTACGTGCGCAAGTACACCGACCTGCCGTTCCTGGTGACGCTGGAGCCGCGCGGCGACGGGTACGTGCCGCGCCGCTTCCTGACCGCCGCCGACCTGGGGCAGGAGAGCGAGAACGCCGAGTTCAAGACCGTCTTCCTGGACGGGACGACCGGCGCGGCGCGGGTGCCCAACGGCTCGCTCGGCCACCGCTGGGGCCAGGAGGGCGAGGGCCGCTGGAACCTCGACCTGGACGGCGCCGTCCCCGCGCTGACCCTGCTCGGCCGGTCCGGGCGCGCGGTCGAGGTGGACCTGCCGCGCTTCGACGAGGGCCCCACCGAGGGCGGCTCGGTCATGCGCCGCGGCGTCCCGGTCACCGAGCTGGCCGGCAAGCTCGTCACGACGGTGTTCGACCTGCTCATGGCCCAGTACGGCGTGGCCCGCGACCTGCCCGGCGAATGGCCGGCGAGCTACGAGGACGCCACACAGCCCTACACCCCGGCCTGGGCGGAGGAGATCACCTCGGTGCCGGCCGCCACGATCACCAGGATCGCCCGCGAGTTCGCCCGCAACGCCGAGCGCACCCGGGGCCGGTCGATGATCGCGATGGGCGCCGGCACCAACCACTGGTTCCACTCCGACCAGATCTACCGCTCGTTCCTGACGCTGGTGCTGCTGACCGGCTGCCAGGGCGTCAACGGCGGCGGCTGGGCGCACTACGTGGGCCAGGAGAAGGTCCGCCCGGTCACCGGCTTCCAGCACCTGGCCTTCGGCTTCGACTGGCAGCGCCCGACCCGGCACATGGCCGGCACCGCGTTCTGGTACCTGGCCACCGACCAGTGGCGTTACGAGCGCATCGGGGCCGGCGAGCTGGCCAGCCCGCTGGGCGAGGGCAGGTTCGCGGGCCGCTCGTTCGCCGACTGCAACGCCCAGGCGGCCCGGCTGGGCTGGCTGCCCTCGCACCCGACGTTCGACCGCAACCCGCTCGAGCTCGCCGACGAGGCCGCCGCGCGCGGCGTCCCGGTGGCCGAGCACGTCGTGGACGAGCTGAAGGCGGGCCGGCTGCGCTTCGCCGCCGAGGACCCGGGCGACCCGGCCAACTTCCCGCGGGTGCTGACCGTGTGGCGGGCCAACCTGCTCGGCTCGTCCGGCAAGGGCAACGAGTACTTCCTGCGTCACCTGCTCGGCGCCGACGCCGAGGCCCGCAACGAGGAGACGCCCGAGGGGCTGCGCCCGGCCGAGGTGACCTGGCGGGAGAACGCCGCCGAGGGCAAGCTCGACCTGCTGACGACGATCGACTTCCGGATGACGTCCACGGCGCTGTTCTCCGACGTGGTCCTGCCCGCCGCCACCTGGTACGAGAAGCACGACCTGTCCAGCACCGACATGCACCCGTTCGTGCACGCCTTCAACCCGGCCATCGCCCCGCCCTGGCAGACCAGGTCCGACCACGACGCCTTCCTCGGGCTGGCCGACGCCTTCTCCGAGCTGGCCGCCCGCCACCTGGGCCGGCGCACCGACGTGCTGGCCGTCCCGCTCACCCACGACACGCCGGACGAGCTGGCCCAGCCGGGCGGCCGGGTGCGCGACTGGCGGCACGGCGAGTGCGAGCCCGTCCCCGGCCGGACGATGCCCAAGATCGTCACAGTCGAGCGCGACTACGGCGCCGTCGCCGAGCGCGTCCGCGGGATCGGGCCGCTCTTCGCCGAGCTGGGCCTGACCACCAAGGGGATCACCTACCGGGTGGGCCCCGAGCTGGACCGCCTGCGCGAGCAGAACGGCGAGACCCCCGAGGGCCACATCTCCCTCGGCACCGCCGACCGGATGTGCGAGGCCATCCTCGCGCTGTCCGGCACCACCAACGGCCGCCTGGCCACCCAGGGCTTCGAGACCATGGAGAGGCGCACCGGGACCAGGCTCGCCGACCTGGCCGCCGAGCACGAGGGCAGGCGCATCACGTTCGCCGACACGCGGTCGAGGCCGCAGCCGGTGATCACCTCGCCCGAGTGGTCCGGCTCGGAGACCGGCGGACGCCGCTACTCCGCCTTCGTCATCAACGTCGAACGCGACAAGCCCTGGCACACCCTGACCGGCCGGCAGCAGTTCTTCCTCGACCACGACTGGATCATCGAGCTGGGCGAGCAGCTTCCCGCCTACCGGCCGCCGCTCGACCTGCGCCGCCACCACGGAGACCAGGGCGACGGGCAGTCCGACGGGCAGGGGACCGAGGTCACGGTGCGGTACCTGACGCCGCACTCGAAGTGGTCGATCCACTCGGAGTACCAGGACAACGCGTACATGCTGGCCCTGTCGCGGGGCGGGCCGACGATCTGGATGAGCGTCGAGGACGCCGCCTCGATCGGGGCCGCCGACAACGACTGGATCGAGGCGTACAACCGCAACGGCGTGGTCGTGGCCAGGGCGGTCGTCTCCCACCGGATGCCGGCCGGGACCGTGTACATGTACCACGCCAAGGACCGCAACGTGAACGTCCCGCTCACCGAACGGTCGGGCCGGCGCGGCGGCGTGCACAACTCCCTCACCCGGCTGCTGCTCAAGCCCAGCCACCTCATCGGCGGGTACGCGCAGTTCACCTACGCCTTCAACTACTACGGGCCGACCGGCAACCAGCGTGACGAGATCACGGTGATCCGCCGCCGCGGCCAGGAGGTGACCTACTGATGCGCGTCATGGCACAGGTCGCCATGGTGATGAACCTGGACAAGTGCATCGGCTGCCACACCTGCTCCGTCACCTGCAAACAGACCTGGACGAACCGGGACGGCGTCGAGTACGTCTGGTTCAACAACGTCGAGACCAAGCCCGGCGTCGGCTACCCCAAGCGGTACGAGGACCAGGAACGCTGGCACGGCGGCTGGCAGCTCGACGGGCGCGGCCGGCTCAAGCTGCGCGCCGGCGGCCGGGTCAAGCGGCTGCTCAGCCTGTTCTCCAACCCCGACCTGCCGGACCTGGACGACTACTACGAGCCGGCCACCTACGACTACGACACTCTGCTCAACGCCCCCGCCGGGCCGCACGTGCCGGTCATCCGTCCCAAGTCGGCCATCACCGGCGAGGACATGGCCATCACGTGGGGCGCCAACTGGGAGGACGACCTCGGCGGCGCCCCCGAGCACGCCCACGGCGACCCCAACCTGGCGGCCATGGCCGAGAAGGTGCGCATGGAGTTCGACCAGACCTTCATGTTCCACCTGCCGCGCATCTGCGAGCACTGCCTCAACCCGGCGTGCGTGGCCGCCTGCCCCTCCGGCGCGATGTACAAGCGGGAGGAGGACGGCATCGTCCTGGTGGACCAGGACCGCTGCCGCGGCTGGCGCATGTGCGTCTCGTCGTGCCCGTACAAGAAGGTGTACGTCAACCACAAGACCGGCAAGGCCGAGAAGTGCACGTTCTGCTTCCCCCGCATCGAGGCGGGACAGCCGACCGTGTGCGCCGAGACCTGCGTGGGCCGGCTGCGCTACCTCGGCCTCGTCCTGTACGACGCCGACGCCGTGCTCGCCGCCGCCCGCGTGCCCGAGCGCGACCTGCTGGAGGCCCAGCGCCAGGTCTTCCTCGACCCCGACGACCCGCAGGTGGCCGCCGCCGCCCGCGCGTCCGGGATCAGCGAGGACTGGATCGAGGCCGCCCGGCGCTCGCCGGTCTACCGGCTGGCCATGCGCTACCGGGTGGCGCTGCCGCTGCACCCGGAGTACCGCACGCTGCCGATGGTCTGGTACATCCCGCCGCTGTCGCCGGTGCTCGACGCCGTGACCGGGGCCGGCGCGGACGCCGACGACCCCGACAACGTCTTCCACGCCATCACCGACCTGCGCATCCCGCTGGAGTACCTGGCCGGGCTGTTCAGCGCCGGGGACACCGAGGTGGTGGCCGGGGTGCTGATGAAGCTGTCGGCGATGCGCGGCTACATGCGGGCCCGCACCCTCGACGGCACCGTGGCCGGGGACCTGCTGGAGTCGGCCGGGATGACGGCGCGGGACATGGAGGAGATGTACCGCCTGCTGGCCGTCGCCAAGTACGAGGAGCGCCACGTCGTGCCCGCCGCCCACCGCGAGGACGCCGCCGCGTTGTCGGCCCAGGCCGCCGGCTGCAGCCTGGACGGCGACGGCGGCCCTGGCATGAGCGGGTTCCACCCGACCGGCGTGACCGGCCGCCGCAGCGACGGGCGTCTGGGCCTGAAGCTGTTCACCGGCAGGGGGCCGGCGTCATGAGGCTGCTGCCCGCCCCCGACACCCTCGTCGACCGGCCGCAGCACCGCGCCGCGCTGCTCCGGCTGGTCTCGCTGCTGCTGCAGTACCCGGACGCCGGGCTGCTGGCCGCCCGCCCCGAGCTGCGCAAGGCCGTCGCCGCGCTGCCTGACGGGCACCCGCGCCAGGCGCTGGAGCAGTTCCTGTGGTGGTTCGGCGACCGGCAGCCGATGCCGCTGGCCCGCCACTACGTCGAGACCTTCGACCTGCGCCGCAGGTCCAGCCTCTACCTCACCTACTACCTGCACGGCGACACCCGCCGCCGGGGCATGGCCCTGCTGACGCTCAAGCAGCGCTACCGGGTGGCCGGGCTCACCCCGCCCGAGGGCGAGCTGCCCGACTTCCTGCCGGTGGTGTGCGAGTTCGCCGCGCTGGCAGGGCCGGAGGCGGGGGAGGCGCCGCTGCGTCAGCACCGCAAGGGGCTGGAGCTCATCCGCACCGCCCTGCACGAGGCCGGCTCGCCGTACGCGCTCGTGCTGGACGCCCTGTGCGCGGTGCTGCCCGGCATGTCGGAGGCCGAGCGGGCCGCGGTGGCCGACCTGGCCCTGGCCGGCCCGCCCGCCGAGGAGGTCGGCCTGGCCCCGTACGGGCCGCCGCTGAACGAGAGTGAGGTACGGCCGTGAGCGTCGTGCTCTGGGCGATCGTCCCCTACGTCGCCTTGACGATCTTCGTCGCCGGGCACGTCTGGCGCTGGCGGGCGGACCAGTTCGGCTGGACCACCCGTACCACGCAGGTGCTGGAGAGCAGGCTGCTGCGGCTCGGCTCGCCGCTGTTCCACCTGGGCGCGTTCGCGGCCATCGGCGGGCACGTGCTCGGCCTGCTCGTCCCCAAGAGCTGGACCGAGGCCGTCGGCGTGGACGAGCACCTCTACCACCTGGTGTCGGTCAGCGCCGGGACCGTGGCCGGGGTCATGGTCGTCGCGGGCCTGACGCTGCTGCTGGCCCGGCGCCTGACCAGCCCCCGGGTGCGGCGCACCACCACCCGCGCCGACAAGGTGCTGTTCGCCGTGCTGGCCGTGGTGATCGTGCTGGGCGTGGCCGCGACCGTGGGCAGCAACCTGCTCGGCGGCGGCTACGACTACCGGGCCACGATCGCCGTCTGGTTCCGGGGCGTGCTGACCTTCCGTCCGGATCCGCGGCTGATGGCCGACGTGCCGCCGCTGTTCCAGCTGCACGCGATGTCGGCCTGGCTGCTCGCCGCGATCTGGCCGTTCACCCGGCTGGTGCACGTGTGGTCGGCGCCGGTGGCCTACCTGTGGCGGCCCTACGTCGTCTACCGGCGGCGCGTGCCCGTCCGGCCGCGGACCTGACGGCACGAGGAATCCCAAGGGAAAGGAGAGCGTGATGGGCGGTCAGATCGTGGTGGCGGTGGACGGATCCGCGCCCGCGACCGCGGCGGTGGAATGGGCGGCGGCCGACGCCGCGCGGCGCGGGCTGGACCTGCGCATCGTGCACGTGCGCAGGCCGGGCGGGGCGGACGGCTCCGCCCGCGCGCTGGAGACCGCCGCCGCCCTGGCCGGGCAGGCCGGACGGGCCGGGCACGCCGGGCAGGCCGGGCCGGTCGGGGTGACGACGGAGGCGCTCGCCGGGAACGTCGTGGACACCCTGGTCGCCGAGTCGCTCGCGGCCGACAGCCTGGTGCTGGGCTCGCGCGGGCTCGGCGGGTTCACCGGCATGCTGGCCGGATCGGTGAGCGTCGCCGTGGCCGGGCACGCCGCCGGCCCGGTCGTCGTCGTGCGGACGCCGCCGCAGGGGCGGCACGACCGGGTGGTGGTCGGCTTCGACGGCTCCGGGCACGCGCGGGCGGCCATGGAGTACGCCGGGTCGGTCACGCACACCCGGCCGACCCCCGCTACGAGACCTGGCGCGACCTGATCCCCGAGGACCCCGAGGTGGTGCTGTC
>NZ_JBFAOM010000083.1:0-20657 GCF_040675235.1 Nonomuraea sp. NPDC049637
CTGCTCGGCGAGCGGGCCGGCGACCCGGACGCCGACGTGCCCTGTCACGCGGCCCCGGCGCGGGCGGCCGACCTGTCGGGGCTGCCGCCCGCGTTCATCGAGGCGGGGGCGGCCGAGCTGTTCCGCGACGAGGACGTCGCGTACGCCACGCGGATCTGGGCGGCCGGCGGGCAGGCCGAGCTGCACATCTGGAACGGCGCCTTCCACGGGTTCGACATCTTCGCCCCGGACCACGAGATCACCCACGCCGCCCTCGCCACCCGCCTCTCCTGGCTCCACCGCACCCTCACCCCCTGACCCCACATTGCCCTGGTGGGGGCAGGGGGAGGTGCCCGCGGCTTCCGGGCCGGCGCCCACCTCGTTGTGGGGAGGGGGTGGGGTCAGATGCCCAGGGTGCGTTGTAGCCAGGAGTGTTTGGTCTGCTGGGCGGCGCGGGAGACGCGGGCGGACGGGGTGCTCGCGAAGCCGTGGTGCCCCCCGGCCCATACGTGCAGTTCCGCCTGGCCGCCGGTCGCCCAGATGCGCGTGGCGAACTCGACCGACTCGTCCCGGAACACCTCGGCGGCCCCGACCTCGATGAAGACCGGCGGCAGCTCGGACAGGTCGGCCGCCCGCGCCGGGACCTCGTGCGGCAGCACGTCCGGGCCGCCCCGCCGGTCGCCGAGCAGGGCGGTCCAGGCGGTGTCGTTGTTGTTGCGGTCCCAGGCGCCGATGCCGTCGTACTGGAGGCTCGACACGGTCGAGTTCCGGTCGTCGATCATGGGTGCGCCGATGTAGAGCCCGGCGGCGGCCGGGCCGTTCCGGTCGCGGGCCATGATGCCGACGGACGCCGTGAGCCCCCCGCCCGCGCTGAAACCGGACACGAGCAGCCGTCCCGGGTCGAACCCCAGCTCCTCGGCGTGTCCGGCGGTCCAGACGAAGCCCGCGTAGCAGTCCTCGGCCGCCGCCGGGGCCGGGTTCTCCGGGGCGAGCCGGTACTCGACCGTCACCCCGACCATGCCGTGCTCCAGGGCCGCCTGGATGAGGCCCTCGATGCCGAAGAAGCGGGTGCCGAGAATCATCCCGCCGCCGTGGATCTCGTACACGGCCGCCGCGCCGGGCGCGGGCCCGCCCTTGGGACGGACGACCGTGAGGGTGACGTCGGGGGCGCCCTCGGGGCCGGGCACGTCCACGTCCCACCACTCGACGGGACGGCCGGCGACGATCGCCTCCATGGGTGGGATGAGCCCGGCGAAGATCTCGCGGTTGCGCTGGATGGTGTCCGCGCGCAGCGGAACGCCCTCGACCGCCGCCAGGAACGCCGCGAGACCTTCCGCCAGCTCAGGGTCGTAGGGAACGGGGACGTAGTTCATCGTGCCGCCTCTCGGAGCCGAACGGACGGCTTAAAGTCTACGAGCGTAGAAGCGGTCTGTCCTGATATACACGGGTACGCGATCAGTCTGACCATGCCCCCAAGGAGAAGACCATGGTGAAGAGACTCCTCGAAGCGACCTCGTTACGCGCGGGGGTCGTCGCGGCCGTCGCGCTGACCGGCACGCTGCTGACCTCCGCCCCGGCCGGCGCCGCCACGACGGGCCTGCGGGCCGCCGCCGTCCAGACCTCCTCGGTCGTCCAGGAGGCCGCCTCCCGCCCGGCCAACGGCCGGATCGTCTACGACCGTCTCAGCGGCGGCCGGGGCGTACTCAAGATCAAGAACGGCACGTCGAAGGACGGCGTCGTCACCATCGTCAAGGGCCGCACCAAGGCGGTCAGCGTCTACGTCCGCGCGCGGTCCACCGCCCGCATCCGGGACGTCCGGGACGGCACGTACCGCATCTTCTTCACCACCGGCTACCGGTTCAGCGTGTCGAAGGGCCGCTTCACCAGGGGCGCGACGTACCAGAAGTTCAACGACCGGCTGCGCTTCCGCACGACCTCGACGCAGTACACCATCTGGACCCTGACCCTGAACCCGGTCAGGGGCGGCAACGCCCGCACCAGCCCCGTGAACCCGAAGGACTTCCCCTGATCGAGGCCTGAGCGGGCGCGCCTCCCGGTCAGTCCTTGCCGGAGCCGCCGAACCCGCCGAACCAGCTGAGGACGCGGTCGACCCGGGCGTACACGCGGGGCGGCATGTGCGGCAGCACCCGGGAGTGCCGCTGCCCGAGCAGCGCGATGAACTCCATCGGCGAGAGGTCGATGTAGCGCGTCAGGTTCTCGTACCACTGGGCGCTGAGGCGGGCCGACTTCTGGTGCGGCAGGATCGCCTTGCGGCGTTCGCGGTCGTAGCGGGCGAGGGCGGCCGGGAGCTCCGGCTCCTGGTTCAGCGCGTTGACCAGGAAGGCGGCGTCCCCGAAGGCCAGGGCGGTGCCCGCGCCGATGGAGTAGTGGGTGGTGTGCGCGGCGTCGCCGAGCAGCACGAGGTCGTCGCGGTACCACGTGCGGTTGGTCAGCGTGCGGAAGTTCAGCCAGTACGCGCTGCCGTCGGTGTGCGCCCGTCCGATGAGCGGATGGCCGTCCAGGACGTCGGCGAAGATCTTCTCCAGCAGCGCCAGGCCGTCGGCCGCGCTGGCCTGGTCGAGGCCGAGCCCCTTCCAGGTCTCGGGGGAGCACTCGACGACGCACGTGCTGTGGTCGCCGCTGTAGACGTAGCAGTAGCACCAGATCCAGCCGTGCGGGGTCTCGGAGAAGGCGAAGGTGAAGGCGTCGAAGACCTTCGTGGTGCCGAGCCAGATGTAGTGGTTGCGGCCGACCGCGATCTCGGTGCCGAAATGGTCGGCGTGCGGCGCACGCAGCGTGCTGTTGATGCCGTCGCCGGCCACGACCAGGTCGGCGTCCAGTTCCTCACGCGAGGCGATCTCGCGGCCGTGCTCGACGTGCACGCCCAGCGAACGGGCCCGGTCGGCGAGGATGTCGAGCAGGCGGTGGCGGCAGATGCCGAAGCCCTCGTCCGACTCGGTGAGCGTCACCGTCGCGCGGTCCTGGATGTGGGTGACCCAGCTGTCCCAGCGGATCGAGTTCTCCCGGATGACGTCCGCCGACTCCGGGTCGGCGGCGCGCATGTTGTTGAGCAGGTCGTCCCAGTAGGTCACGCCCCAGCCGTAGGTGGTCCCGGCCGGGTTGCGCTCGTAGACGGCGACCTCGTGGGACGGGTCGACCCGCTTCATCAGGATCGAGAAGTACAGGTTGGCGGGCCCACCGCCGACGCAGGCGACCTTCACACTAGCTCCCCTAGCGACAGAAAGTAATCAATTCAGCACAGAGAGTATCAGAGGGTCTGTGCCGGGGGTGAAGGCGCGCCTGCGGGACGGTCAGGCCGTCGCCCGCGCCGTACCGCGCAGGCCGAGGGTGAGGCTGCCGGCCAGCAGCACCACGCCGGACAGCACCCCGCTGACGACCGGCACCCACGCCACGGCGGGCGTGGCGGCCAGGACGAGCCCGCCGGCCCCGAGCAGCGTGAGCGCCGCGCCCGGCACGGCGATGCTCCAGTCCCTCCACACGGGTGCGAGCGCGACGAAGTGCACGCCCACCACGAACGCCACCCACGCCACGTTCCCCTCCTCGGGACGCCCGAGCGCGGCCAGCACCCGCAGCCCGCCGAACAGCAGGACCACCTCGGCCACCACCACGGCCACGTAGCCGCCCCCGAACATGCCACGCCCGCCGGGCCTCCGCCGGCCCGCCCCTGCGCGAGGGCCGGCGGACTCCAGGCGTCGGGCAGGTTCGGCGGACTCCAGGCGTCGGGCGGGTTCGGCGGGCTCGGCGCGGGCGGTGCGCTCGGCGCGGGCGGCGCCGAACCACATCGCGAGCACGGCCGCCGCCGCCAGGCACGCGACGGCCCGCAGAACGCCGGCGGTCACGCCGTCGAGCGGGCCGCCCGCGTTGACGACGACGAACACCGCGCCGAACACCGCGCCGACCAGCAATCCAGTCATTCTCTGCATGACGTCCATCGAAGCGCCCGCCGCGGCCCGCCCGCACGGGTGCTTGGGCGAGGACGAGGTAGCCCTGGCCCTACCTCGCCACGCCGCGCAGGTAGGCCAGCACCGCCAGCACCCGCCGGTTGGCGTCGTCGGTCGCGGGCAGGTCGAGCTTGGCGAACACGGAGGCCACGTGCTTGCCGACGGCCGCCTCCGTGATCGACAGGGCGCGGGCCACGGCGCTGTTGGACCGGCCCTCGGCGATCAGCGCCAGCACCTCCCGCTCCCGGGGCGAGAGCCGGTGGGCCGGTTCGGTGACCTCCCTGGCCCGCGCCCACGACAGCTCGAACAGGTCGATGAGGGTGGCGATCAGCCCCTGCTGCCTGATCATCAACGCGCCCGGCGTGTAGGCGATCGGGGTGATCCGGACGAACGCCACGGAGCGGTCGAAGATCAGCAGCTGCTGGATGGGCTCGTCGATGACCCGGTGCAGGTCGCCGGCGGCGTGCAGCTCCTTGATGCGGGCGGCCTTGCGCGGGTCGTCCAGCACGCTGGAATGGACGATCGTGCGCATCGACAGGCCCTCGCGCAGGGCGTCCAGCACGGTACGCCGGCTGCGCTGCTCCTCGCGGCCCTGCTCGCGCGAGCCCACCGGGTGCATGGCCCGCAGCTCGGCCGACGACCGGGTGGCCCGCAGGATCTGCCGGCGGACGAGCTCGGGGTCCTCCAGCCGCTCGACGTCGACGGGGATGCCGCGCAGCTCGCCGACCACCTCTTCCAGGCGGCGGGCGAGGTGGTCAAGCGACTGGCTCTCGGTCACGCTCCTCCTCCGCACGCGCACCCCATTCTCCCCGCTCCGCGAAGGCATGCCCAAATCAGCGGAATAACGCCCGAAACGGCGAAGGGCGCGCCCAAGCGAAGGGCGCGCCCAAACGAACGGCGCGCCCAAACGAACGGCGCGCCTCGGCGAAGGGCGTGCCTCGGCGAAGGGCGTGCCTCTGGAACGGCGAAGGGGCGCCGTCCGGCTGGACGGCGCCCCGGTTCGCGGGACCGCTGGGCGGCGATGATCAGTCGCGCGGGTCCCAGCCGTCGGTGTCCACGTCCAGGTCCAGCTCGTCGGCGATGTCGCCCCAGTCGGCGAACTTGAAGTTGGTGTTCTCACGGTCCGCCGTGGCCGGCGTGTTCACGCCGTCGTGGGCGATGAACATGCCCTCGTCGAACTCGCCCAGCGGCACGTTGAGCACGGTCGAGCCGTCGCTCACCTCCGAGCCGTCGATGCCGTTCGCCTCGCCGATCCGGAACTGGCCGAGGTAGGAGTTGGAGCCCTCCCTGCGGTAGACGGCGAAGGTGTTGTCGCCCTGGCTGGAGGCCAGCAGGTAGCCCTTGCCGTCCTCGCGGTAGTAGATGGTCAGGCCCTCGGCGTCCGCGGTGAGGTGCTTGCCGCCGTAGCCGGGGTCGGCGCCGGGGGTGCACTCCTCGGTCGCGGGGTCGTAGGTTCCCGGGACGCCGTACTCGCGGACCTTGTCCACCAGGACGGGCGTGCCGGTGAGGTCGGCGCGCATCCGCCAGATGCCGACGTCCTCCTGGGCGGCGTAGAGCACGTCCCGCTCCTGGTCCACGACCATGCCCTCGACCTGCGCCTGCTCGTCCGGCTCAAGGCAGGGGGACCAGGTCTGGCCGTTCGGCAGGGTGAAGGAGTTGGGCAGGCTCAGCGTCCGCACGAGCTGGTAGCCGATCTTGCCGCCCGGCTTGGCGAGCAGCTTGACCAGGCCGACCGAGGTCTTGTGCCGGCGGCTGACCAGCGCGTACGTGCCGGTGGAGTCCTTCCAGGCGGCCAGGCCGTAGGCCGTCTCGGCGTCGTTGACCTGCTGCTGCGTCGTGTTGAACACGAACGGCGCGGCCGGGTCGGTCACGTCGGTGAGGTGGCCGTCCGAGATGGCGTAGATGCGCAGCGTGTCCCGGCCGCGGTCGGAGACGATCGCCAGGTCCCTGCCGCCGAAGCCGTAGGTGACGTCGACGTTGTTGAAACGGCCCGCCTCGTCGTCCGGCCCGGGGGCGGCGGGCGCCGGCAGGTGCTGGAGCTGCTGCCCGTCGAGGTCGTAGACGTACAGGCCGCCCTTCTTGGCGGTGGCGATCACCACGCTGTCCTCGGAGTCGGACGGGTCGACCCAGATCGCGGGGTCGTCGCCGTTGGCGTCGCCGCCGGCCTCGTCGTCGTAGAGGGAAGGGGTCTCGACGTCGGGGTACACGGTCGCCACGCCGGCGCCGGACGCGGGTGCGGCGATCCCGCCCAACACGGTCAACATCAGGGCTGCCAGGGAGAGCCTGGACAGGGGACGCATTGCGCCTCCTCGTTCGGGGTGTTGATGTTGCCCCAAAACGTAACGACCAGTTTACAAGAAATCAATAGGTCGTCCTTATGTCAGGACATTAGGTGTTGCACGGCTGCCAAGACATGCCGACGCGCCCGGCCGGGGATCCTCCCGGCCGGGCTGTGCGACGGCCCGCGCTAGCTGCGGTTGACGCGCCAGAAGTCCGACATGGCCTGGCGGTTCTGCAGGTCGCCGAGCAGGCCCTTGGGGTCGGTGTGGAAGAGCTGGCCCTGCCAGTCCGACAGGCCGGGCGGGGTGACCATCGGCTTGACCGTGCTGTTGCCCGAGACGCCGCCCTCGCCGATCTCGTGCTTGACGCCCTCCTCGGTCATGATGAAGTGCACGAACAGCTTGGCCGCGTTGGGGTGCTTGCTCTTGGTGGCGATCGCCGCGTACTTGGGGTAGCTGAAGCCGGTGAAGGGGGTCATCCCCTCGCAGGCGGCCTGGTGGTAGCCCTTGTCCTCGTTGTTGCGGAACTTCGAGATCGACATGAAGCCGATCTTCTTGTCCGTGGCGGCCGGCGCGCCCACGGCGGCGGAGATGTCCTCGTCGGAGCCGGTCAGCACCGGCTTGTTGAGCGACAGGCGCTTGATCCACTCCTGCGCGGCGCTCTTCTCCTCGGTCTTCAGCGGCTTGCCGTACTTGGCCTGGTAGGCCTGTTCGAGCGCCTGGTTGCCGTACGCGTCGAGCTGGGTGAAGAACGACAGCACGGTCGGCTTGCCCAGCGGGTCCTGCATCACCAGCTTGCCGGACCACTCCGGGTCGGTCAGGTCCCAGACGTTCTTCACCGGGCAGCCGCCGGGGGACAGCTTGGTGTTGTAGCCGAAGACCGTCGCCTTGGAGAGCGCGAGCAGGGGGTTCTGGTTCTCGGCGGGGATCTGGTCCTTCAGGTCGCCGGGGATCCACGTCTGGGTGACGCCCTGCGGCGCGAGCTGGCCGACCAGGACGCCGCCGTCCTCGTACATGGCCGCGTCGATGGTGACGTTGTCGGCGGCGTGCTCCCTGGTCATCTTCTCGGCCGTCTGCGGGGTGTCGGACTTCACCCCCTCCATGGCGATGCCGTACTTCGCGGTGAACGCCTTGGCCACTTCCTCGATGTCGCCGCTGGAGTCGTAGACCAGGACGCTGCCTTCCTTCTTCGCCGCGGCGACCAGCGCCTCCAGGTCGAAGTTCGCATCGAGCGACGGGCCGGGCAGCGCCTTGGCCGTCGCCGCCGCCGACGGTCCTCCGCCTGCGGTGGAGGGCGCGCACGCCACGGCGGCGGACGCCAGCAACGCCATGGAGATGATCTTCCCGGTACGCCTCATGATGGCGTCACTCCTCTTGCCTCTCGGGTTCGCAAGGCGCCGCGCCAGCCCCGACCGGCGCCATTGTGTGCTCACGATGAACGTCACGTGAATAATTTGTCAAGACATTCTTACGTGCAAGCTGAGCCAGGACCTAGCCTCCCAGCTACGACAGTTCATCCTTATGTCAGGACAAAGTCTTGACTGTTCATCTCCTGTTCATCTAGAACTGGAGGCCCCCCTGGATGAGGAGCGATCATGCGTGTGGGTCTGCTGGGCCTTGGACGTATAGGCATGTTCCATGCCACAACCCTGTCCGCCTTGGTTGACGAGCTCGTCGTGTCCGACGTGGACACGGCGAGGGCGGAGGAGGTGGCCCGGCGGCTCGGCGCCCGTACCGGCGATCCCTTCGACGCGGACGCGGTGGTGCTCGCGACGCCGACCTCCGCCCACGCCGAGGGCCTGCTGAGGGCGTGCGAGCGGGGAGTGCCGGCGTTCTGCGAGAAACCGGCCGCGCCGACCGTCAAGGAGACGCTGCGGGTGGCCGAGGCCGTCGAACGGGCCGGGATCGGCGTGCACATCGGCTTCCAGCGCCGCTTCGACGCCGGCTACCGGGCCGCCCGCGAGGCGCTGCTGGCGGGCGAGCTCGGCGAGCTGCACCGCGTGCACATGCTGACCGGCGACCCGGCGCCGCCGCCCGCCGAGTACGTCGCCCAGTCCGGCGGCATCTTCCGCGACTGCCACATCCACGACTTCGACATCCTGCGCTGGGTCACCGGCCGCGAGGCGGACGTCGTGCAGGCGGTCGGCGCCAACCGCGGCGATCCGTACTTCGCCGCCGCCGAGGACGTCGACAACAGCGCCGCCCTGATCGTCATGGACGACGGCACGCTGGTCACCCTGCAGGGCTCCCGCTACAACGGCGCCGGTTACGACGTGCGCATGGAGCTGGCCGGCACGCTCGGCACCCGCGCCGTCGGGCTCGGCGACCGCACCCCGCTGCGCTCGGCCGAGGGCCTGAGCCCCGGCGGGCCGCCGTGGCCGGACTTCCAGACCAGGTTCGAGGACGCCTACGTCGCCGAGATGGGCGCGTTCCTGTCGATGGCCAGGGGCGAGAGCGAGAGCCCCTGCACCGTCCGCGACGCCCTGGCCGCGCTCTACCTGGCCGAGGCCGCCGACCTGGCGCGCCGCGAGGGCCGTCCGGTGCGCGTGCTGGAGGTGGCCAAGTGAGGATCGCCGCCGCACCCATCTCCTGGGGCGTGTGCGAGGTGCCCGGATGGGGACACCAGCTCACCGCCGACCGCGTGCTCGCCGAGATGGCCGAGCTCGGCCTGACCGCCACCGAGCTGGGCCCCGAGGGCTTCCTGCCCGCCGACCGCGACCTGCTCGGCCGGTACGGGCTGCGCGCCGTGGGCGGATTCGTCCCCGCGGTCCTGCACGACCCCGCCCACGACCCGCTGCCCGCCCTCCGCGCCACCTGGAACGCCTTCGACCCGGACGTGGTCGTCGTGCTGGCCGCCGCCACCGGCGCCGACGGCTACGACGCCCGTCCCGAGCTGGACGACACCGGCTGGCGCACCCTGCTCGGCAACCTCGACCGCGCCTTCCACGAGGCCAAGGGCGACGGCCGCGCGCTCACCCTGCATCCCCACGTCGGCACCATGGTCGAGACCGGCCAGGAGGTGGACCGGGTGCTCGGCGGCAGCGCCGTCCCGCTCTGCCTGGACACCGGGCACCTGCTCATCGGCGGCGGCGACCCGCTGGAGCTGGTCACCCGCGTCCCCGAGCGCATCGCCCACGTGCACCTGAAGGACGTCGACGCCGCGCTCGCCGCCCGCGTCCGGGCCGGTGAGCTGACCTACACCGACGCCGTCCGCGCCGGGATCTACCGCCGGCTCGGCCGCGGCGACGTGGACGTCCGCGGCATCGTCGACCGCCTGACCGCCGCCGGCTACGACGGCTGGTACGTCATGGAGCAGGACGTCGTCCTCGACGCCGAGCCCCCGGCGGGCGCCGGCCCGGCCGACGACGTGCGGGCGGGCGTGGCGTTCCTGCGGGGCCTGGCGTGAACGCCCTCGACGTGCTGACGATGGGCCGGGTCGGTGTGGACGTCTACCCGCTCCAGACCGGCGTGTCACTGCGGCACGTGGAGACGTTCGGCAAGTACCTGGGCGGCAGCCCCACCAACGTGGCCGTGGCCGCCGCCCGCCTGGGCCGCTCCAGCGCGGTGATCACGCGGACCGGCGACGACCCGTTCGGCGCGTTCGTCCGCGACGCGCTGCGCTCCTACGGCGTGGACGACCGCCTGGTCGGCGCCGTGCCCGGCCGGCCGACGCCGGTCACGTTCTGCGAGATCAGGCCGCCGGACGACTTCCCGCTCTACTTCTACCGCCAGGACGCGCCCGACCTGGAGATCGCGCCCGGCGACCTCGACCTGGCGGCCGTCACCGGGGCCCGGCTGTTCTGGGCCACCGTGACCGGCCTGTCGGCCGAGCCGTCCCACGCCGCCCACCTGGCCGCCTGGCAGGCCCGCGGGCGCGCCCGGCACACCGTGCTCGACCTGGACTACCGGCCCATGTTCTGGGCCGACGCGGCCACCGCCCGCGAGCGGGTGCGGGAGGCGCTGGCGCACGTCACCGTCGCGGCCGGCAACCTCGACGAGGTCGAGGTGGCCACCGGCACCCGCGACCCGCGCGCGGCCGGCGAGAGCCTGCTGGCGGCGGGCGTCGAGCTGGCCATCGTCAAACAGGGCGCGGACGGCGTGCTCGGCATGACCGCCACGGAGACCGTACGGGTGCCGCCCGTCCCGGTCGAGGTGGTCAACGGGCTCGGCGCCGGCGACGCCTTCGGCGGCGCGCTCTGCCACGGCCTGCTCGAAGGCTGGCCGCTGGAACGCACCCTGCGCTTCGCCAACGCCGCGGGCGCGATCGTCGCCGGGCGCCTGGCCTGCGCACCCGCGATGCCCACGGCGGACGAGGTCGAGGCCGTCCTGTCCGCCACCCTCTCGGAAGGAGCCGTCACGCATGCGTGAGCAGGACTACCGCCGGCTGCTCGACCAGCGCGCCTGGCAGCCGGAGCGCGTCGCCGAGGCGGCGGCCGCCCGCCGGCGCAGGCCCCTCAGGAACGGCAGGGAGCAGCTGCTCATCATCGCGGCCGACCATCCGGCCCGCGGCGCGCTCGGCGTGGCCGGCCACCCGATGGCCATGCGCAGCCGCGCCGACCTGCTCGACCGGCTCATGACCGCCCTGGCCAGGCCCGGCGTGGACGGCCTGCTGGCCACCCCCGACATCGTCGAGGACCTGCTGCTGCTCGGCGCGCTCGACGACAAGATCGTCATCGGCTCGATGAACCGCGGCGGCGTGCACGGCTCGGTGTTCGAGTTCGACGACCGCTTCACCGCCTACGACGCCCCCACCATCGCCGCGATGGGCCTGGACGGCGGCAAGATGTTGTGCCGGATCGCGCTGGAGGACAGCGCCACCGCCGCCACTCTGGCCAGCTGCGGCCAGGCCGTCACCGACCTGGCCAGGCACGGCCTGATGGCGATGGTCGAGCCGTTCTGGTCCAGGCGGCAGGACGGCGTGGTGCGGCACGACCTGTCGCCCGAGGCCGTGATCCACGCCATCAGCGTCGGCCAGGGCCTCGGCGCGACCTCCGCCCGCACCTGGCTGAAGATCCCGGTCGTGCCGGAGATGGAACGCGTCGTGGAGTCCACCACCCTGCCCGTGCTGCTGCTGGGCGGCGACTCCGGCCAGGACGCCGGCGAGATGTACGACTCCTGGCGCAAGGCGCTGCGCCTGCCCGGCGTGCGCGGCCTGGTGGTCGGCCGGGCGCTGCTCTACCCGCCCGACGGGGACGTGGGCGCCGCCGTGGACACCGCGCTCGGCCTGCTGGAGGGCGGCGTGCCCGATCTCGTGCAAGGAGGTGCCTCATGAGGCTGACCACGGCTCAGGCGCTGACCCGCTTCCTGGCCGCCCAGTGGTCGGAGCGCGACGGCGTCGAGCAGCGGCTGATCGCCGGCGTGCTCGGGATCTTCGGCCACGGCAACGTCGCGGGCGTCGGCCAGGCGCTGGCCGAGCAGGGCGCGGGCACGGGCGACGCGCTGCCGTACTATCTGGCCCGCAACGAGCAGGCCATGGTGCACACGGCCGTCGGCTACGCCCGCACCCGCGCGCGGCTGTCCACCTTCGCCTGCACGACGTCCATCGGGCCCGGCGCCACCAACCTGGTCACCGGCGCGGCGCTGGCCACCATCAACCGGGTGCCGGTGCTGCTGCTGCCCGGCGACGTCTTCGCCACCCGCGCCCCCGGCACGGTGCTGCAGGAGCTGGAGGACCCCCGGTCCTACGACGTGTCGGTCAACGACTCGCTGCGCCCGGTGTCGCGCTTCTTCGACCGGATCAACCGGCCCGAGCAGCTTCCCGCCGCGCTGCTGGCGGCGATGCGGGTGCTCACCGACCCCGCCGAGACGGGCGCGGTCACGCTCGCGCTGCCACAGGACGTGCAGGCCGAGGCGTACGACTGGCCCGAGGAGCTGTTCGCCAGGCGGGTCTGGCACGTTCCCCGCCCGGTCCCGGAGCCGGCCGCGCTGGCCAGGGCGAAGGAGCTGCTGCGCGGCTCCCGCAGGCCGCTGATCGTGGCCGGCGGCGGGGTCAGGTACAGCGGGGCGTGGGCGGAGCTGACCCGCTTCGCCGAGAACCACGGCGTGCCGGTGGGCGAGACGCAGGCGGGCAAGGGCGCGCTGCCCTACGACCACCCCTGCGCGGCCGGCGCGATCGGCCACACCGGCACCGACGCGGCCAACACCCTGGCCCGCGAGGCCGACCTGGTCATCGGCGTCGGCACCCGCTACACCGACTTCACCACCGCCTCCAGGACGCTGTTCGGGCAGGCCGCCTTCCTCAACGTCAACGTCACCGCCTTCGACGCGGCCAAGAACGCGGGCGCCACGCTCGTCGCCGACGCCCGCGAGGCCCTGCGCGCCCTCGACGACGTGGACTGGCGGGCCGACCCCGAGTGGACCCACCGGGCCGCCGCCCTGGCCGCCGCCTGGCAGTCGGAGATCGGCCACACCTACGCGGGCCCCGAGCTCACCCAGCCCGTCCTGCTCGGCATCGTCAACGAGGTCGCGGAAGGCGGCGTGGTGGTCAACGCGGCCGGCTCGATGCCGGGCGACCTGCACCGCCTCTGGCGGCCCGCCGACCCCGAGCAGTACCACGTCGAGTACGGCTACTCGTGCATGGGCTACGAGATCGCCGGCGGCCTCGGGGTGAAGCTGGCCGCGCCGGACCGCGAGGTGTTCGTGCTGGTCGGCGACGGGTCGTACCTGATGATGGCGCAGGAGATCGCGACCGCCGTGCAGGAGCGGATCAAGCTGGTGATCGTCCTGGTGGACAACCGGGGCTTCGCCTCCATCGGCAACCTCAGCGAGTCGGTGGGCGCCCGGCGGCTCGGCACCGCGTACCGCACCCGCGGGCCCGGCGGCGAGCTGGACGGCGAGCCCCTGCCGGTGGACCTCGCCGCCAACGCCGCCAGCCTGGGCGCCGACGTGCTGCGCGCCGACGGCCCCGAGTCACTGCGGGCCGCCCTGGTCAAGGCCAAGGAGTCGGCCAGGACCACCGTCGTGTACGTCGAGCCCGTCCCCGGCGGCGGCCCCGGCGCGCAGGCATGGTGGGACGTGCCGGTCGCGCAGGTGTCCGGCCTGCCCGAGGTCAGGGCCGCGCGCGAGCGCTACGACGAGGCCAAGCGCGACCAGCGGCTCTACCTCTGATGGGCTGGACGCTGGCCTTCGCCGCGGTGGCCGTCCTGTTCGTGCTGATCAGCGGGGCCAACGACGGCGCCACGCTGATCGGCCTCGGCCTGCGCTTCCCGCGCACGCCCGGCTGGCTGGCCGCCGCGCTGCTGGTGTCGGTCCTGTTCGCCGGGCCGTACGTGCTGGGCGTAGCGGTCGCGCGGACCTTCACCGAAGGGCTCGCGGGGCTCGACTCGGGCAGCGGCGCGGCCGTGTTCCTGGCCGGCGTGGTGATCGCCGTCGTGGTGGTGGCGGCGCTGACCGGCAAAGGGCTGCCCACCAGCCTGACGCTGGCGGTGATCGGCGGCATCGCGGGCGCCGGGCTCGGCGCCGGGCTGCCGGTGGCCTGGCCGAGCCTGGTCACCGTCCTGGCGATCGGGGCGTGCGCGCCGCTGGTCGGGCTGGTGCTCGGCTACCTGCTGGGCACCGCGTCGCGGCGGGTGCCGTCCTCGCGCCGGATGCCGGGGCTGGTGCTGGCCGCCCATCTGGTGGCGTACGCGGCCCAGTGCCTGGCCTACGCCGTCAACGACGGCCAGAAGATGATCGCCGTGGTGAGCGTCGCCGTGGACGTGGGCCGCAACGGGCTCGGCCGGGTCGGGCCCGTCCAGCTCGCGCCCGGGTGGATGGCCGTGCTGGTGGCGCTGTTCCTCGCCGGGGCGCTGACCACGCTGCCCCGGGTGGGCGGGCGGGTCGGCCGCGGCCTGGTCATCACCCGGCCGCTGCACGTGCTGTCGGCCGAGACGGCGGCCACCGGCGCCGTCCTCGGCAGCTCGGCCCTGGGCAGCCCGGTGAGCATGACCCAGTCCGTGACCGCCGGGGTCGTCGGCGTGGTGGCAAGCGAAGGAAGCAGGAGGGTGCGATGGCAAGGAGTGCTGAACATGGGTACGGCGTGGCTGGTCACGCTGCCGTCGTCCATGGCCCTGGGCGCCCTGGCCGGGCTCGGCCTGAGGCTGCTGTGAGCGGCGGACGGCCCCGCCGGCTCGCACGCGCCTGGGACGAGCTGCGCGGCCGGTCCGGACGGCGGGTGATCGACCTGATCCGCGGCCAGGTCGCCGTGGCCAGGGAGGGCGCCGTGCTGGCCCGCTCGGCCGCCTCGGGCACGACCGGCCAGGCCGCCGCCCGCGCCCGCATGGCCGAGGTCGAGCACGAGGGCGACGCCGCCCGCGCCGAGCTCGTCCGGGCGCTGAGACGGGTGCTGGCCACCCCCATCGACCGGGAGGACCTGTTCCGGCTCTCCCGCTCGATCGACGACGTGCTGGACCAGTTACGCGACTTCGTCCGCGAGGCCGACCTGTTCGGGCCCGCCGACCTGACCTTCGCCGCCGAGCCGCTGGGCGCCGTCATCGACGGCCTGGACCAGCTCGAACAGGCCCTGCTGAAGATCACCGGCGATCCCGGCTCGGTCACCGTGGCCGTGCTCGCCACCCGCAAGTCCCGCAGCCGCGTCCGCCAGCTCCACCAGGCCCGGCTCACCGAGCTGTTCGCCGGCCCGCTGGACATGGACACCCTGCGCGAACGCGAACTGCTCTCCCGCCTGGACGCCGTGGGCCGCCGGCTCGGCGAGGCCGCCGACGCCCTCGCCGACGCCATGCTCAAACGAAGCCACTGAAAACCCCCCGAAGGAAGACCATGGCTGTTCTGACCAAGACGGAGCCGCCGCCTCGCCCGCCGAGACGGCGCCGACTCCGCTACCGCCTGCAGGTCCTGCGGCACGACCCGACCGCCGCGCTCGGCCTGATCCTCGTCGTCCTGCTCGCCTACCTCGTCGTCGCCCCGCTGATCGCGGTCCTGTCGGACGCCTTCCGCCTCCAGTTCGGCGACGAGCTGCACGCCGGCCAGCAGCCGGGCGAGTGGACCGGCTACTACCTGTGGCGGGTCTTCCGCTCCCAGATCAGCGGCCTGCTGTTCTGGGGCCCGCTGGTCAACACGCTGGTCGTCGCGGTCGGCACCGTGCTGTTCGCGCTGCTGCTCGGCGGCGGGATGGCCTGGCTGGTGACCCGGACCAACGTGCCCGGCCGCAAGTGGCTGGCCGGGGCGCTGGTGGTGCCGTACATGCTGCCGTCGTGGACGTTCTCGCTGGCCTGGCTGACGCTGTTCAAGAACGAGCGGGCCGGCGGGCAGGTGGGCTTCCTGGAGTCGGCCGGCGTGCGCACCCCCGACTGGCTGGCCTACGGCCCGCTGCCGATCATCGTCACGCTCGGGCTGCACTACTACCCGTTCGTGCTGCTGCTGGTCGGCAACGCGCTGCGCAGGATCGACGTGCAGCTGGAGGACTCGGCCCGGATCCTCGGGGCGCCGCGGCGGGTCGTCGTGCGGCGGATCGTGGTGCCGCTGATGCTGCCCGCGCTCTCCTCGGCCGTGCTGCTCGTGGTCGGGCGGGTGCTCGGCACGTTCGGCACCCCGTACGTGCTCGGCCTGCCCGCCGACTACCAGGTGCTGTCCACCGGCCTGTTCCAGTCGATCAGGGACCGCAGCACCGGCGTGGCCTCCGTGCTCGCCACCGTCATCGTGATCATTGGGGTGCTGATCGTCTTCACCGACATGCGGCTGATGCGCGAGCAGCGCAGGTTCGTCACCGTCGGCGGCAAGGGCGCGATGGACCGGCTGGGCGACCTGCGCGGCTGGCGCTGGCCCGCGTTCGCGCTCGGCGCGGTGGTCTTCGTGGTCAGCGTGCTGATCCCGGTGCTCACGCTGCTACTGTCCACGCTCACCCGCACGCCGCTGGACCTGTCGACCCTGACGCTCGACTACTGGATCGCCGACCGGCTGCCCGGCGCGGTCGGGTTCCCGCACGGCATCCTGCGCGGCTCCGAGCTGTGGCAGGCCGCCTGGAACTCGCTGCGCATCGTCGGCCTGGCCTCGCTGATCTGCGCGGTCGCCGGCCTGCTCATCGGGTACGTCGTCGTCCGCGGCACCGCGCCGCGCATCGCCGGGTTCCTGCGCCAGGTGTCGTTCCTGCCGTACCTCATCCCCGGCATCGCCTTCGCCGCCGCCTCGCTGTCGCTGTTCGCCGTCGCCCGCGGGCCCGTCCCGGCGCTGTACGGGACGACGTTCCTGCTGATCCTGGTCATGGCGGTGACGCACCTGCCGTACAGCTCGCGCTCGGGCATCGCGGCGATGATGCAGCTCGGCCGGGAGCCGGAGGAGGCCGCGCAGATCGCCGGGGCGTCCTGGTGGCACCGGATGCGGCGGATCATCTTCCCGATCCAGAAGGGCGCCCTGGTCACCGGCATCGTGTTGCCGTTCATCTCGGGGCTGAAGGAGCTCAGCATCGTCGTGATGCTGACCACCACCGGCACCCAGCTTCTCACGACGCTCTCCATCGGCCTGGTCGACTACGGATACACGCAGCTCGCCAACGGCGTCGTCCTCATGATCGCTTTGCTCTCCTTCACCATGACTTCCCTGACCCAGCGGCTGACCAAGAGCAGCCTGGCGTCCGGCCTAGGAGGATAGATGCCGAACATCACCCTGAGCGCAGTCTCCAAGAGCTACGGCGGCGGCGACTACGCGGTGAAGAACCTCGACCTCGTGGTCCCCGACGGCGCCTTCATGTGCCTGCTCGGCCCCTCCGGCTGCGGCAAGACCACCACGTTGCGCATGATCGCCGGCCTCGAACAGCCCACCGCGGGCAGCATCGCCGTCGGCGACCGCGTCCTGGACTCCGTCGAGCAGGGGGTCTACGTCCCGCCCGAGAAGCGGGCGATGGGGCTGGTGTTCCAGAACTACGCGCTGTGGCCGCACCTGTCCGTGCGCGACAACGTGGAGTTCGGGCTGCGCATGCGCAAGGTGCCCGCCCCCGAGCGGCGCTCGCGGGCCGAGGCCGCGCTGAAGATGGTGCACGTCGACGCCGCCATGGACCGCTACCCGTCCCAGCTGTCCGGCGGCCAGCAGCAGCGGGTCGCGCTGGCCAGGATGCTCGCGGTCAACCCGTCCGTGCTGCTGCTGGACGAGCCGCTGTCCAACCTGGACGCCCGGCTGCGGCTGGAGATGCGGGCCGAGCTCAAGCGCATCCACGAGGAGTCCGGCGCGACGATCGTCTTCGTCACCCACGACCAGCTCGAAGCCCTCACCATGGCCACCGACGTCGCCGTCATGAACGAGGGCGAGCTGCAGCAGCTCGCCGCGCCCATGGAGATGTACGAGCGGCCCGCCAACCGGTTCGTCGCCGAGTTCGTCGGCAGCCCGCCGATGGCCATCGTGGACGCCGGTCCGGCGCCCGGCGGGCTGGCCGGATCCCTGCTGCGGTTCGTCGAGGCGCGCGGCTCGGGGGTCACCCCCTCCGCCGTCGGCATCCGGCCAGAGGCGCTGCGGCTCGGCACGCCGCCCGCCGCCGCCTGGAGCGAGGAGGCGCTGGTCGAGGCCGTGCTGCCGGCCGGCTCCTCCTGGACGGTACGGCTGCGCGTCCTGGACACCGAGCTGTTCGCCCTGTCGTACACGCCGGTGCGGGCCGCGCCCGGCGACGTGCTGCCCTGCTGGACCGAGCAGCTCCACCTGTTCGGCGCGGACGGCGCCCGCATCTCCTCCTGGGACCGGGCGGAGGTGACCGCGTGATCCGCCCCAAGGCGCTGCTCCTGGACTTCGGCGGCGTGATCGTCGAGACGGCCAAACGCCCGTCCTGGGCCGCCGAGCTGGCCGCCGAGGTGCACGCCATGCTGGCCAGGACCGGGTTCGACGGCCTGACGGCCGAGGACGTCGAGAGCGACATCCGGGCCGGGGCGCGGGCCGACAAGTACTGGAAGGACTCCACGTCCCGGCAGTTCGCGCCCGAGGAGATGACCCACCGCCGGTTCTGGGCCGAGTTCGTCGCCACCGACTGGCCCGAGCAGGCCCGGACGCTGGTCACCGTCGAGGCGACGCCCCTGTGCAAGCGCATGGGCGAGCTGCGCAGCGACCGGAAGCTGCGCACCGGCATGGCCGAGCTGCTGAACGCCTGCCTGCGCAACGGCGTCGTCCCCGCCGTCGTCAGCAACGCGCTGTGCGGGGCCGTGCACCGCGACTACCTGGCCGGGACCGGGCTGGAGCACCTGTTCGCGGCGCAGGTCTACAGCGACGAGGTCGGCGTGCGCAAGCCGAACCCCGAGATGATCCTGCTCGCCTGCCGCGCCCTCGGCGTGGACCCGGCCGACGCCTGGTACGTCGGCGACAACTACGACCGGGACGTGATCTGCGGCGCCCGGGCCGGGGCGGGGGCGACCGTCCTGATGGTCTCCGCGAGCACCGACAAGATCCCGTACCGGGTGCGGCAGAGCCCTCAGGCCACGGTCGAGGACCCCCGCGCCCTGCTGACCCTCCTGGAGGAGACATGGACGTGAACACCTCTCGCGAACTGGCCGCCATCGCGGCCGAGGCGGCCAGGGCGGTCGGCGACCGGCTGCGCGGCGCCTTCCGCTCACGTCCCGAGATCCAGACCAAGCGCGACTTCCACGACCCGGTGACCGAGCACGACAAGGCGGCCGAGGAGGGCATCCGCGAGGTGCTCGACCGGCTCTGCCCCGACAGCGTGGTGGTCGGCGAGGAGGGCGGCACCAGGGGACAGGGCGCCATCAGCTGGTACGTCGACCCCATCGACGGCACCGCCAACTTCGCCGTCGGCCTGCCGTTCTTCTGCACCTCGATCGCCGCGGCCGTGGACGGCGAGGTGGTGGCCGGGGTGATCTACGACCCGGTGCGCGACGACGAGTTCACCGCCTGGCTCGGCGGGGCCGTCTGCAACGGCGAGCCGCTGCGCAGCGCGGGCGCCCGCACCGACCGCGAGGCGGTGCTGCTGTCCAGCTATCCCACGCCGCGCGACCTGGCCGAGGACGAGGAGGGCGCGCTGCGCCGCTTCTCCAGGATGACCCAGTCGTTCGCGACGATCCGCCGTCCGGGCAGCGCCGCGCTCAAGCTCGCCCATGTCGCCGCCGGCTGGTCCGACGTCGCGTACGGCACCCGCGTCAACGCCTGGGACGTCGCGGCCGGGTCCCTGCTGGTCAGGCAGGCCGGCGGCGTCTACCTCCCGCTGTCGGGCAGCATCTTCGAGCCGGGCGGCTACCTGGCCTGCGTCGGCGGGTTCGACCTGGCCTCCTCGGTGCTGGCCGACGTGGCCGACGGGGCCGCCGGGGCCGACGGGGGCGCCGGGGCCGTCGGCGTCGCCGGGGCGGGGAGCGCGACGTGATCCGCTGGATCGTGACCGACCTCGACGGCACGCTCGTCGGGCGCGACCTGGCCATGGTGCCCGCCGCCCGGGACGCGCTGCGCCGCTACCGGGCCGCGGGCGGCGAGGTCGTCATCGCGACCGGCCGCATGGAACGCTCGGCCCGCCCCTACTACGACGAGCTGGGCCTGGACGGCCCGGCCATCCTCTACAACGGCGCCCGCACCGTGAACCTGGCGACCGGCGAGGTGCTGCGCTCCCGCCACCTGCCCGCCACCGCCTGGAAGACGCTGCTCGGCCTGTTCGGCGAACTGCCCGCGGGCGTGTACCCGGTGGCGTTCTCCGGCGGGGCGGCGCTGGCCGTGGACGACGTCCCGGAGCTGCGGGACTACGCCCGGCGCGACGGCATCACGCTGCGCGACCCCGGCGACTGGGCGGCGCTGCCCCCCGACGGGATCACCAAGTGCATGCTGATCGGCGACCGGCTGCCGGACCTGGACATCGCGGGCACGGTCACCGTCCGGTCGGAGGCGACGTACCTGGAGGTGCTGCCGGAGGGCGCGACCAAGGGCAGCGCCCTGCGCGAGCTGGCGCAGGCCCGGGGGGTGCCGCTGGAGCAGGTCGCCGCCATCGGCGACAACCCCAACGACATCGACATGATCCAGGCCGCCGGCCTGGGCATCGCGGTCGGCGACGGCCATCCCGACGTCCTGTCGGCCGCGGACGTGGTCTCGCGTCCCTGCGCCGAGGGCGCGCTCGTGGACGCGGTGGAACTGGCACTGGGAGAGGGAGAACGGTGAAGTCGGTCAAGCACTGGATCAACGGCGCCCTGACGGACGGCGGCGACCGCACGGCGGAGATCTTCGACCCGGCCACGGGTGAGGTCAGCGGTCACGTGGCGCTGGCGTCGGCGGCCGACGTGGACGCCGCGGTCGCCGCGGCGGTGGCGGCCTTCCCGGCGTGGCGTGACGCCTCGCTGATCAAGCGCGGCCGGGTGCTGTTCCGGTTCCGTGAGCTGATGTACGCCCATCGGGACGAGCTGGCCGCGTTGATCTCGGCCGAGCACGGCAAGGTGCATGCGGACGCGCTGGGGGAGGTGGCGCGCGGGCTGGAGGTGGTGGAGTTCGCGTGCGGGATCCCGCATCTGCTCAAGGGTGGTTTCTCCGAGGGTGT
>NZ_JBFAOM010000084.1:0-18015 GCF_040675235.1 Nonomuraea sp. NPDC049637
GTTCGGAAGGGATAACCGCTGAAAGCATCTAAGCGGGAAGCTCGCCTTGAGATGAGGTCTCCCACCACGAGAGTGGGTAAGGCTCCCGGTAGACGACCGGGTTGATAGGCCGGAGGTGGAAGCACAGTAATGTGTGGAGCTGACCGGTACTAATAGGCCGAGGACTTGACCACAAAGCATAATGCTCGCGTCCACTAGGCAATTCTGAAACAACAAGCGGTGTTCCCGTTTGATAGTTTCATAGGGTTACGGCGGTTATGGCGGGAAGGAAACACCCGGTTACATTCCGAACCCGGAAGTTAAGCTTCTCTGCGCCGATGGTACTGCACTCGGGAGGGTGTGGGAGAGTAGGTCACCGCCGGACAATCTTTTGAAAGGGCTCCGACTTCGGTCGGGGCCCTTTCTGCGTTTCCGGAGTAATTCAGATTTCCCGGGGCTTGGATGCATGCGCGGGAGTCGGCTACGGCTCGCGTCCCAGGCCAGGCCGGCGTCTGTGCCGGTCGTCGATCCTGGTGTGCAGGGCGATGAGGAGGGTGCGGTCTGTTCTCGGGAGCCGACCGTCAGCGGCCTTTGTCATGAGGGGTGCTGCTGGGACTTGGTTCGATGGCGGTGTGATGGTCGCCAGGGGGACGCCCAGCTCATGAGTGGGGTCAGCTCTGTTTGGGAGGCGAGAAGGATTCGATGGCCTCGTTGAGGGTCTTGGTGAAGGTTTCGCTGCCGGTGTGTCCGGAGTCTGCCACCACGTGCAGGTCGGCGTCGGGCCAGGCCCTGGTCAGGTCCCAGGCTGTCTGGAGAGGGCTGCCCATGTCCAGGCGGCCGTGGATCAGTGCGCCGGGGATGCCGGCGAGCCGGTGTGCGTTGCGGAGCAGCGCGTCCTCTTCCAGCCAGGCGGCGTTGGCGAAGTAGTGGGCGCAGATGCGGGTCATGGCCATGATGGCGTCGTCCGGGCGGTTGCTGTAGGCGTTGGGGGTGCCGTTGGTCTCCTGGGAGATCACCGCGTCCTCCCAGGTGATCCAGTCGTGGGCGGCTTTCGCGCGTACCGTCGGGTCGGGGTCGGCGAGCAGTCGTGAGTACGCCGCCAGCACCTTGAACACGTCCCCGTCGCGGTCGGCCTCGGGGACGCCCTGCACGAACCGTTCCTGCGCATCCGGGAAGAACCTGCCGACGCCGCGGTAGAGCCAGTCGATCTCGGAGCGGCGGGTCATGGTGACCGCGGGGATGACGATCTCCGACACCCGCTCGGGATGGGTCTCGGCGTAGGCCAGAATCAGCGTCGAGCCCCACGAACCCCCGTACAGCAGCCATCGGTCGATGCCGAGGTGCTCACGCAGCAGTTCCATGTCGGCGATCAGGTTGTGGGTGGTGTTGCTGGTCAGGTCGGTAGTCGGGTCGGCGGCGTGCGGGCGGCTGCGGCCGCAGTTGCGCTGGTCGAACAGGACGATGCGGAAACGGTCCGGGTCGAACCTGCGCCGGGCGCCGGTCGAACAGCCCGACCCCGGCCCGCCGTGCACGACGACCGCGGGCTTGCCGTCGGGGTTGCCGCAGACCTCCCAGTAGATGAGGTTGCCGTCGCCGACATCGAGCATGCCGTGCTCGTACGGTTCGATGGAGGGATACAAAGGGGCTCCTGCTGTTGGAGGATTGGGTTCGCCGTGCGTACTGCGCTGGTTGATGCGAGCTGAATGATTATGCCAGCGCTGTTATATTAGCACTGTGACATCTTCGGACCCCACCGCGACGCCTGATCCCTGGCACTCCCTGCACGAGCTTCTGGCGGCCATGGACGCTGAGATCGAACAGGTCTACCTGGAGCGCGGCCTCGACGGGGTGCGCACCCGGTTCGCCTATCCGCTCATCCGGCTCGCCCACACAGGTCCGCTGACCATTCGCGAGCTCGCGAAGTCCCTGAACCGTTCGCACTCTGCGGTCAGCCAGACCGTGGCCGCCATGCGCAAGGAGGGTCTCGTCACCTCGGAGCCGGGGCCCGACGCCCGCACCCGCCGCATCGACCTCACCGAGCGCGGCCGGTCGCTGGTGCCGTTCCTGGAGGCGGAGTGGCGTGCCACCCACCAGACGGTCGCCGAACTGGACGGCGAGCTCCCGTACGCGATGACGGCCGTGGTGGAGGAGGTGCGGCGGGCGTTGGGACGCCGGTCGATGCGGGAGCGCATCCTTCATCACCTCGTCGAGCCGCCGCGATGAGGTCACAAGGTTGAGCCTCACCAGAGGGCCGGCCGTGCGGCGGGTCCGCTGGGCGAGCCGGGTGTCTCGGCCGCCGTCGGCCAGGTGGTGACGGCGGCGGAGCCGGAGCGGATGGCGTGGCGGTAAGGCGGGGCAGCCGGTGGGGGGCGGGGAACCGGGGAAGTCGGTGGGTGGCGTGGCGGGGAAGCGGGGAAGCCGGTGGGTGGCGTGGGGCTGAGGTGTTGGGGCTGAGGAGCGGCTGCAGGCCGGGTGTGGTGATCGGGGATGTTGTGCGCCGGATGGCGGTTGGGCAAGGTCAGGGGTTGTTCATGGTCCCGGCAATCTCGCTAAGAAACCGTGCGTAATCGGGTAACTCTATTAGAGTGACCGCTTCTCCCCCTTCCAAGCAGTCAGCGCGCCGTAGCCGTCGGCTGCTGGCGTGGACGTTCGCGTCGATCTCCGTCGGGTTGGTGGCCGCGGGGGTCGTGGGGTTCTTCGCCGAGCCGTTACAGCTGGAGATGCTGGACAAGCGGGCCAGCGTCGTCAGCATGTTCGTGGGTGTCGCGGGGTTGTTCATCGCCGGGGTCGGGTTGTGGGCGCAGCTCCGGGCGGCCATGGCGCCCAGCGGTGGCGGCGAAGGTGCTCCGGGGGGCGAGGGGGCCGGGCGGGCTGGTGCCGGTTCCGGCGGCTCGGGGTCCGATGGGGCTGGTCAGGGGGCTGTTGGCACGGGGGGCGCCGGGGCCGGTGCGGGTGGGCGCGGTGCTGGGCCGGGTGATGGCGGCGGTGCCGGCGCGGCCGGCGGCGGAGCGGTCGGTGGGGCTGCTGGTGGGGTTGCTGGTGGGGCGGTCGGTGGGTCCGAGGGGCAGCGGTCGATCGTGGTCGGGCGGCAGGAGTCCGGGCTGGCCATGACCGGGGACAGGTCCACGGCGGTGACCGGAGGGCATGTCGAGGTCATCGGGGACGTGCACCTGCCCTCGCGGCCCCAGGTGGCGACGCGGCCCGTGCAGCTGGCGCCGCGTCCGCCGCAGCTCGTCGGGCGGGACGAGGCCGTGGCGGAGCTGCGGGAGCGATTGCTGGCGAGCGAGGTGCGGCCGGCGGTGGTGGCCGTGCACGGGCTCGGCGGCGTGGGCAAGACCAGTCTCACGCTGGAGTACGCCTACCGCTACCAGCACGACTACGCGCTGGTCTGGCAGTTGCCGGCGGCCGACCCTGCGGTGTTGTCGGCGGCGTTCGCCCGGTTGGCGGCTCTCATGGGTCTGCGGGAGCTGGGCGCGGACGCGGCGGACCCGGTCGACCAGGTGCACGCCGCGCTGGCGGCGCGTACCGAACCCTGGTTGTTGATCTTCGACAACGTGCCGGAGGCCGAGGCGGTGCGGGCCGTGCTGCCCCCGGCGGGGCCGGGGCACGTGCTGATCACCAGCCGGTCCGGGAGCTGGCCGCGGGATCAGGGGCTGGAGCTGCCGGTTCTCGACCTGGAGTCGGCGGCGCTGCTGATGCTGGCGAGCACCGGGCAGGACGACGCCGCGGCGGCGGCGGACGTGGTGACGGAGCTCGGGGCGCTGCCGCTGGCGCTGGAGCAGGCCGCGGCCTACATGTCGGAGACGGGGCTGGAGCTGTCGGAGTACCTGGATCTGCTGCATCACCAGCGTGCCGAGCTGCTCGCGCAGGGACAGGCGTGGGGGTATCGCGAGCGGGTGGCCTCCACGTGGCAGTTCGCGTTCCGGCGGCTGGCCAGGACGAGTCCGCAGGCCATCGCGCTGCTGCGGCTGCTGTCCTGCTACGCGCATGAGGCGATCCCGTACCATCTGCTGCTCTCGCCGCTGGCGCGGTGGGCGCCGCGGGAGCTGTTCCGGGCGGACGTGCAGCGGCGGCGGGCCTACGGGCGGATCCCCGGGCCGCGCACGCGTGTGCTGCGTGACGTGCATCCCAGCGTGTTGCTGATGATGCGGGCGCTGCCGCGGGACACGCTGAGGATCAACGCGGCGCTGAGAGCGTTGCGGGGGCACAGCCTGATCGGTCCGCCCGTGGACGGGACGGTCACCGTGCACCGGCTGGTGCAGGCCGTCACGCTCGATCAGCTTCCGCTGCGCGCGCAGCGTCGGTGGCGGGAGGTGGCGGCGGTGCTGGTGGAGGCCGTGCTGCCGGACAATCCGCAGCAGAAGGCTCGGTGGGCGCGGTACGCCAGGCTGCTGCCGCACATCCGGACGGTGCTCGGGCCGACCTCGCCCGGCATGGACAAGACGGCCCAGTATCTGGGGGCCAGCGGCGACTACCGTACGGCGAGGTCGTTGTTCCAGGAGATCGCCGACGCGCTCGCGGCGGCGCTTGGCCCGGAGGAGGTCGCCACGCTGACGGCCCGGCACGAGCTGGCGCTCTGGACGGGCGAGGCGGGCGACCCGGCGGCGGCGCGTGACCAGTACCTGGAGCTGCTTCCCGTCTACGAACGGGTGCTCGGCCCCGAACACCCGCACACCCTGACGACCCGCCACAACCTGGCCCAATGGACGGGACGGGCCGGCGACCCGGTGGCCGCCCGCGACCAGTACGCGGCCCTGCTGCCCGTCCGGCAGTGGGTGTCGGGCCCCGAGCATCCGGACACCCTGACCACGCAGGCCAACCTGGCTCAGTGGACAGGGCAGGCCGGGGACGCGGCCGCGGCCCGCGACCAGTACGCGGCGCTGCTGCCGGTGCGCGAACGGGTGCAGGGGCCCGAGCATCCGTCGACGCTGATCAACCGGCACGAGCTGGCCCGGTGGACCGGTGAGCTGGGGGACGCGCAGGCCGCCCGTGACCAGTACGCGGCGTTGCTGCTGGTACGGGAGCGGGTGTCGGGGCCGCATCATCCGGACACGCTGACCGTCCGGCACGAGCTGGCGCGGTGGACGGGGGAGCTGGGGGACGCGGCTGCGGCGCGGGATCAGTACGCGGCGTTGGTGCCGGTGCGGGAGCGGGTGCAGGGGCCCGAGCATCCGGACACGCTCACCGCCAGGGCCAGTCTGGCCCAGTGGACGGGGATGGCCGGGGACGCGGCGGCCGCCCGTGACCTGTACGCGGCGCTGCTGCCCGTCCGGGAGCGCATTCTCGGGCCCGACCATCCGGACACGTTGACGATCCGGCACGAGCTGGCGCGGTGGACGGGGGAGCTGGGCGAGGCGGCTGCGGCGCGCGATCAGTACGCGGCGTTGGTGCCGGTGCGGGAGCGGGTGCAGGGGGCCGAGCATCCGGACACCCTGACCGCCAGGGCCAACCTCGCGTACTGGACGGGGATGGCGGGGGACGCGGCGGGGGCTCGCGATCTCTGTGCGGCGCTGCTGCCGGTCCGGGCTCGGGTGCTCGGGGCCGGGCATCCGGCCACGGTGACGACCAGGGAACAACTGGCCTACTGGACGGCCCACGCCCGCCCGTGAACTCCGGCGAGGAGACGCGGCCCGCGCCCGCCTATGGGGGTGGGGATGGGGGTGCCCGACAGGGGGGAGCCGGAGCGAGGCGGGGGGTGCCTGACAGGGGGAGGTGGGCAGGGGGTGCCGGGGCGGGGTTGGGGGTGCTGGGCAGGGGGAGAGCCGGGGCGGAGGGGGCGAGCCTGCCCCTCGCGCCCCGGCGGCTACTGGGGCAGGACGAGGAGGGCGTCGCCGACGCCGCGCTCCACGCCGTCCGACGGCCGGTTGACCAGCTTGTTCGACACCACCATCGCGGTCGAGCCGCCGCCGTCCAGGTTGATGGCCTGGACCGCGCCGAGCCAGCGCATGAACTGGGCGGCTTCGTGGAAGTTGGCGCCGATGGTCACGCCGGGCTGGCGGCCGTCGATGGTGGCCAGGATGAGGCTGCCGTTCCTGGTGACGCCGAGCAGGGTGCGCGGGTGGCGGCGCAGGATCATGTTCACGGAGTCGTGGCCGTCGCGCTTGGCGGTGATCTTCACGTGGCCGTTGCGCACCAGGCCGACGCCGCCGGCGATGACGTTCAGGTCGGGGGTCAGCTTGAGGGGCCTGCGGGTACGCAGGTCGGTGACCTTCGTGTCGATCTTGACCGTCCAGCCCTCCCAGGCGTGCTCGTCGAGCCATTCGGCGGCGCCGCCCTGGCCGTGCAGCACCCGGGTGCCCTTGGCCACGGCGGCGCCGCTCGCGCGTACGGTGACCGCCTTGCCGTTGGCGTCGAGGACGACGTCGGTGCCGCCGGTCGGGGTCTTGGCGCCGTACTCCTCGGTGTAGAGCACGGCCTCGTCCGTGGCGGCGGCGCGGTTGACGCCGTTGACGGCGAGCTTGTCGCCGTCCTGGGAGACGGCGGTGACGGCGGTCTTCAGCTCGGTGATGCGCACGCTGCGGCCCTGGAGCACCACGGCGGAGCGGCCCGGCACGGCCTCGCTGAGCAGCCGGCCGGCGACCACGGAGGCGCCGACGGGCTCGCCGCGCAGGTTCTTGGCGGTGTGGATGTTGAAGAAGCCGCCGTTGACGCCGACCACCGCGTTGCGCGCCTTGGCCATCGAGGAGACCGTCTCGCGCGCGGCGACGCTGGTGCCGAGGGAGGCGGCGTACGAGCCGCGGAACGTCCGGGAGTCGATCATGACGACCTTGGCGTCCCACGGGCCGGTGGTCTTCAGGCCGTCGTCGCCGAGGTAGTCGACCTTGACCTTCAGTCCGGCTTCCTTGAGCGCCTTGGCGGTCTCGTCGGCCTTCGCCTTGTCCTTGAAGGACCACAGGCCCACGCGGACCATGTAGACGGTCTGGGAGGGCGCGTCGGCCACGCTCGGCCGGATCACCTTCTGCAGGCTCGGCGCCTCCCCGGCCGCCTCGACCTCGGCGACCTTGGCCTGGGCGGTCTCCAGCGCGCCGTAGTCGCGGCCGCTCGGCATGAGCACGGTCACCGTGTAGCCGTCGGTGGAGCTGCCTGCCTTCACGTCGTACAGGTCGATGCCCTGCGTCACGGCGGTCAGCGTCTTGGTGGCGGCAGGCCGGGCGCCCAGCGGGAAACTGGCCGACGGGAACTTCACCGCGAGCTGCGCCGCCGAGGCGGGCAGCGTGGTGACGGTGATCGTGGCGGCTATGGCCAGGCCGCCGGCGAGGGTGCGTCGAGACATGAACTCTCCAGAGGGCGGAAAAGGGACCGAACCATCCTGACGATCTCAAGGTCCCTGAGTCAGCCGAACGCGCCAAACTGCTCAAGAGGTTACGAGATTGACACCCAGCCCAGATAACATTGAGCTATGACCCGTATCAGCATGTGGTGGCGGCCGGCAGACGGCCGCTGATTTCCCATGCTGGGCCGTCCTGGTGGCGGCCCTTTCCGAGCGTGCGGGCTCCCCTCAGGCGGCGGCACACCTGAAGGAGAGACCCATCGTGAACGACGTCGTCCTGACCGGCGACCGTCCGACCGGACGCCTGCATCTGGGCCACTATTTCGGCACCCTCGCCAACCGGGTGGAGCTGCAGGACCATTACCGGACGTACGTGCTGATCGCCGACTACCAGGTGATCACCGACCGCGACCTGCCCGGCGAGATCCAGCGCAACATCACCGAGGTGCTCCTCGACTACCTGGCCGTCGGCCTCGACCCGGCCAAGGTCACGATCTTCCAGCACAGCGCGATCCCGGAGCTGAACCAGCTCCTGCTGCCGTTCCTGAGCCTGGTGTCGGTGGCGGAGCTGAGCCGCAACCCGACGGTGAAGGACGAGATCGCGCACAGCGCCCGGCGCGCGGTCAGCGGCCTGCTGTTCACCTATCCGGTGCACCAGGCCGCCGACATCCTGTTCTGCAAGGGCACGCTGGTGCCCGTGGGCCGCGACCAGCTCCCGCACGTGGAGGTGGCGCGGCTGGTCGCGCGGCGCTTCAACGAGCGGTACGGCGAGGTCTTCCCGCTGCCCGAGGCCATGATGGGCGAGCGTCCGCTGCTCATGGGCCTGGACGGCGGCAAGATGAGCAAGAGCCGCGGCAACGCCATCGCCCTGGCGGCCACCGAGGACGAGACCGCCGCCCTCATCCGCAAGGCCCGCACCGACTCCGACCGCCTGATCACCTTCGACGAGGTGCACCGGCCGGGCGTCGCGAACCTGCTCACGCTGGCCGGGCTCTGCCTCGGCCGCCCGCCCCGGGAGATAGCCGACGAGATCGGCGACGGCGGCGCCGCCGCGCTCAAGGCGCTGACCACCGAGGCGGTCAACGAGTTCCTGCGCCCGATCAGGCGGCGGCGGCGCGAGCACACCGAGGCCGACGTCCGTCAGGTGCTGGCGCAGGGCAACGAGCGGGCCCGGGAACGGGCGGTCCGCACACTGACGGAGGTGCGAGCGGCGATGGGGTTCTAGCTAGCGGGGCTGCCCGGACTGCCGGGACTGGTACACCTTGCGCAGCGTCTCGTGCACGATCCACGTCGTCCGCGCGCCCTCGGCCAGCAGGCACACGTCGCCGGGGCCGACCTCGATCGTGGTGCCGCCCTCGACGGCGATCGTGGCGCGGCCGGACAGCACCACGAAGATCTCGTCGGTCTCGACGTCGGTGACGACGCCCGGAGTGATCTCCCAGATGCCCCTGCCGTCGCCGAGCTCCAGCGACGACGTGGCGGGGTCGCCGGCGACGATCTGCTCGGGGTCGAGCTCGTCGGGGGTCAGCCGCACGTCGTGCACGGGCACGGCGAACGCGCCGGCGGTCGCGATCATGCGGCCGAGGTCTTCGAGGTCGGGCATCAGGACGTCAGACATGTTGCTCATTTCACCAGGTCGGCGAGGCGGGCGCCGTCGAGTGCGTAGGCGGTGAAGCCGTTGGCGCCGGTCATCGTATCGGCGGCGACCAGCGCGTTGACGATGGCCTCCTCCGTGGCCTCGATCGCGGCGTGGAAGAGCGGGTCGAGGCGGGCGTCGGCCAGCACCCGCACCTCGAACACGCCGGAGCCGTGGTCGTCGAGGGCGTTGGAGGGCAGTCCGCGGTTGCCGGTGGCGAAGCAGACGAATCCGTCGCCGCTGCCGTTCTCGCCGGCGCCGCCCGTCCTGGCCACGCCGAGCCCGGCGCGCCGGGCGAGCTTGCGGCACTGGTGGGGGAGGAGCGGCGCGTCCGTGGCGACCACGGCGATGATCGAACCCGCGCCCTCGGGGCCGCCGGGGCGGGGCACGTCGTCCATGACGATCGGGCGGCCGTTGACGGTGAGCCGGTCGCGGCTGCCGTGGTTGGCCTGCACGAGCACGCCGACCGTGTAGTCGCCGGTCACCCGGGACGCGGTGCCGATGCCGCCCTTGAAGCCGTGGCACATCATGCCGGTGCCGCCGCCGACCGACCCCTCGGGCACCGGGCCCGCCGAGGCGCCGTGGTAGGCGCGTTCGACGTGCTCAAAGCGGACGTGCCGGGCGTCGATGTCGTTGAGCCGGCCGTCCCAGGTCTCGGCGACCACGGGCAGCGACCACGCACTCCCGCCCCGGCCGCCGATCTCCAGGGAGACCAGCGCGTCGCGCACCACGCCGACGGAGAAGGTGTTGGTCAGCCCGATCGGTGAGTGCAGCAGGCCGAAGTCGTCCAGGTAGGGCAGGCCGGTCATCTCGCCGTTGCCGTTGAGCCAGTGGTAGCCGGCGTAGACGGGGGAGTCGTAGGCCGAGCCGGGGCCGGGGCGGACGACGGTGACCCCCGTACGGGCGGTGCCCTCGGTCAGCGTGGTGTGGCCGACGAGCACGCCGGGCACGTCGGTGATCGCGTTCAGCGGACCGGGGACGCCGGTGCCGACGACGATGCCGTGATCACGAGCTCTCAACGGTTCTCCCTGCGGAACGACTCCAGCGCCAGCAGCGCGACGTGCAGTGACAGGCATGACTCGACGTCGTCGAGGTCGGTGTCGAGGATGCGTTCGAGGCGGCGCAGGCGGTCGTAGAAGGCCGGCCTGGACAGGTGGGCCTTCTGGGCGGCCACGGCCTTGTTGCGGCCCGCGTCGAGGTAGGTGCGCAGGATCCGGGTGAGGTCGCCGCCGCGCTGGGCGTCGTGCGCCAGCAGCGGGCCCAGCTCGCGCTCGGCGAACGTCTGCAGGCGCGCGTCGTCGCGCAGCAGGTGGAGCAGGCCGCGCAGGCGCAGGTCGGGCAGGCGGTAGAAGGCGCGGCCGTCCGGCTGGCGCACGGCCACGTCGGCGACCTGCTCGGCTTCGAGGAAGCTGCGCCGTACGTCCCGGATGGACTCCACCACCGACCCCGCGGCCAGCACGAACGCCGAGCCGGGCCGCCACAGCATGCGCAGCCGCTCGGCGAGCGCGGTCAGCGCGGGCTCGGCGCCGGTACGCGGCGGGAGCGGCAGCAGGACGCCGACCCGCTCCTGGTCGAGCGCGCCCACCAGGGCGGGCAGGCGGGCGTCGCGGCAGGCGGCGGCGGTGGCCTCGGCCAGCTCGCCGAGCTGCGCCTGCCCGTCGAGCGCCTGGTCGACGGGCTCGGTCGGCCTGATGACGACGCTGATCAGCTTGCGCCCGGTCAGCGGCACGCCGACTGCGCGGGCGCGGGCGGCGGCCTCGTCGGGGTCGGCGTAGGCGTGGGTCAGGATGCCGGTGATGATCGTGCCGTGGGCCTGGCGTTCCAGGGACTCCTGGTGGCGTTCGAGCAGGCGGCCGAGGGCGAGCGTGGTGGCGGCGCGTTCGGCCAGCACCATCTCGCGCGGCGTCGGCGGCGTCTCGCAGATCAGGATCAGCCGGCCCCAGTCCTGGCCGCGCGCGCCGACGGTGGTGACCAGCCAGCCGGAGGCGGGGTCGTAGGCCGTGCGCTCGGCCGGGGCCACCCCGCGCGACCTGCTCTCCCAGCCGGCCAGCAGCGCGCCGGCGTCGCGGCCCGCGGACTCGCAGGCCAGCACCTGGTGGGCGAGGTTCTCCAGCAGCACCGGACGGCCGGACAGCCGGGCGACCTGGGTGAGCACCTCCGCGGGCGAGGCGCCCTCGACCGACAGCTCGGTGAACACCTCGTGCAACTGCTCGGAGGCGCGCAGCTCCTCGAGCTGGATGTCGATGATCCGGGCGTGCACGGACTCGGTGATCTGCACGAACGGCGTCTCGCGGGCCAGCACGATGACCGGCAGCCCGTGCTCCTCGGCGGACTTGACCACCGCCCGCGGCAGCTCGCGCAGGAACCGGCGGCCGAGCTCCACGATCAGCCCGGAGGCCCCCACGGAGGCGAGCTCGCCCACGTAGTCGGCGAGCTTCTCGGGGTCGTCGGGCAGCGCGACGCCCGTGGTGAGCACCAGCTCGCCGCCGCGCAGCAGATGGGCGATGTCGGCGATCTCGCCGACGTGCACCCACCGCACCTTGGTGTCGAGCCGGTCGGCGCCCGCGACCACGCGCGGGCCGCCTCGGCGCACGGTCTCCAGGGCGAGGACGTCGGCGATGGTGGGCAGCACGGGCCGAGCCTAGCCGATCAACCTGTAAGAACGGTCATACAGCCATATACACACTGTCACAGATTGAACTCCTCCTCGCGGTACTCACCTCGGGGTTCGCGCACCCGCAACTCCACCCGCCGGATCTTGCCCGAGATCGTCTTGGGCAGCTCGGCGAACTCCAGCCGGCGCACCCGCTTGTACGGCGCCAGCTCCCGGCGGCAGTGCTCGAAGATCGACCGCGCGGTCTCGGCGCCGGCCTCGAACCCGGGGGTCAGCATCACGTACGCCTTCGGCACCGCCAGGCGCACCGGGTCGGGGGCGGGCACGACGGCGGCCTCGGCCACCGCGGGATGCTCCAGCAGCACGCTCTCCAGCTCGAACGGCGAGATGCGGTAGTCGGAGGCCTTGAAGACGTCGTCGGTGCGGCCGACGTAGGTGATGTAGCCGTCCTGGTCGCGGGTGGCGACGTCGCCGGTGTGGTAGAAACCGTCGCGCATGGCCTCGGCGGAGCCGCCGACGTACCCGGCCATCAGGCCCAGGGGGCGGGGGTCCAGCGGCAGGCAGATCTCGCCGTCGTCGCCGGGCTCGCCGGTGACGGGGTCGATGAGCACGATGTCGTAGCCGGGCAGCGGGCGTCCCATCGATCCGGGCTTGACCGGCTCGTCCGGTACGTTGCCGATCTGGGCGGTGGTCTCGGTCTGGCCGTAGCCGTCGCGGATGGTGATGCCCCACGCCTTGGCGACCTGGTCGATGATCTCGGGGTTGAGCGGCTCGCCCGCGGCCACGGCGGTGCGCAACGGCAGCTTCCAGGCCGCCAGGTCCTCCTGGATGAGCATCCGCCACACCGTCGGGGGCGCGCAGAACGTGGTGACGCGCTCGTCGCGCAGCACCTCCAGCAGCGCGCGGGCGGCGAAGCGCTCGTAGTTGTGGATGAGCACGGTCGCGCCGGCGTTCCAGGGGGCGAAGACGTTGCTCCAGGCATGCTTGGCCCAGCCGGGGGAGGAGACGTTGAGGTGCACGTCGCCGGGGCGCAGGCCGATCCAGAACATCGTGGACAGGTGGCCGGCCGGGTAGGAGGCGTGGGTGTGCTCGACCAGCTTGGGGCGGGAGGTCGTGCCGGAGGTGAAGTAGAGCAGCAGGGGGTCGCCGGCCAGGGTGGGGGCGTCGGGGGTGAACCGTTCGTCGGCGTCGTAGGCCTCGTGGTACGGCAGCCACCCGTACGCGTCGCCCACCGCGATCCTGGTGAACTCGCCGGCGCCGAACTTGCCGGCGTCGGCGGCGTTGGCGATCACGTGGGCGACCCGGCCGCGGTCGAGGCGTTCGCCGATGTCCTTGGCCGTCAGCAGCGTCGTGGCCGGGATGACCACCGCCCCGAGCTTCATGGCCGCCAGCAGGGACTCCCACAGCTCGGTCTGGTTGCCCAGCATGAGCAGCACGCGGTCGCCCCGGCGCACGCCCTGCTCGTGCAGCCAGTTGGCGACCTGGTTGGAGCGGGCCGACAACTCGGCGAAGGTGTGGGACACCCGGCTGCCGGAGTTCACGATGGTCAGGGCCGCGGCCTGCGGAGTCTCGGCGGCCAGCACCCCGTCGAACCAGTCGAGCGCCCAGTTGAACCGCTCGGCCCGCGGCCAGCGGAAGTCGCGTCGGGCGGTGGGGTAGTCGGCGCTCAGGAGAAGATCGCGGGCGGCGCGGAAATCGCTCATGCCCCGGATCCTGCTACGTCGCCAGCCGCCGCTCAAGGCCGTCGAGCACCGACACGAGCCCGAAGTCGAACGCCGTGGCCCGGATGACCTGCGGATCCTGGTACGCCTCCATGGCCAGGCTCTCCAGCATGTCGGGGAAGTCGGCCGCGGCCTTGGCGACCATGCCGCGCATCTCGTCGGCGTCGTACGCGGAGTCCTTCGCGGTGGCGTCCCAGGCGATCTCGGGCAGGGTCATGCCGTAGACGAAGGCGGTGACGGCGGCCACGGCGTAGTCGACGTCGAGGCCGTGGAACCCGGCCGCCCTGAAGATCCTGCGCATCCGGTCGGCGGCGGTCAGGGCGTGCGGGCCGAGCGCGGGCACCCGGCCGAGGAGGTCGGCCGACCACGGGTGCCGCAGCATGACCGCACGCATGCCGTAGGCCATGGCCGAGGCGGCGTCGCGCCAGCCCACCTCGTCGGCGTCGGGCACGGTCATCTCGGCCCAGACCTGGTCGTAGGCGAGTTCGAGCAGTTCGTCCTTGGTGGCGACGTACCAGTAGAGGCTGGTGGCGCCGGCGCCCAGCTTCGCGCCGAGCTTGCGCATGCTCAGCCCGGCCATCCCCTCCTGGTCGAGCAGCTCCAGCGCGGCCCGGACGATCTCCTCGCGGCTGCGGCCCGGGGCGGCGGCCTTGCGGGGCTCGCGGAACCAGACAGAGGTGAACTGCTTGCCGGTCATGCCTCCAGGATAAATGCTCTCGCACAGTGTGCGAGAGTTGTCGTACGCTGTGCGAGTGACCTCGAACGCTGTACGAGACCCCCGCCGCTGGTGGGTCCTTGTCGTGCTCTGCCTCTCGTTGCTGGTCCTCACGGTGGACGGAACCGTGCTGAACCTGGCGATCCCGTCCCTGATCGAGGAGCTGGGGGCGACGCCGTCCGACATCCAGTGGATCCTCGACGCCTACGTGCTGGTCTTCGCCGGCCTGCTGCTGACCGCGGGAAGCCTGTCCGACCGGTACGGCCGCCGCCGCTTCCTCGTCATCGGCCTGGCCTTCTTCGGCGGCGCGTCGCTGCTGGCCGTGCTGGCCGCCGAGCCCTGGCAGGTGATCGGCGCGCGGGCCCTGATGGGGGTCGGCGGCTCGATCCTGATGCCCTCGACGCTGTCCATCCTCATGACCGTCTTCGAGGAGGACGAGCGGCGCAAGGCCATGGCCATCTGGGGAAGCGTGGCGATGCTCGGCGTGATCGCCGGCCCGACGCTGGGCGGCTTCCTGCTGGAGCACTACTGGTGGGGCTCGGTCTTCCTGCTCAACATCCCGATCGCGGCGCTGGCCATCGTGGCGGCGTTCGTGCTGATGCCCGAGACCCGCAGCGCCGGGCGGCGGATCGACCCGGTGGGCGTGGTGCTCTCGATCGTCGGCCTGACCTCGGCCGTCTACGTGATCATCGAACGCGAGTGGAACATCGCCCTCATCGCGGTGGCGGTCGTCTCGCTGGCCGCGTTCGTCGTCTGGGAGCGGCGGGCCGAGCACCCGATGTTGCCGCTGCAGCTGTTCCGCAACCGCAACTTCAGCGGCGCGTCCTTCTCGATCCTGCTGATGTCGTTCGGCGCCGGTGCCGTGATGCTCATGCTGACCCAGTACCTGCAGTTCGTGCTGGGCTACGGCGAGCTCCAGGCGGGCCTGGCCATGCTGCCCCAGGCGGCGGCGGCCGTCGTGTTCAACGGCGTCGGCGCGGCGCTGGGCAAGAAGGTGTCCAACCGGGTGCTGATCTCGGCCGGGCTGCTGATCATGGCCGCCGGGTTCGTGGTGATGGCGCTGACCACCGGCTACCTGCCGCTGATGGGCGGGCTGGTGCTGATGGGCGCGGGAGCCGGCCTGGCCGGTCCCTCCGCCTACGCCTCGCTGATGGGGGCCATCCCGCTGGAGCACGCGGGCGTCGGCTCAGCGCTCAACGACACCGTGCAGCAGGTGGGCCTGGCCATGAGCATCGCCGTGCTCGGCAGCGTGCTGGCCGGCGTCTACACCGCGCAGATGCCGCTCGACGCGCCCGCGGCGGCCCGCGAGTCGATCGGGGTCGCCGAACAGGTCGGGTTCGGCGAGGTCGCCGACCGGGCCTTCACCGTGGCCGTGCACTTCGGCTCGTGGGTCGGGGCCGGGTTCAGCGTCGCCGCCGCGCTGCTCGCGCTGGTCGTGCTGCGCCCGGCCGTGCCCGTCGCGGCTCCCGAGCCGGCCAAGGTCTAGCGGACGCGGGGCTCACGCATGCTCTCCAGGCTGTCGAGCTTGTGCATGCGCTCGTCGTGGCCGATCTGCCGGAGCAGGTCGGCCACCGAGCGGTAGCGGCCGTACTCGTCGGCGTACGTGCCGGGGTCGGGCACGAAGTCCAGGTCGGGGTTGTCGGCCACGAACGTCATGTACTCGTGCTCGGCGTGGTCCTCGAACTCGGCGTTGAGCCGGTAGCTCCAGTCCGGCCGGACCACGAACAGCACCCAGGACACGTGGTAGTAGAAGAACGCGATCAGCCACGGCGCCGCCTTGTGCAGCAGCCAGTTCTGCCGCTGCCCGGCGCGCTGCACCAGGTCCTGCATGATCAGCAGGTGCCACTGCTCGTTGTCCTGGTCGGCGCGGGCCTCGACGATGCGCTCGAAGACCCTCCTGGCCAGGGCCGACCGTCCGGCGTGGCGGTGGACGGCCCAGTACCCCATCCGCTCCCACGCCTGGTACGGCACCCGCGCGATGATCTCCAGCATGGCGAACTTCGTGTAGGAGCCCCTCCTGCCGTACATGAGGTCGACGGGCTTGAACATCATCCGGGCCAGCAGGCTGTAGTCCATCCGCGGGGTGTCAAGGGTGTCCTGCTGGGCGCGGCGCAGCTGGTCGCGGTCGAGCTTGGGCGGCCCGGCGGGCGCCTCGGGGCGCCCGGGGCGCAGGTCGATGGTGACGGTCATCTCGGTCTCCTCGGTTCGTCGATGATCCGATGGTGGCCGAGCGGGCCCCGCCGGGTCGTCGCCCGCGAGTGGTCAATCGCGATGCCTCTGGCGGCGTACCGGGAAGCCGGCGCGTACGCCCCCAGGCGCACGGGTGATCCCCTAGGGGGAGGACTTACAGTTTGTAAGGGGATTTGACCCCCCGCCGACAGCCTGCCGCTGCCGGGAAGCCCGGTGGGGACGGGATACTCGGTAGCATGTCGGAGCTTCTCGCGCGCCACCGGGCAGTGATGCCGAACTGGCTGGCCCTCAACTACAACGAGCCCATCGAGATCGTCAGCGGCAAGGGCAATCGTGTCATCGACGCCGACGGCAAGAGCTACCTGGACTTCTTCGCCGGGATCCTGACCAACATGATCGGGTACGACGTGCCCGAGGTGCGGGACGCCGTCGAGCGCCAGCTCGCCACCGGCGTGGTCCACACCAGCACCGTCTACCTGCTGCGCGGCCAGGTCGAGCTCGCCGAGAAGATCGCCCGGCTCTCCGGCATCCCCGACGCCAAGGTGTTCTTCACCAACTCCGGGACGGAGGCCAACGAGACCGCCCTCCTCCTCGCGACCTACGCCCGCAGGACCGACCAGGTGCTCGCCATGCGGCAGAGCTACCACGGGCGCAGCTTCGGCGCGGTCAGCGTCACCTCCAACCGGGCGTGGAAGAACAACTCGCTCTCCCCGCTCAACGTGCACTTCCTGCACGGCGCCGACCGGCACCTCACCCAGTTCAAGGGCCTGTCCGACGCCGACTACATCAAGGCGTGCGTGGACGACCTGCGCCACGTGCTGGCCACCTCGGTCTCCAACGACGTGGCGGCGCTGATCGCCGAGCCGATCCAGGGCGTCGGCGGCTTCACCATGGCCCCCGACGGGCTGTTCGCCGCCTACAAGGAGGTCCTGGACGAGCAGGGCATCCTGCTCATCTCCGACGAGGTGCAGACCGGCTGGGGCCGTACGGGCAGCGCGTTCTTCGGCATCCAGAACCACGGCGTGACCCCCGACATGATCACGTTCGCCAAGGGCCTGGGCAACGGCTTCGCGGTCGGCGGCATCGTCGCCCGCGGCGACCTGATGGACGCCCCGCACGCCGTGGGCCTGTCCACCTTCGGCGGCAACCCCATCTCCATGGCCGCCGCCAACGCCACCCTCGACTACGTGCTCGACCACGACCTCCAGGCCAACGCGGCGCGGACCGGTGACATCATCATCGGCGGCCTCAAGGAGGCGGCGCAGCGCCTGCCGATCGTCAAGGACGTGCGCGGCAAGGGCCTGATGTTCGCCGTCGAGCTGGAGAGCCCCGCCCAGGCCGCCCGCTTCATGGAGGAGACCAAGAAGGCGGGCCTGCTCGCCGGCAAGGGCGGCCTGTACGGCACCGCCATCCGCATGGCCCCGCCCCTCACCCTCACGGTGGAGGAGGCCGCCGAGGGTCTGGGGATCATCGTCAACGCACTCGAAGTCATCAACGCAGAGGCAGCAGCTCAGTGAAGTCGGTCAAGCACTGGATCAACGGATCTCCGGCGGACGGCGACAACCGCACGGCGGAGATCTTCAACCCGGCGACCGGGGAGGTCAGCGGCCACGTGCGGCTGGCCTCGGCCGCCGACGTGGACGCCGCGGTCGCCGCGGCGGTCGCCGCCTTCCCCGCCTGGCGCGACGCCTCGCTCGTCAAGCGGGCACAGGTCCTGTTCCGGTTCCGTGAGCTGATGTACGCCCATCGGGACGAGCTGGCCGCGTTGATCTCGGCCGAGCACGGCAAGGTGCACGCGGACGCGCTGGGGGAGGTGGCGCGCGGGCTGGAGGTGGTGGAGTTCGCGTGCGGGATCCCGCATCTGCTCAAGGGTGGTTTCTCCGAGGGTGT
>NZ_JBFAOM010000085.1:0-15036 GCF_040675235.1 Nonomuraea sp. NPDC049637
CGGCGCGCCCGAGCAGGCCCGCGACGACGCCCTGCGCGAGCGGGACCAGGCCCAGGCCGAGCAGCAACGGACGGCCGCCGCGCTGGAGGAGCCCCGGCGCGAGCTCGACCGGCTGCGCGCCGCCGCAGAAGAGCACGCCCGCCAAGCCGAAACCCTGCGGACCGCGGCCGCCGACGCCGACCTCGCCCGCGAACGCGCCGAGCACGACAGCCGCCCAGGCCCAGGCCCAGGCCGAGAACGCCGACAGCCGCGCCGAGACCGCCCGGCAGGAGGCGACCGAGGCGCGTCTGGCCCTGGTCGCTGCCCAGGGGGAGGCTGCCACCGCTGTGCGACTGCAGTCCCGCGCCGAGGAGGAGTTGCGCCAGGCCGGCACCGAGCGTGATCTCCAGCGCGAGCGCGCCGTGGCCGCCGAACAGCAGGACCGCGTCGCCCAGGCCGAACGCGAACGTGACGCCGAGCAGGTACGTGAACTACGCGACCGGCTGGCCGCCGCCCAAGCCTCCGCCGAGCTGGTACTGCCCGCACCGGCCGACCTCAGCGGCGACCTCGGCGAAGGCATACGCGAGGTGACGCTGCCCGAAGTCGGCATCGCGGTCGCCCGGCAGCCGGACGGCACCGTGGTGCCGCACCACCAGGGCCGGCAGACCCGGCTGAGCGACGGCCAGCACGCTGCCGCGCACGGCCGCGCCCTGGCCGCCGCCCTGCTGGCCCTTGCCTCGCCACGCCCCTGAGTACCCTGCGCCCCATCCGTTGTTCGACGCGGGCGACGGAGGACCGCGCTCTCCTGAACTGGAACCCGCCAGCAGCGGCAGACCTTGAGGGTGCTGGCGGCCAGAGCGTGGAGGTCGGCCAAGGGCAGCCGGCGTGACGGGAAGCGGAACGTACCTCCCCAAAGGGGCGGGATACTGCTCGTTGTGAACACGCGCGACACAGACCTTCTCGCCGAGATCAGGCGGGACGTGATCGATTCGAACGTTCCCATCGAGGACATTCTTCGCAAGTGCGTGATCATGGGTGGTGATGCCGATTCTGAAAACCTCCGCCAGTGGGCGTCGCGCGAACTCCGCGGCTACGGCGAAGGCGAACAGGTGCCCGCCTACCGGCATGTCCGCGCCGCGCTCAAGGTGAAGGCGCAGGTCGGACCTCGAGTCATCACACAACAGGTGGCGGTGGAGGCGTTTCCCGAGCATGTTCGCGAATACCTCAACGACGTCGGCGTCATGCGCGAGTCCATCAGTGAGATAAGACGAGAAGCCTCAGGTGAGGGCGACCTGGTGCAATTTCGAAGCTCCAACAGCCCGAGACTCGCCGCGGTCCTGGACGCGCACATCAAGGAGAAAGAGCCCTCCGCCGCCTTCCAGAAGATCATCGATGTCTACTGGGAGGTTGGACGCTCCAATCTGCACGGTGTCGCCGATCAGGTGCGAACCTCGCTGGCTGAATTCGCCGCCGTCTTGACGGTCCAAACGAAGGAGGGTCGGGATGCGCCCACGACCCAGCAGGTGGACCACGCGTTTCGGATCGCCGTACACGGCGACCATTCGAGTGTGATCATCCAGGCGCCGAGTTCGTCGGGAGGGTCCAGCGTCTCTGCCAGCGTGGCAGCTTCGGCGAACCACAACGCAGCCGAGCCCGAGGAGGAGAAGGCCTCCAAACTCTGGAGTGTCCTGCGAAAGCCCGGCACGATCGCGGTCGGCCTCTTGACGCTCATCGGCACCATCGCGGGCCTCGGCCAATGGCTCAAGTGGGACTGGCCGTTCTGAACTGACAAGACGGACCGCTGACGGCCTCGTCGAGATTTCCTCCAGCGGCGCGTTCAGCGCCAGGATGCCGCCAGGTGGTTGATGTGCCACCGCCTGGCCTGCGGACCACATACTGCCAGGTCAGCTGGCCCGCTCGACTGCGACGCTGACGGGCGGGCGTGACCGCGTCATGTGCCTTAGGCCGAGCGCCACGCCAGCGACAGCCGGGCCGCGAGATCGAACCCGGGCCCTTCGGCAGGCTTGACGACAGCGTGATCGAGGAGCAGGGCCAACAGTTCCTTCTGCGTATCCGGATCCGCGCTCGGCCACCAGCGCTCCAAGCTCGTCTTGTCTGGGTGGGATCAGCTCGGCGCCGCGGCGGTGCGCGAGGGCCAGCAGCAGATCGGCAGAGCCGTCATCGAGCGCACCGGCAGCCTGCGCGAGAAAGACGTCCTCTCGCAGGCTGATGGAGACGGTGAACCGCTCACCGGCACCGTCGTCATCGACCCTCATGTCACCACTTTCCCTTAGCGAGCCCCCTCCCACAGGTGCGCCGCCACGGCGGTCATCGTGGTCAGCTCTTCCGGCCGGCCAGGATGTCCATGTAGTGGTGGTTGATCATGATGCCGAGGATGTTGCCGAACGGGTCGCGCACCGAGGCGGTGACGAACCCGGGGCCGCGTTCGGTCGGCTTGTCGAACGGGGTGGCGCCCATGTCCAGCAGGCGTTCCCAGGTCGCCTCCAGGTCGTCGACGGCCCAGTAGGCGATCGCCCCGCCGTCCTGGGCGCTCCAGGTGTCCGGGGCGTAGCGGGCGTCGATGATGCCGAGCTCGTGCTGGTAGTCGCCGACGCGGAACTCCACGTAGGCCGGGTCGCCCTGCTCGGGGCGCTGGAAGTAGGCCGGGGTGGCGAGGAGTTCGGCATACCAGTCGCGGGCGGCGGCGACGTCGTGGGCGTAGAAGCTGATGGTGGTGAGTCCGCGGAGCATGTTCTGTCGTCTTTCGTCTGGGTGGTAGGTGAGATCGATACGGTCAGGCATGGTGCTCATCGAAGAGGCCGAGGACGCTGATCCGGCCGCTGCCGGCCCGCCGCGGGCCTTGCACGCACTCGACCGTCGTGGTCTTGCCCGCGCCGTTCGGGCCGGGGGTGCCGAAGATCTCCCTGGCTTCCACCGGGAGGGAGGTTCCGGTACTTCTTGGCCAGGTCTGCGGCTTCGATGACTGCCATGGCACAAGCATCGCCTCACGGCCCCGGCCGGCGGATCGTCCCGGCGGCTACCGTTGGCCGCTGATGCGGCTGATCGCCTGATCCACCGAACGGTGGATGGCGTGCCCAGCAGGGACGCGAGGAAGCTCGCCGCCGCGTCGCCGGGAGAAGATCCGCGAGCTGCAGCCGCCGCTCCAGGGCCGGCCCGTGCTTCATTCGTGCGATCATCGGCAGAGATCCGGCGCCCAAGGCTCACGCCGAGCATGTCGTACGAGATCTTGACGAGGACCAGTTCATTGTGGCGATGCGGGTGGCGCGTCGAGTAGCTCTCGCCTTGGAGGCAAGCGTGCCCTGCGAGAAGTACGTACCTCGCGTCCTTGGACGTCAGCAGGGAAGCGCCACCTGCATGGGCACGTCGCCACCCCGCCCCCCGGTGTCCCCCATGAACAGCTGCCCTGCACGCCCAGCCTGGAGCAGCCTAGACGAGAGCGTGCTCTGCGGAAGGCTCACATCTACGGCGTGACGCCAGGCGTTTTCAAGATCCAGTAGATGCCTTGAGCATCTTCACTGGCTGGTCTTACCGTCGTGGCCATGCCACAGAACTACAACGTGGACGTGCTCAAGGTCATGACCAGCCGGTTCCGGATGAAGCTCTTCAGCCTCCTGTTCCGGATCGGCCCGGTCACGGTAAGTGAGCTTGCTCGGCGGGCGGATGCCGACCCCGGCCAGGTGAGCTATCACCTTCGGCAAATGCAGAAACATGGCTTGATCGAGGACGTGCCGGAGCTCGCCCGAGACAGCCGCGAACGGTGGGTGCGCGCAGCGCTGAGCGGTTGGGCGCTGGTTCGGGACTCCGAAGCCCCCGAGGCCAGAGCCGCGCTACGGGCATGGACTTCACAGTGGGTGATTGACCAGTTCGAGCGGCTGCGCGACTTCGAACGCACCCACATGACCCTCCCGGAGGACTGGCGCCACGCGTCCTTCGGAAGCAGCCGCCACCTGCGGCTTACCAAAGATGAGCTCGTACAGCTCGCCGACCAGCTCAACGCGGTGTTGAAGCCGTGGCGCGAACTGACCCAATCACGCGTCGAATCGAGCGAGCCGCCCCCGGACACCCGTCCCATCTTCATCTTCTACCACGCATCCCCCGAAGAACCCTGAGGAGCCCTCGGTGCATCACCTGCATGAAGAGCTCATCCGTGCAAACCTCGCTGAACGGCGAGCCGAGGCCGCACATCTTGCAACGATGCCCTCACGCTCACGCCGACCTGCTCTCCTGCCCCTCCGCGGTTGGTTCGCGCTCGCTCTCCGCCGCCTGGCTGATCATCTCGAACCTGCCCCATGGCCTTAGGCATCGGCAAACACCTCGACCGCTGCCCGCTCTGCGACGAGCGCCACCTGCGGCACGTCCTTCGCGAGTGCGAACCTTCCACGGGAATGTCCAGGTCGATCAGCTGGCCGCCGTCGGCGTGGCGCGTTCGGCCCGCCGGGGAGGGGCCGGAGGGCGTCCCGGACGTCGGCCACCTGCCGGCATCATCGGCCGCGATCCGCCGTGGCGGACGGTCAGGTCAGCAGGCCGCGCTGGAAGGCGACGGCCACCGCGGCGGCCCTGTCGTTGACGCCCAGTTTGGCGTAGATGTGCAGCACGTGCGTCTTGACCGTCGCCTCGCTGATGAACAGTCGGGCGGCGGCCTCCCGGTTGGTCGTGCCCTGCGCGATCAGCCGCAGGATCTCCACCTCCCGGGCGCTGAGCGGGTCGGCGACCGGCGCACGGATCTGCCCGATCAGCCGCGTGGCGACCGACGGCGAGAGCACCGACTCGCCGCGGGCGGCCGCCTCGACCGCGCGGATCAGCTCGTCGCGGTGCGCGTCCTTGAGCAGGTAGCCGGTCGCTCCGGCCTCGATGGCCGGCACGACGTCGCGGTCGGTGTCGTAAGTGGTCAGGACGAGGACGCGGGCCGTGCTGCCGGTCCGTGCCAGTTCCTTGATGGCGCTCACGCCGTCCATGCGGGGCATCCGCAAATCCATCAGGATCACGTCCGGCCGCAGGGCGAGGGCGAGCTTGACCGCCTGGCCGCCGTCGCCGGCCTCGCCGAGCACCTCGAAGCGGTCGTCGCCGGTGAACATGCCCCGGATGCCGTCGCGCAGGATCGGGTGGTCGTCCACGATCAGCAACCGGATCGGCGTGCTCACGCCTCCTCCCTGGCGACCGCCGGGACGGTGGCCGAGATCGCGGTGCCGCCGCCGGGCTCCGACTCGATCTCCAGGCTGCCGGCCAGCCGCTCCACCCGCTTGCGCATCGAGGTCAGGCCGAAACCGCCGCCGTCGCCGGCGCGGTCGAGGGCGAAGCCGACACCGTTGTCCCGGACGTCGAGGGTGACCACATCTTCCATGTAGGACAAGGTAAGGCCGACCCGGCGGGCTTCGGCATGCTTGGCGACGTTCGCGAGCGCTTCCTGGGCGATCCGCAGCACCGTCTGTTCGACTTCCGGGTGCAGCGGACGTGCCGTGCCCGTCGTGGTCATTTCCCCCGGTACGGCATGCAGCTCCGACCAGCCGGCGACCACTTCGGCGAGAGCCTCGGGCAGCGGAGCCGTCTCCAGTTGGCCCGGCCCGATGGCGTGAACCGAGCGCCGGGCCTCGGCCAGGCTGTCGCGGGCCAGCCGGGCGGCGGTGTCAAGATGCGCGCGCCAGCGCGCGCCGGTCTCCCGGGCCTGCGTCGCCGCCTGGATCTGAGCGATGATCCCGGTGAGCCCCTGCGCGAGCGTGTCGTGGATCTCCTGCGCCATGCGCTGGCGCTCGTCCAGCACGCCGGCCTCGCGGGCCTGGAGGAGGAGCTGGGCGTGCAGGACGGCGTTCTCCCGCATCGCCTCTTCGAGCTGGGCGACCATGCGCTTGCGTTCGGTGCTGCGGGCCGTGGTGACCTCGCCGACGAGGCTGAACAGGGCGACCAGCGACGTGATCGCGGCGATGAAGAACAGGTGGGTGAGGATCGCAGGCAGCGTCGGGGCGGGCAGGCCGCCGGTGAAGCCGGTCACGCTGATCGTCGCGGTCGCGGCGATCCCGGAGAAGCGCCACTTGCCGCTCAGCAGGTGCCAGGAGGCCAGGTAACCGGTGAAGGCGAAGAATGCGGCGAACCAGATCCCCTGGCTGCACAACACCCCGATCAAGACGATCAGCCCGGTGACGTACAGACCGTGGTGTCGGCTGCGGCCCAGCAGCGCGATCCAGGCCGCCGTGACAGCGGCGACGCCGAGCATCAGCAGATGCTCGGCGAGCGACCGTCCGTCGGTCAGCCAGGCGAGGGCGACCGAGACCCCGAGCAGGAGGTACGGAACGACGGCCTGGAGCCGTTCGAGGCGGGCCTCCTGCAGGTCGAGCGAGGTCACGTTACTCCCAGCGGAAGAGCTTGGCGGCGGCGACGCTGATGACCATCGCGTACCCCGCCATGATGACCAGCGACAACGAGTTCGGGAAACCGCCCGCCCATACCTCCTGCAGAGCCTGACGAAAGGCGCCAAGCGGGGTATATGTCCCGATTTGGGCAAGGATAGCGGGCATCTGGGTGGGCGGCTGGATCAGCCCGGCCAGGTAGGCCATCGGGAAGTAGAGCAGCACGCCGATCCCGTTGGCCGCCCGGCCGTTCGGCGCCAGCGCGGCGATCAGCAGGCCGATCGCGAACATCGCCCCCGTGCCGAGCAGGAAGGCCAGCGTGACGGCAGCGGGCGCGCCGGGCAGCCTCGCGCCGAGCAGCGTGCCGGCCACCGCGAGCAGCAGCCCGCAGGCCACGACCGCCAGGATGAGTTGCAGGATGAGCTGCACCGCCAGCAGCCGCGCGGGCGGCACCGGCGTGGTGGACAACCGGCGCAGGATCCCGCGCTCACGGTAGGTCGCCAGGGTGGTCGGCACCAGGTACAGCCCGACGAGGCCGACCGCGATGGACAGCGCCATGGGCACCACCACCGTGTCACCGGAGGAGACCGAACTTCCGAAGACCACCAGGATGAACAGCGGGATGAGCAGAGCGAACACCGAGCCGGGTTCGCGGACGAGCAACTTGATCTCGACGGTGGTGAGCTTGGCGAACGCGCTCATCTTCGGGCCTCTCAGGAAGGAAGGTGGGGGCGAATCAGGAGAAGGTGCGGCCGGTCAGGGCGAGGAAGGCGTCGTCCAGCGTGCGTTTGTCGATACGCAGGCCCGAGACGAGCAGGTTGTGCCGGGCGAGCTGCGAGGTGACCGCGCTGGCGAAGTCCCCACGACCGGTGACGACCGCCTTGGCTCCGGTCACCTCGACCGAGGTGACCCCAGGCAGCGCGCCCAGCAGCGCCGGCAGCTCCGCGGCGGTCCCGGCCAGCAGGGTGAAGCGCATCTCGTGCTCGGCCCCGACCAGCCCGGCGGGCGTGTCGAGCGCGACCACCCGGCCCCGGTCGACGACCGCCACCCGGTCGCACAGCTCCTCGACCTCGTCCATGAAGTGGCTGACCAGCACCACGGTCACCCCGCCGGCCCGCACCTGCTTGATCAGCTCCCAGGTGGCCCGCCGCGCCTGCGGGTCGAGCCCGGTGGTCAGCTCGTCGAGGAAGGCCACCCGGGGATCGCCCACCAGGGCCAGCGCGATGAACAGCCGCTGCTTCTGGCCACCGGACAGCTTCCCGAAGCGAGCGTTGCGCTTGTCCTTCAGCCCCCACTGCTCCAGCAGCTCGCGCCAGTCGCGGGGCTTGGCGTAGAAGGAGGCGTACAGGTCCAGCGCCTCCCACACCTTGATGTTCTCCGGGAGCTGGGTGTGCTGGAGCTGCACCCCGATCTGCTGGCGCAGCTCACCGCCCGCGGTGAGCGGGTCGAGACCGAGGACGCTGATCCGGCCGCTGTCGGCCCGGCGCAGGCCCTCCACGCACTCCACCGTCGTGGTCTTGCCCGCGCCGTTCGGGCCGAGAATGCCGAAGATCTCCCCGGCCTCCACCGAGAAGGTGACGCCCTCCAGGACTGACTGGCTCCCGTACCTCTTGACCAGGTCTACGACTTCGATGACTGCCATGGCACAAGCATCGCCTCACGGCCCCGACCAGCGGATCGTCCCGGCAGCTACCGTTGGCCGCGGAGCGGCTGATCGCCTAATCAACCGAACGGTGGATGGCGGAGCCGGGAGAACACCGTCGAGAAGCTGCACGCGCTCGTCCAGGGCTCACCGACGTCACCCACCCCTGGAACGATCCGATCTCCCGAATTCGAAGGACAGGCGTCCAGTCCAGACGTCTGGTCTCATCGAGGAGGTCGATGGTCGGATGGCGTTCGCCGTCCCCGATGGGGACGTGGGGCGGCCTCCGGCGGCTGGATCGCACCCATGTCTGCTCAGGACGACCCATAAGCCCAGGTAGGTAGAGTCGATAAGGGCGTTGGGGCACGTTTGAGGGGGACAGATGGTGGAGTCGTTCGGCAGTCTGCTGCGGAGTCGTCGGCAGGCCGCCGGGCTGACCATCGAGGAGCTGTCCGAGGCCTCGGGCGTCAGCGTACGGGCCATCAGCGACATGGAGCGCGGAATCAGCCGGAGCCCGCAGCGGCGTACTGTCGTGGCGCTGGCCGAGGCGCTGCCGCTCGACGGCGCGCAGCGGGCGGCGCTGGCGGAGGCGGCGCGGGCGGGACGGCCGCGCCAGGACGCCCCTGCGCAGGGCGCGTGTGAGCTGCCCCGCGGGGTGGGCGACTTCACCGGGCGGAGCCGGGAACTGCGCACGTTGCGCGACCTGGCGGCCCGTGCCGGGGACGAGGAGGCCGCCGGCGGGTCGGCTACGGGGGCGGCCGTCGTGGCGGCGGTCTCCGGTGCCGCGGGGATCGGGAAGACTGCGCTGGCGGTGCGTGCCGGTGGGCAGCTGGCGGATCTGTTCCCCGACGGCTGTTTCTACCTGGATCTGCGTGGCATGGACCCGGTCCCGGTGGACGCGGGGACCGCGTTGTCGCGGCTGCTCAGCGCGTTGGGCGTGGCCGAGCGGCTCATCCCCGCTTCCGAGGAGGACCGCGCGGGCCATTATCGGGCCCTGCTGCGCGAACGGCGGTGCCTGATCATTCTGGACAACGCGGCTCACGAGAGCCAGGTGCGTCCGCTGCTGCCCTCGGCCGGTCCCGTGATGACGCTGATCACCAGCCGTCGGCCGCTGGCCGGGCTGGAGGGCGTGCACCAGCTCCCGTTGGAGCATCTGGCCGCTGAGGAGGCCGCCGCGCTTCTGCGCTCGATCGTCGGCGCCGAACGTGCCGAAGCCGATCCTGACGGCGTGGCGCGGGTGGCGAGCTTGTGCGGGAACCTGCCGCTGGCGCTGCGTATCGCGGGCAACCGGTTGCAGAGCAGGCCGGGCTGGACGGCCGGGCACCTGGCCGAGCGGCTCGGCGATGAGGGACGGCGGGTCGAGTCGCTGTCGGCGGGTGACCTTTCCGTGGCCGCCGCCTTCGCGCTGTCCTACCGGCAGCTCTCGCCGCCCGCGCGGCAGAGCTTCCGTCGCCTGGCGCTGGCGGCGGCGCCGGATTTCGGGGTCCCGATGACCGCGGTCCTCACCGAGCTCGGCCTGGCCGACGCCGAGGACGCCCTGGAGGAGCTGGTCGACCTCGGTCTGCTGCTGTCGCCGTTCCCGGGGCGTTACCGCTTCCATGACCTGGTGCGGTTGTTCGCCCGCGCCCGGCTGTCGCAGGAGGAGCCGATCGAGGCCCAGCGGCGGGCGCGGCGGCGGATGGACGAGTGGCTGCTGGAGGTCGCGACGGTCGCGGGGCGCTGGTTCGAGCCCGACTACGGGGCGCCGCCCCCGGACTGGAGCTCGCTGGTCGAGCTGGACGACCAGCGGCAGGCCCGGGAATGGCTCATGGCCGAGGGCGAGGCGTGGTTCGCGGCGCTGCGTACGGCGGCCGGCCTCGGCGAGCACGCCCGGGTGGTCGAGGTCGCCGAGGCGATGCACTGGTTCTCCGACCAGTGGCTGCACTGGGAGCACTGGCCCGAGGTCTTCGGCTTGTCCGCGGCCGCCGCTCGCGCGGTGGGCGACCGCAGGCAGGAGGCGGTGCATCTCAACTACCTGTCCTGGGCGCGTACCCAGTGCCAGGCCCGCTTCGGCGAGGCGGAGGCGACCGCGCTGCGCGCGCTGGAGCTGGCCCGAGGTGTCGGCGACCTGCGCCAGCAGGGCTGGGCGCTGATCTACGCGACCTGGGCGCTGTGGGGTCGCAACGATCGGGTGAGCGACGAAACCGCGCTGGACCACCTCCGGCAGGCGGCGGAGCTCTTCCCGGAGGCCGGGGACAGGGAAGGTTACGCGCAGGCGTTGAGCGGTGCGGGCCACTGCTTGATCCGGTTGGGGAGGGTGGAGGAGGCCGTCCGGCACAACCTGGCTCTGGTGGATCGGCTGCGCGATCCCGCCTTCGGCGGCTCTCCCGACCTCGTCGGTCAGGCTCTGGCGAGGGTGCTGGACCGGTTGGGTGACGGCTACCGAGCCCTCGGACGCTTGCAGGAGGCCGCCGACCATTACCGTCAGGCGTTGCGGGAGATACGCGTGCCGATCGGCCGGGTCACGGCGACGACGCTGACCAAACTGGGCCGCGCGCTGATCGAGCTGGAGCAGGTGGAGGCCGCTCGCGAGGCGTTCGAGGAGGCGCTGGAGCTGTTCGAGGCCGACGGCGACACCGACCGGGCGGCCCAGGTGCTCGCGGAGCTTGACGCGGTGATGCCCCTCACGGCTCCACAAAGCGCTGGATGAACGTCAGGGCGGTGCCGCAGACCTCACGCCAGCCGTGGTCGACGGTCAGCGAGTGGCCCCGGCCGGGCAGCTCGATGATCTCGGTCAGGTGCTGCTCGTTGCGAGCCTGCCGCTGGTAGAAGGCGTGCGCGGCGGCCCACGGGACGATGCGATCCAGTTCCCCTGAGATGAGCAGCAGCGGTCCCCGGTGCTGGGCGGTGGCATCGCACTCGCCCCACGGTCGCAAGTCCGTGGCGGGCGCCGGGAGCGGCGGTGCGCCCGGCGCGGGCACGACGAACGCCTCATGCAGCCGCCCGGCCTCCTCCTCGCCGACCGCGTTGGCCAAGGAGTGGCGGAACTGCTCGTAGGCGAGCGGTGCTGTGCCGCTGGCGCGGGCCTGGACCGCCGGGGTCATCGGTGGCGGCAGCACCGCGGGCGAGGGCGACGGGCTGATCGCCACGGCGGCGCAGGCCAGGCCACGTCCCGCGATGATCTGCGTCAGCAGGCCGCCGACGCCATGGCCGACGACGGCGGGCTTGCGCTCCAGCCCGCCGATCAGGTCCGCGACGTGGTCGGCCGCTTCGCCGGCAGGCCAGGCGGGGAGGACGGACGCGAATCCCGCCTCCTCGAACACGTCGGCCCAGCGCTTCCAGCTTGAGGGGAGCAGCCACGGGTCGTGGATGAACACGACGGGGGTCCGGCCGGTGGCGTTGGCATGGCGGACCTGGGCGAGGTCGGAAGTGGAGGGCATGAGTCCGTCCTGTCATCGGGGGGTGGGTGCTGCCGCCGCTCGACGACGCCTGGCGCCGATCGCGTCGCCGGAGGGAGCATCTCCAGGGCGGTCGCTGCCAGGCAGTCGTCGAAGCGGGCGGATTCAGCGTGTGGCGCGTGCGGCCTTGACGATGATCTCGGCGGTCTTGCCCGGCTGGGAGACCGACACGGCGTGGGAGGCCGCGACCTCGACCGTCGAGGCGTGCGCGCGCCGCGACATCCACCGTTGGGCGGCCGGCGGGATGTTCTTGTCGCCGGTGGCGATCAACGACCAGACCGGGACGGTCTTCCAGGCCGCCTCTGTCGCCTTCTCCTCCAGCGCGGCGACCGCGACCGGCCGCTGGGAGGCCGCCATCGCCGCAGCCTTGCGAGCCGGTACGTCGGCGGCGAACTGCCCGCGGAACTTGTCCTGCTTGATCGTCAGCTCGATCGCCGTGCCTCCGCCCGGCGACTGGTAGGTCCACTGCTGGGTGTTGGGCCCGAGGGTGCTGCCTGGGTACTTGTTCGACAGGGCCAGCGCGCTTTCACCCTTGTCCGGCAGGAACGCCGCGACGTAGACGAGTGCCTTGACCGAGGAGTTGCCCACGGCGGCCTTGCTGATCACCGCGCCGCCGTAGGAGTGGCCGACGAGGACCACGGGCCCCTTGACGTTCTTGAGCACACCGGTGAGATAGGCGGCGTCCTCGGTCAGGCCGCGTAGCGGGTTCGCGGTGGCGAGCACCGGATAGCCGTCCCGCTTCAGCTTGGTGATCACGCCCTTCCAGCTGGAGGCGTCGGCGAAGGCGCCGTGCACCAGCACGATCGTCGGCTTGGGCGGGGCGGACGTCTCGGCGTGCGCGGGCGAGGGCACCGCCAGCAGCGCGCCCACGGCGGTGGCCAGCCCGAGGGCGAGCGCCGCCTGACGCCGAACTCGGTTGACTGCGACATTGGTCATGATCTTTTCTCCTTCAGGGTGTGCGGGACTTCCGCGTTCGGGCCGCGACGCCAGGGCCGCGGCAGGGCAGGACAAGCAGGACTGGTCAAGCGGCCGGGGTGTTCAGCGCGGCCGGGGTGTGAGAAGGACGCTGGTGGCGCCGCGCTGTACCCCGGCTGAGATCAGTTGATCGTCTGCGCCGCGGCGATGATCACGGCCGCCACCGCCTCGGGCTCCGAGGCCGGGATGGCGTGCGAGGCGCCGGGCAGTTCGACGCTCTCGCGTGAGCCGGCGCGGTCGGCCATGAAGCGGTGCGCGGCGAGCGGGATGTTGCGGTCCAGTTCCGGATAGACGAACCAGGACGGAATCGTCTTCCACGCCGGCTCACCGGCGCCCTCGTTGAGCGCGACGGTGTTCAGCGGCCGCTGGGCCGCGGCGTCGAGCACGGCGCGCTCGGCCGGCACGTCGGCGGCGAACTGCTGGTGGAACAGGTCCTGCCGGATGTACAGGTCGACGCTTCCGTCGGGCAGCGGCACCTCGGCCAGGGTCTGCCCGAGCGTCCCGCCGGGGTACTTGCCGGACAGCTCCCCGATGCTCTCACCGGCCTCGGGCGCGAACGCGGCGACGTAGACGAGGGCCCTGACGTGGTCGTGGCCGACTGCGGCGTTGGAGATGACGGCGCCGCCGTAGGAGTGCCCGACGAGGACGACCGGGCCTTCGACGGTGGCCAGGAGGGCGGAGACACCCGCTGCGTCACCGGACAGGCTGCGCAGCGGGTTGCCCGCGGCGATGACCGGGTAGCCGTGCGCGTGCAGGCGCTGGATGACGCCGTTCCAGCTGGCGGACTCGGCGAACGCGCCGTGGACGAGAACGATGGTCGGCTGGGCCGTGCCGGATGACATGATCGCTTCCTTCTGGCCGGGCTCAGCGGGTGGACAGGATCGTGGACAGGAAGTCGACGGCCTGACGGATCGCGCCCTCGGCCGCCTGGGTGCCGCGCAGGGCGTTGAGCATCATGAAGTCGTGGATGACGCCCTGGTAGCGCACGGCGGTGACCGGCACCCCGGCCTGCCGCAGCTTGTTCGCATACGCCTCGCCCTCGTCGCGCAGCACGTCGGCCTCGGCGGTGATGACCAGCGCGGGCGGCAGACCGGCGAGCTCTTCGGTGGCGGCCCGCAGCGGGGAGGCGGTGATCTCGGCGCGCTGGGCCGGGTCGGTGGTGTACTGGTCCCAGAACCACTGCATGGCGTCGCGGCGCAGGAAGTAGCCTTCGGCGAACTGGTGGTAGGAGCCGGTGTCGAAGGCGGCGTCGGTGACCGGGTAGAACAGCGCCTGCCCGAGCAGCGGCACGTCGCCGCGCTGCTTGGCGGTCAGGGTCAGTGAGATGGCCATGTTCCCGCCGACCGAGTCGCCGGCCACGGCGATCCGGGAGGCGTCCAGGCCGTGCTCGGCGCCGTGCCGCACGATCCACTGCGCGGCCGCGTAGTTCTCGCCGATCGCGACCGGGTACCTCGCCTCGGGGGAGAGGCTGTAGTTGGAGAAGACGACGGCGGCGCCGGTGCCGGCGGCGAGTTCGCGGGCGAGCCGGTCATGGGTGTGGTCGTTGCCGAACACCCAGCCCGCGCCGTGGATGTAGAGGATCACCGGCAGCGGCCCGCTGACGCCTTCCGGCCGGTAGATCGTCAAGGCGGGTTCGGCGAGGGTCTGCCGGGTGGTGCCAGGTACGACGACCTCGGGGCTCTGGACCGCGTCGACGGCCTTGCGGCCCTCGACCGGGCCCAGATCGAACAGGTACGGCGGGTTCGCGGTCGCCTCGACGAACGCTTGCGCTGCGGGTTCGAGGACTGGCTTGTGCATGGTGGATGCTCATTTCCTGTGTGGTTGACGTTGCCTTGTGCGGCGATCCCGCGAAGCGGGTCGACGTCGGCAGGGCTGATCAGCGGCAGCACCGCCGCGCTGAACACCTCGGTCCGGTACGCCGACATGCCGTCGACGAGCCGGGCTTGACCGGCCACCGGGAGGCTTGCTGGGTCAATCACACCGTGCGCGGGCGCTGCGGAACAGGCGGAACCACATGCAGAAACACTCCCGCAGGTGGTTCCGCCGGTGTTCGGCCGGCCGGCGGGGCAGGCTCGTGCCGCGTCCGCTCAGCCTGCCTGGTGTCGTCGATCGTCCCGCGTCCGGTCGGGAGTCTGGCAGCCGCGGTTGCGAGAGTTCCGGGGAAGGAGCCTGCCGGAGCGCCCGGCGTTGCGGTTCGGGTCGCGTCCAAGGCGGGCTCGGAGTGTCAGGCGTCCCTCATCGGCGTCGGCCGCGCGTTCGATGATGAGTTCGCTCCTGGCCAGGCCAGGGGCGGGCGCTCGACGATGACGTTCGGGATCCGCCTTTGGCAGCCGGCGTGGAGGGGCCAGATACCGGTCATCGTCTCCCACAGGTGGGTCGCTTCGGCGCCGACCTGCACTGTCACGTCGGACGGGCGAGCAGGTTTCAGAGCCGCCGGCTCCTGGACGCGCCGCAGGGGCGAGGCGCACGAAGGGTCGTGCCTGCTCAACGGGCCTGCCGTCCTCCGTCCTCCCGAGAACCGCACGATTCGAGGTGACAGTCAGACGTCCAAGGCCGGACGGGGCCCGGGCCCACCGTCAACCCGAGGTCCGGCCAGCCCAGCCAGTCCAGCCGGACCGACGCGGCCAGCGCCCGCTCCTCC